>NZ_JBBMEJ010000013.1:0-122169 GCF_040096615.1 Blautia aquisgranensis
TAATGTGCAGATATGCACAGTTTACGCTTTCATCTCGGCAATTGAATTACCGAGGATTCCCGCTTATCTTCCTAAAATAACAACTCCAATAATTGTAAGTACTAATTTCCGCTTTTCCATAAATACACCACCTTCTTTCAGTATGAACCTTTTCGTTTTTTCTTACCTGTTTTCTTTAGAAACACTCCACTATAATATCCAATAAATGCTATCAATATCATTACTGCCAGATAATCCAGCAGAAAAGGAAAGATCCCCTTTTCATAATCATAAAATACAAAATGCATCCTCATAATCAGATAATCTCCTATCTGTCTCCTGTAAAATGCATATAAACCATAACCTGCAATTGTGGTTGCGACAGATCTTGCTGCCCATGTTCTGATGACGGATAAATGTTCCCATAATCGTCCTACCATTGCTACCGCTATATTCCAATGAAATCCGAGATGTAATGACATCACCACCAGTCCCCAGTATGCGCAAAACATATGTATCTGTCTGGCTGTCATATATGTTCCGGAAATCTTTATCCATTTAAATATGTGATTTGACAATAATATTCCACTTATCATGGAACCCATTATAAGAATAAGCATGATGATAACCAGTACTGTCTGTATCACTCTGAACGCATTATATTTTCCTTTCCTTACAGAGGTCACCCATTTATGATTCAGTATGTGATGTGAAATAAAAAGCACAAGCATCGCCATACCAATCCACTCATGTGCAGTCTCGCTGAGCAGACTATATGGCATAAGAAGAAGCAAACATATCGTCATTCCTATATCTATCAATATTTTTGCTGTAAATCGTTTATTTTTCATATCCTCTTATCTAAAGCATTCATATTGTCTTCCCAGAAAGATATTGCACGATCAATCCATCCTTCTGCTACAGTCCCCTCTCCCAATCCAAATCCATGAGAAAGGCCTTTAAATACTTCTATTTTTGTATTTGGGCCATTTTGTTGTATCTGGGAAATATAATTTTCCATACTTCTGTATGATGCAATTCCGTCACTTGTTCCGACACAGGCATAGGTTGGCGTGAACATGATAACAGTCATGTTGATTCCTCCAAGAGCTATCCTCTTTATCTGCATATAGTATCCTCCATTTTCTCTTCAGCTAAAGTATAACAAAACGAGACTCCATTAGAAGTCTCGTTTTGTTATTCAGTATTAACCTTTAGGTTTCTACTCGCATGTATTCAATTTTTATTTTACCTTGTTAATAGCATTTATCAGCCGCTTAACCTTAATGGACGGTTTTTTCGAATGAAGAATTCCAAACGGCATAGTATAATCCCACTCTACTGGAATGATTCTGATCAGTGGATGAACACTTTCCCAGCTCTTGAATGCCAGTAATACCTCATTATTGTTTTCGCATCGGTTAAATGCTTCTACATTGTACAGATTAAAGTCTACAATATTGATTTCAGGATGATTTTTCATCATATCATCCCTTAGCATATCGCCATAATAACTCCATCCTCTTCGCATGAGCATAAGATTTTCTCCAGCCAGATCATCAAGTGTAATTTTTTCTTTTTTTGCCAGCCTGTGATGAATTGATACCGCCACACAAAATGGTTCTCTTGAAATCTCAGTGCCATCACAGCCTCTGAGTTCAAGCATTGTTTCATCAAAGATTCCAGCTATCACATCAATATTCTTTCCCATATTAGCCAGTATCTCTCTTGCATTCTCTGGTGTATTTTCAAATGTAATCAATTTAAACTTCATCTCCGGATATATTTTCTGTATCTTAGGCCAAAGTTCCACAAAAACTTCCGGTGGCGTCATCGGAGATATTCCAACACGAATGATTTCTTCATTATGATTCATTGCTTCCTGCGCCCGTATCAACGATTCTTTTGAATATTGAATCAGATATTTTGCATCCTGATAGAGCGATTTACCAGCTTCCGTAATAATAAGACCTCTGTGTGTTCTTTCAAATAATTGCAAATTTAAGCTGTTTTCCAAAGAATTTATCTGTTTAATAACCGCAGGTGCACTTATATATAATTCTTCTGCCGCTTTACTAAAACTTCCAGCTTCGACAACGCAGATAAATGTATCAAGTTGTGGATTATACATCATGTAATTCACTCCTTTGTTCTTATATACACGTTAGCAATAACGTTTTTTATTTCTATTGGCTTAACACTTGATATTATACTTCAGCTCAAAAAATATTGCATCTTTTTCTCAATTCCAACTCAATTTCCCCTCAATGCCTTTTTCCTCTGATTTTCGTATGCTTATCTCACAGCAAAGCAGTACCACACCGGTACAACCTGCTGAATCAATCAATACGATAAAAGGAGGGGATAAACCATGCAGAACAATATCCGCAACACAAACCTACGCTTTAATCTGGACAAAGAACAGCAGCGGAGAGCCTGGGAATATTTACAGACGATGGACAGGCAGGATTTTAAATCTTACAGTCAGGTAATCTCTCTTGCACTGGTAGATTATTTTGACCGCTACTACCGCACACAGGCTGATCCTTATCTGGAAACAAGAGAACGGGAAGAACTTTTTGTGAAACAGATTGTAGATGCAGTGGAAAACAGTCTGAAACAGGCATTGCCACTTTTTCTTTCCGGACTGACTGCAGGCATGGTGCAAAGGGAGCCCCAAATCAGGGCGTCCTTTCCAGCACCTGAAAATTCACTGCCAGATAGTGATGTAGACTGGGATTTTCTTGGCGAATAACTGATTGGAGGTGAACACATGACGGACTTTCTGACAGCAGACACCAACCTGCCTTCTTATATGATGTTTCCCCGTTTTCTTCTGGACATGGAAATAAACGAAACTGCCAAAATGCTTTATATTATCCTACTCGACCGGGCAAGGCTTTCCCAGAAAAATGAGGGCTGGTCAGATATCGATGGTCATGTGTTCATTTACTTTACAATTGAAGCACTGGCAGAAGTTCTCCACAAAAGCCAGATGACGGTTAAAACTGCTCTGGCAGTACTGGAAAAACAGGAGCTTATCTTCCGAAAACGGCAGGGACCCGGACAGCCCAATCGAATTTATGTAAAACTCCCAAAAGAAACCATCCACTATACAGACAGATTTCTTTCCCTAAGACAGACAGAAAACTGTCCTATTGACAGACAGGATTCTTTCCCTGATACAGACAGAAAACTGTCTGGTAATAAGAAAGCATAAAAAAGAACAATTTAGCAATAAGAGGGAGTAAGGAGCCACTCTCACCCTATGGAAAATTTCAAAATGTTTTTCTGTCAGAAAAAGAGCTTGAAGATATCCGGCAGACAATCCCTGACTGGAAGGATTATATTGAACGCTTATCCGGTTATATGGCTTCTACCGGAAAGCAATATCAGAACCATGCAGCTACCATCATCAGTTGGGCAAGACAGGATCATCCTGCTTCCCGGCAAAGAAATTACGAAAGTGAGGAATACGAAACATTATGACAAAATTTACAGAAAAAGCAACCGCTATAACACCAAACAGAGAGATTCAGCCTGATGAATATTTTAACGAAACAGACCACCTGATCTACTGTTCCAAATGCAATACGCCAAGACAATGCCGGCATGAATTACAGGGAAAAGTTCTTATTCCTTCCATCCGCTGTAAATGCCAGCAGGAAATCTTTGAACAGGAAGAAGCCCAAAGAAAACTTCATGAAAAACAAATGGAAATAGTAAAAGATGCCTGTTCCTCCCTTTCACAGCGAGGACAGGAGAGAAACCGATAAAAAATCGAAAAAGCGGGAAAATTTTTTAAAAAACTTTTCTCCAACCTCTCCAAAACCTTTCATCAGAATCTTACTCTGATGATCGGCGGCCCACGATTTCGAGGTTTTTGGAGAAAGTTCCACAAAATTCGACAAAGAAAAACGCCAGGGAGTTTTTTACGCTTCCTGGCATCATAATTAAGGAATTGTTGACCTGAACTTTTATATAGATTTTTTATGTAGATTAGTGCCGATTTCCAACAATAAAAATCCCATAACCACAATAGATTTTTTTTAAGAAAAGTTTCCTATACTTTAAGTGATAAAGATAATAACAAAAAAGGCCGTCCATGATTCTCCCAACAGAAACTCACAGACGGCACGAAAAATAAGCCCTGCTGTAAGAAACTGTTTTTTATTTTCTTACAGCAAAGCCAGCGATATTCACCCAAAGCAACCGGCATACTAATATGTATTTTCCCGGCATTATAAGGCAATGCAAAAAGTCAAACCAGCACAGTAGAATAGATTTGAGGTGAACAACTATGCCGGAAGATAAATTTATTTTTCTAGGGAAACGAATACGTTCCGCAAGAAAAGAATGTCAATTAACTCAACAGGAACTTGCTGATCAGTCTGGACTGGCGGTAAAAACCATTCAGGATATAGAAAAAGGAAGAAAAAATCCCACTTACGAAACCCTATGTCTTTTAGTTGATCGACTCGGTATTTCCGGAAATACTATATTTCCTTCTAAAGCTCCTGTTGATGAAGAAGCTCTCCAATACTTCTTAGGTAAATTTTATGCCTGTAACAAGCAAAATCAAAAATTGCTCATAAACTCCTTAAATTTTCTTGTAGAACAACTTTTAGAAATACAAAACAATTCTGATTTTGATAATTCTCCGTAAGCCGGCAGACCAGAGGGCTTTGGTCTGTCGGACATTATTCCCGTATTTCACTACACATTTAATCTAATTGCTTTTTGATGTACAATGAATATCTAAAGGAAGAACTGCTTTTCGAGTATAAAGGGAAAAATGGGGGGGAGAGCAGAGAACGCATAATCCAATATTGCTGCGCTTCCTCCATCTTAAATTTATGTTTATTTAATTTGTTTATTAGTTCTTCAAGGACATTTCGGCTAACTCCCGGGATAAAACTGAGCAACTGTCTTAGCGACATTCCCTCCGCCATTGCCGTCATCATTTCTTCATTAATCGCTCCGCTGTTATCTTCCTGCGCTGCTATAAGCTGTGCATTGTCACCCAACATTTGGGCCATTGTCTTTTGGAAAATTTCTTTTCCATTTGTATCTGCCAAAATTTCCCCTATCGTGGAATTTCTGGTATATACCTTTGGAATGTCCGTTACTGAATTCACAGTTACCCTACTGGAAAGGACGATATCCTGAGCATTTTCTCCAATCTGTATCTCATATGCGCCGCTTTCCACATATCTGACAGGATTTCTTTATTTTCACAGAGATAAGTTCCATTCAGTTTATTGTAGGAATTCATAATCGTCCATGGTTTCTCTTTCTTTACCATCCTCTAAAAGGACGCCAGATAGATTTCTCTCATGGTGCGCTCACCCATCTCAGAAAAGCTGGTCATCCTGTGATACTCCTGGTTGTTTGCCATAAAGCGCTTCGGGCTGGTCCCCACATGTTTGCTCTGCACACCATGTACCAGAACTCCTGCCATCTCTGTGGATACATAAGGATCTTCAGAATAGTATTCAAAATTCCGTCCGCAGAGCGGTGAACGTTTGATATTCATCGCAGAACCAAGGATGGTACTTACATGTTCCGCCTGACACTCTTCCCCCAGTGTCTCTCCCAGTTTCCTTACCAGATCACGATTGAAACTTGAAGCCGTCGCACAGCCTGCCGGAAAACATACCGCTTTGATACTGTTATTGATCCCGAGATGATCCGATGCATCGTCCTGTTTTCTCAGACCGTGAGGACCATCGCATACCATTTCCGATGGAATACCCAGGCGCTCCACGCCTTTCGTGTGCCAGAAATCCAGTCCTGAGCACAGACTTGCTTTCTCTTCTAAGGTCATCTGTGAGATCAGTTCTTTGATATTTTTTCTTCCCTTAAATCCTATTCCTTTCTGCCTGTGAAGCCCTAATACTTAAATAGTTCCATCTTCACACATTCCGGCATATCATATAGCATAGTCACAATCTTTTCATCGCCGTTCTGTCTCTGCCTGCATCTCCATTGTCCGTCACTGTATGTTCCTGCTTCTTTTCTGATGAAATCCACCTTTCTGTGATCACCCGGTTTTGTATGCACACATACATTGCACATCATCCCCACAATCAGGAAATTATTTTCGTCCAACTCGAACACAGCCCCGGCTGCCGTTGGCATTCCAACCTGTTGCGGCAGATACCGGATTTCCATATCGTAAGACTTAAACTTCAGATAACATCCCTGCTCTCCTTCCGCATTTTTCAGAAAGCACTTCAGATGAGTTGTTCCCCTGTACCTAAGATACAGCGACTTAATCTCGCCAAGGAGTCTGTATACCTCTCCCAGAGTCTCCTTTGTCCCGGTCATGTCAAAAGAAAGCGGGTCTATATTCAAAGCCTCCGTCACCTCTTTCGGGATCACATCCGGCTCCTTCTGCCACAGGTCTTCAATCCCGAACGGTGCGTAACACAGGGCATGGCAGTTCAGGTAAGCATACAGAGCGTATGACGCTGTTACAGCGTCTTTTCGCACCTCCGGGATTACAAGGGGATTATCCGGACGGGTATACTTCTCCATGATCTCCGACACATAGGGGACATAGATATCCGGGGCAATAGTAAAGAGGGAAGGCGCCGCCGCTTTCCACACCCAGAGCATATCCTCCACCGGGCCTCCCGACGGATAAGAACCAGCATACCAGGGGAACTGTTTCAGCCACACATTGGCGTAGCAGGGCAGAGGATACTCTTTTTTTCCGACTGATGCAATCCTCTCCAGAGCGGAGGCAAAAAACCATGCGGAAAAAATCTCCCCTGCGTCTTCTCCGAATACGACAGTCCAGTCTGCCTTTTCAGGCCATCCTGTTTCCCTGGCACGGATTTTTCCTGATTTTACAGCTGCATCCATCAGTTTATCCGGCACATTTCCTGTAAACGCCTCCTCTGCCTGACGGCAGTAATCACGCTCTGTTCCAAGCAGTCCCACTTCATTTTCTACCTGGACCATGATGACCGATGAGTTTTTATCAACCTCCCGCAGATGTCCCATCAGACGGGAAAATGCAGCGGCATCTCTCTCCACCGCCTCCCAGCACAGAGGAGAAATCGTATTTAACCTTTCTCCACCATACATTTCCGCACGGAAAAATGTTTCACTGTCCTGCTTCATCCATGCCGGCACATAAGCCGACTCTGCATTCTTCCATAGACCGAACCAGAGCAGGATCAGCTTTTTCTTAAATCTGACAGCCTGCTCAAGAAGTGAATCCACAAGCGAAAAATCATAGCTGCCTTCTTCCGGCTCCAGCGTCTCCCAGTACACCGGTACAATCAGTGTATTCAGATGACTCTGATCCATCTTCATCCATATCTCTGCCTCCATCCTGTCCGGGGGCATAGGCGGCTGAGTTGTGCACCTCCCCTGCAAACGCCCAAAAAGGCTGCCCGTCCACATACAGAGTCGGGATTCCTCTTTCTATTTTTACTTCTGTAATTTTATTCATCTTGAATCCTTCCTTTTGAATTTTCTTCGACAATATCTTTTTTACTATCGTTTCTAAACAGCAGTCCTATAAGCGAAGATGTAAAAACTAATGTTCCATAAAATGGTATTCGCAAAAGACAATTCTGGCCAAAACTCAAGTCAGAAGATATATATGTAACCAAAAAGTTTCCAAGAATAACCACTATAACAACAAATATGACGGCAAAAATACTTACAATTAGTTTTTCCCTTTTATATTTTTTCATCTGGCAGTCCCCTTAAAAAAGCAGCTTTCTCCGAGTAATCAGAAGCCGTATCCCGCTCACCAGAGCAGACACTCCCACAGCAATCGCAAGGGCTCCGGCCACAACATTCATGACGCCTGAATTTTCAACTGTTTTGTAGATTTTTCTCCCATACTTCTATTTCTCCTTTCCATGAATCCTGCGGATCATGCACAGAAGATGTCCTGCCGCTGTTTCCATTTCTTCTCTGGTCACTCTTCCTTCTTCATATCCTTTCAGGATCTGACGAATCACCGGCGGTCCGCCCGGCATGACGATATCATTTCCCGCAGCCACGGCGTCTGCTCCGTCTACCACAATATCCATATCGCCCCAGTCTGTCACCACAGCGCCGTCAAATCCCCATTCTTCCCGAAGGATACGGGTGCACAGATCCTTACTGCCCCCGGCGAAAACGCCGTTTATCTTGTTAAAAGACGTCATAATGCAGGCAATATGTGCTTCTCTCACCAGCATTTCAAAAGGCTTCAGGTATAGTTCCCTGGCCGAGCGCTCTGTCAGTATAGAGTCAACAGCGTCTACCTTTTTCCCTGCATTTCCGCGCCGGAATGTCTCCTGCTCATTTGCCGCGAAGTGTTTCGGGCACACGATAACCGGCCGGCCATTCTGTACGCCTTTTGTGATCTCGCAGGCACAGACTCCTGTCAGGTACGGATCTTCAGAAAAATATTCAAAATTTCTGCCGCACAGCGGATTTCTGTGGAGATTCACAGCAGGAGCAAGCCAGACATTCACCTGCTGATCTTCACATTCTTTCCCTACTGCATCTCCAAACATCTGCCACAGTTTCCTGTCGAACGAGCAGGCTATGAGCATTTCCGTCGGCCAGGCAATACCGCCGATCCCGGCCGGGCCGTCTTTATAGAAAATGGACTTGATCCCTTTTTCCTCAATTGCCGGAGAAACATATCCCGGATATCCTGTCGGGTGGTTGTTTGTTGTAATCGGTTTTCCTTCACCATCGAAAATCGCAGACGGGTCACTGCGGTCCCCCACAGCCGCAAAGGGAGTGCCCGGCCCATAGCCCACACAGAGAGAAGCGAGTTCTTCGATGGAGAGCTCCGGCAGATTTTGCTGCGTTTCTTTTTCAGCCTGTCTGCTCTCCCCTCCTGCAAGAATATCCTCTTCCGTTACAGAAATTACCGCCATCCCGGTCACGCCTCCATCAGGTTTCTTCTCACATCTGTCTTCCAGATGGCACCCTGCGTAGTCTTTCTGTGTCAGGAACGAAAGCTTATCTCTGTTGCATTCTAAGATTATCATACGGTTCGCGCACTGTTCTGTAAGGACTGTATCCCCTAGGCGTACCATTCCCACCAGGGAGGTGTCTCTTGATGAATTTCCCATCTTCAGGAGATAATCGCCCGACTCTATGACCCACGCAGCTCTTCCTTCGTCATAAACCGCCAGTTCTCTCCATGGAATCCAGATCTTAACCTTCTCTTTTTCTCCCGGAGCAAGGTCCGCGGTTTTCTCAAATCCCTTCAATTCCTGATAAGGACGTTCCACACCCTCTGCCGGGTTTACCTTGGACAGATAAACCTGGATTACCTCTTTCCCTGATATTTCCCCAATATTTTTCACATTGGCTGTCACCATAATACCGCCGTTTTGCTTCTCGGCCGAGGCATCGCTGATTGCAAATTCAGTGTAAGAAAGCCCATAACCAAAGGGGTAAAGCACCGGTTTCCCGAATGTATCAAAATATCGGTAACCGGTATAGATATCCTCCCAGTACACACTCACCGGGCTTTTAGAAAAACCTGTACTTCCGTTTTCTTCTGAGGAAAGGCCGTAGCTCTCATAGTCAAGAACATTCTCCAGATGCTCCTTATCCCATGAGAAATGGTCTGCCGACGGGTAATCTTCATAATGTTCCGCTATGGTCACCGCCAGTTTCCCGGAGGGATTGGTCTCCCCCGTTAAAATGCCAGCTAGCGCAGAAGCCCCTTCTTCCCCTGGGATTCCAATAAACAGAAGGCTTTTTATATTTGCATACTTTCTCACCCAGGACAGATCGATCAGCCCGTTAACATTCAAGACTACTACTACATTTGTAAAATGACTGCAGACTTCCTTCAGCAGACTTTCTTCTGAATTAGTCAGGTAATAATCCTCTGAAAGGTGACGGTCACACTCCTCACCGCCAGAATTTCTGCCAATTACAATAAGTGCTGTGTCAGTTTTTTCTGCCGCCTGGTCAATAAGTGTGCCGGGCACTTCGTACTCATCAAGCGGAGCGCGGTATTTGCCGAATATTTCATACATAATTCCACTGTTTACCATCTCACTGACTTTAGTCCAGTCAAACTCATCCTCTTCCGTGACCCGTTCCTCATTTATCTTATATTCATAAAAGCCCTTTAAAAGTGGCTCAGGTCTGATTCCGCAATTTTCACATTCTTCCAGAATCGTGCCGCATCCGGCCACATTTGCACCGCCGGATCCGTTTCCGGAATATAAAGTGCCAATCTGCGTCCTCCCGAAAAACGCGATCTCTTTCTTTTCTTTTAAAGGAAGCATATGATCTTCGTTTTTCAACAATACAATGGATTCTTCTGCAATCCTTCTGGCAAGTAACTTCCTATCCATCTGTTTTCCTCCTGTCCTGCCGGATATCTTACCCGACCCGCTGTAAGTGTATGCCTAAGCTATACTTTGTCTTTCTGTACTTTCGCATAAAATGCTCTTTTTGCGCCGTCTATCCATCTATCCTCTGTGATCCGGTATGTTCCTTTTAACCGTATATCCTCAGAAGAACTTCCAATTTCTACATCTATCTCTCCTTTTTCCACCTTCCAGCGCATCTGCCTGTCAAGAAATGCTGACTGATCCGCCTGTACTGTAAATGTTACCCGTACTTTCTCTCCCGGTTCCATATGGATTCGCTTAAATCCGGCAAGCTCTTTCACCGGGCGTGTCATACTTGCAAATCTATCCCTGAGATAAAGTTGTACCACTTCATCCCCGGCACAGTTTCCCGCATTCTTTACCACACAGCTGATCTGTACCGATTCTTCTGCTCCAATCTCTGCCGTCGATATATGAATGTCTGAATACTCAAACTGTGTATAAGACAATCCATGTCCAAAGCAATATCTCGGTGTATGGGGAACATCCACATAATTGACGAATCCGATACTCTCCTGCTGATGCCATGCGGAACCGTTTGGGTGATTATAGTAGATTGGAATCTGTCCGGCGTGATATGCCACGGATACTGGCAGTTTGCCGCCCGGATTATATGCTCCCAGCAGGACATCTGCCACAGCCTGCGCTCCCGTTTCCGCCGGGCTCCAGGCTTCTATGACGGCATCCAGATATTGGTCTGCCGTGTCACTGGAGATCGGCCTGCCATCAAAATGGATGCCGATTAAGGGCTTTCCATACACCGATGCTGCTTTAATAAATGCGTCCTGACATTCCGGCAAATTGATGTCGGCAGCGTTCACACCTTCTCCCATGGTCGCCATAGAGCATGTACCGTGCTTTCCTCCCAGAGTGAGGATCACAACATCAGCTTCCCTGACTGCCTGCAGTGCCTCCTCAAATCTGTTCTGATCCTTTCCGGCAACCGGGTATCCATACACATACAGAATCTCCGTATCTGTCATACGCTCCTTTAGTTCTTCTAACAGGCTTCTGCATCCCGGCTTCTGTAAGCGCAGGATGTCGTTAAAGAGTTCTGCTTCATCTGACTGGATCTTTGTACCCGGGACATAATTCACCGGTTCGCCGTCTGGCAGCATTGCCCCGCCGATCTGTCCGGACTCCGGGCTGCCCTCTACCCCTGCGATAGAACTTGCGGCCGCGTAGACCGACTCCATCATGCACAGATGAGTATATCCGCCGAAGAACTTACGGGCACAGTCTGCATGAGGCCCGATCAGGGCCAGCTTCTTGATCTTGCCTGACAAAGGAAGTACCCCGTTGTTTTTCAAAAGCACCATGGATTCCCTTGCCGACCGAAGGGACAGCTCCGCCCCCTCTTTCTCTTCAAAAATCTTTTTGCAGGACTCACCGTCCATTGCGAAAGGTTGTTCAAACAGGCCCATGCGGAATTTCGCTTCCAACACCCTCAGAACTGTCCGGTTCAGCAATTCTGTATCCGCCTGTCCGCTTCGGAACATTTCTTTGAGTTTTTCGCCATAACCGATCGCTTTCGGCATCTCCATGTCCATCCCTGCTTCCATGGCAAGAAATCCTGTTTCTCCAATAGTCTCTCCGATCCGCTGGACTTCGTGGGCATTGCTGATGCCGCCGTAATCACTGATACACAGTCCGTCAAATCCCATTCTCTCCCGAAGAAGTTCTGTCAGTAATCTGTGGGAAACCGAGGCCGGTTCTCCGTCAATGGAATTATAGCATGGCATTGACTCCTTTGATGATTACATCACACAAATTGAAATACCGATTAAAACTTAATATTAGTCAGTATAATTCTGTATATGACATCCCTCAAAAATCGACAGCCTAATGGTATCAATAATTCTTATAGCAGTGTTTCTATAATATATTAAAAGCCTCTTTGTCCGCTTAAGAGTTTAATCTTACAAAGAAAATGCTAAATCATAAGCCTCCCAGATTGCTGTTTTCAAATTTCCAACCTTTTTAACATCGCCGACTATATGAATATTCGTTTTCCCCTGTTGTGTTCCACCGTCAACAAGCCTCGTGTCTGGCACATAACCACAGCTCATTATCACGTCATCGCATTCCAACTGTATTGTCTTTTCCGCTGTCTCAATAACAATTCCATTTTCAATGATTTCTAAGAGCTTTGCGTTTTTATAAATAGGAACTTCATAATACCGCAATAAGTCTCTCATACAACTGGAGTTTGCCATGCAGAGTCCCTTGGTCTTTAAAATATCGTCTGCCATTTCCACAATAACCGGTCGTTTTCCTTTCAGCACAAGGTCATAGGCAATCTCGCAGCCCGTCAAACCTCCGCCGATTACAGCGACGTCCTTTCCTACTTTTCTCCCCAGCAGATATTCCGTTGCTTCAATAGCTTTTTCCTGTCCCGGAACATCTAGCTTTCTAGGTTTTGCGCCCGTAGCAATGATAATTTCATCTTCTGTCAGCTCAGCCAGAGTTGTAATTTCACAGTTGTATTCCACTTTAATCGGCAGGCTTTCTATTTCTTGTTGAATCCATCTTATAAATTCTTTATCTTTTTCTTTGAATTCAGGTGCTGCTGCAGCATTAAACACACCACAGAGCCGGTCACTCTTTTCATAAATAGTTACCTCATGACCTCGTATTGCCGCAATTCGGGCTACAGTCATCCCAGCGATACCCCCGCCGATGACCGCAATACTTTTCGTTACAGCTGCTTTTTTCTCAAAATCATATTTCTGCTCACAGAATGTCCTAGGGTTCAACGCACAATGCCCTTGTGTTTTTCCATCCTCTTCATCGATTTCACAGCCAACGCCTTCATAATGATAAATCGGAAGACATGCATTATGACATGCAATGCAAGGAAGAATGTCACTAAATTTCTCCTGTTCCAGTTTTACAATGTATTCCGGATCCGCCAGGAACTGACGTCCGATTCCCATAGCATCCAGTTTTCCTTCTGATATAGATGCTGAAGCTTCATCCGGCTGCATTCTTCCTGCACATACCACAGGAATTTCTACCACTTCTTTTAATCGTGTCACCTCCGCCATGTTACAGTTTAAAGGCATATATACAGGCGGATGCGCCCAGTACCATGAATCGTAAGTCCCATTGTCCGCATTAAGCATATCATATCCTGCATCCTGAAGATATTTTGCGGCTTTCAGCCCTTCCTCAAGATCTCTGCCGGCTTCTGTAAATTTCTCACCATAAACTGCCCCGATACCAAAGCCGATTGTCTTACTGGTTACGGAATACCGAAGGGATACAGGGAATGTGTCACCGCACTGTCGCTTAATCTCCTCTACAACTTCTTTCGCAAACCTGTAGCGGTTATCAAAAGTCCCCCCATACTGATCTGTTCTCCGATTCGTATACTTCGTTGTAAACTGATCCAGCAGATAGCCTTCATGCACGGCATGCACTTCCACACCGTCAAACCCTGTCTCCATACAAAGTTTGGCTGTCTTACCATAGGCATCCACATACTCAAGAATTTCTCCTTCCGTCAGTGGTCTATGTATAATTTCTGGAAGCCAACGATTAGGCAGTTCACTAGGGGCTACAAGAAGATTATCCCAGTCAAACATGGACTTTTGTCCGGTTTCCTTCTCTTTTTCATAAAGTTCCTTTAATGCCAGCGGCATGGTAAATGTTCGTCCCCATCCTGCACCAATCTGCAAAAACACTTTTGCACCGTAACTATGAATTTCTGCTAAAAGCGGCTTTAGTCCTTCGAATATTTCTTTCTGCTCATAAAGCCACTGTTTCCCCACCATACTACGCAGAGTAACCATTCCGGGAATAATTAAACCTACATGATTCTTTGCACGCTCCACATAATAATCATGGATATCCTCACCAATTTTAAAAATAGGTAAGCAGTCTATCATGTTTGTACCTTCCATTGGTTCCAGAACAAAACGGTTTTTAATCATTACCGTTCCAATTTTAAATGGTTCAAATAAAATTTCGTGTTCTTTTTTCATTTTTTGAACATCCTTCCTCAATTATCCTATTGTGCAAGTAAGCAATTCAACTGACCGATCAGCTGTTCCACCTGTTCTCCCGGCATCTGTCCCAGCAGAAATTTCAGCGGCATTTCCCGGATAACTTGCTCTCCCAGCTTCTTGTATTCGTCACTCATACCTTCTGCTGATGCGGCTGCTGCTGCCAATGGAGCCAGCAGTTCCGTAATAACGGGAGCGGTTTTCGTATGATCCAATAATTCTCCGAACGTTGTTGTGAAATCTACGCAAAGGGGCAGTTCTTTCTGTGTTTCAAATATAATATCAGCATGTAATCGGACGTCATCAGAAGCATGGCCGATCAGGATCCGATATGTTCCGGATGGCGCATACCAGTCCCCGAGACGTTCTTCATAATAGGAAAGATCCCTCGCCGAAATTTCCATCGACACCGTTTTTTCCTCTCCTGGCAGGAGATGAACTTTGGCAAATCCTTTCAATTCCTTGACCGGTCTCTCCGATATGCCGCACAGGTCAGCCACGTACAGCTGTACGACTTCTTTTCCTTCTGTCTTTCCTGTATTTTTCACCTTGAAGGAGACCGTCAGGATATCCTCATCCGTCATTTGAGCCGATGACAAATTCAAGTCCCCATAAGCAAATTCCGTGTAAGACAGCCCATGTCCGAATGCATACCGCACCGGAACCTTCTTTGTATCATAATAGCGGTACCCGACAAAGATATCCTCACCATATAACACCCGCTTTCCATTTCCTGGGAAATGAAGGTAGCTCGGATTATCTTCCAGCCGGTACGGGAATGTCTCCGCCAGCCTGCCGGACGGATTCGCTTCTCCGTATAACAGCCGGTCACAGGCTTCGCCAACGCCCTGACCTCCGAGATACATTTCAAGGATCGCGCTTACTTTATCAGCCCAGGGCAGTTCTACCGGGCTTCCATTGTGGAGTACAACTACAACATTAGGCTGTACTTTCAACACTTCTTCGATCAGACGGTCCTGGCATTGGGGCAACTTCATAGATGTTCTGTCATACCCTTCCGACTCAAATATCTCAGGCAGACCGGCAAAGATCACCGCGACGTCTGCTTCTGCAGCAGTCCGAAGCGCTTTTTGAAATATAAATATCGCTTTGTTTGTGTCCTGTTTTCTCTGACATGAAAATATTATTGAAATAGTTTCCATATTGATCCAGAGTTTCAAAATGATCTAATACCATTTTTGTTCCGGCAGGCAGTTTCGCTTTTACGCGCAGAACCCCCGCCAGATTCTGCCCGAAGTCAATGATCGTCTCGTCTTTCGGGCTGACTGTCATTCCGACTGCCGGTACTTCCTTTACCGGGCGCACCGGTTCCCCGTACTGAGCTACCAGGTTCGCGTAAGATTTTCCGCATGGGATACCTGCTTTCCAGCTGCTGTCATCGAATCCGCAGCAGTTCCAGTTTTCCTGTTCCATCCGTGCGTCATAGAGTTCGCCTGCAAACAAATCGGAAGACCGGACCGGACTTTCCGAAACCTTCACAGCATCATCGGACAGAACAATTTCACTCGTTCCGTCTTCATAATCAATCTTTATCTGAAATAACACAGAATGTTCGGCTTTAAACTTCCTGCTTCTCGGTTTAAAGTTCGCACTGTCATACCAGCCGTCCCCCACTAACATTCCTATGACATTTCTTCCCTCTCTCAAGAATGGAGTCACATCATAAGTCTGGTAACACAGATATTTAGAATAGACGGTAAATTCCGGAGCAAACTCTCTGTCGTCCGGACGTATTCCGTTCACGCTGAGCTGATATGCTCCGTGGCATGTGGCATAGACGCGTGCCCGTTTTATACCGTCTCGTGCGTCAAATTCTTTGCGGAAATATTCTGCCGGATTCTGCCCGCCGGTTCCAGGTTTTACCTTTTTCATCGGGAACGGAGATTTCACCCACTCGGCCGTCCATTCTTTCTTCATAAATCCCGTCTCAAAGGATGAGGATGCCGCCGCCTTTTCTCCGTTATTAACCGTCACTTTCACTGTCCAGCTATAGTCACTGAGACTTTTCAATGGTTTCCCGTTGTACTCTACAAAAGTGCTTTTATCACTTTCTATCACCCCGGAATCCCACACTACTTCTCCCAGACTTGTCACTGTAATATGATAGGATGTCTGCATCACATTCTTTTTGTCACTGATGATCACCCATGAAAAATAAGGTACTTCGTCCACGCATGGTCTGTATTGACTGTTTACCTTAAGTCTTGTAAGCTCCATAGCAACCTCCCTGCCGGATTAGTTATTCCTGTTGATTTTAGCGTCCATCTCTATTACTGCTTTCTGATCCAGCGTATACTGTGTGCCAAAGATAAGCAACCCTAATATTCCAAATATCAGCGGCAGGATCAATGCGCACAGGATAATGCCTGTATTGATACTCTCAGGTTGGACAGATGCGCCGGTAACAAATCCATATGCTGCGATCACATACCCTGGAATTGCTCCTCCCAGCCCCTGCGCGACCTTACTGACAAAGGATGTGAGTGAAGCGATGGCTGCTTCCGCCCGTTTACCCGTTTTATACTGTACATAAGTGGTATTGTCCGCCTGTATGCTGGTATTGACCGGAACCATCCATCCTCCTGCCACGCCTCCGATAAGAGCGCTGATATATATTAAAATCATAGACGTCACATCCAGCAGTCGAAGCAGGTTAAGCGCTGTCGATATTATGACCGCGGTCAGGTAAACTTTCTTTTTCCCAAACCGATTGGCAAGATATGGTCCCATCACAATTCCAACCAGTGATGCAATTAAGCCAATAACAGAAACTCCCGACATCAGTTTCATATCCCCTAAAACATATGTATAAAAATATGCTCCTGCTCCGCCAGCTATTGAACTTCCTGTCCCTACTATTAAAGTAGCTGCAAACGCTGCCCATATAGGCTTGTATCTCAGAAATTGAAGCATCTCTTTTAAACTGTACTTTTCCTCATTATTTTCCCTGAACTCCACACGTTCTTTAACACTGAGTGCACCTGAGATGGAAAGAACGAGCGTCAGAGCCATAGATCCGAAGATTAATACATAATAACTTTCCAGTTTTCCATCTGCTACTATAACAGGTCCTAATACTCCAATCACCGCTCCTCCAATCATCGATCCTAATGCGTTGAAAAGAGACAGGCTGTTTCTTTCTTTATCATCTGTAGTCATAACCGGAAGAAGACTGTTTTTGGAGATGTCCATGATATCAAAGGTCCATCCCAACAGCAAATAGGTAACATAAACGATCACATATTTTCCTACAGGACTCCAGACAGCGCCAAACCACAGCAGAATATAGTTTATGACACAGATAATGGTTCCCAGAATCAGCATAGGGCGAAATTTTCCCATTTTTGTTACGGGAAATCTATCCAGAATAAAGCCCATGACAGGATCGCTGATTCCATCCATTACCTTAGAGATTAAAAACAAGGTCGCAAGCGCCTTGGGATCCAGTCCCACCACAGTTGTGTAATAGATCATAAAATATACGGATAAAAGGTGTCATAAGCGGTATGTTTCCTGCACATACCATCAACATCCCTATTTTTTCAGATAATTTTACTTTCTGATTTTCTTTCTTCATCTCTCTGCTCCTTATTAGAAGTTTGCCAGTGCAATATCCAGCATCTGTGCTTCCTCTGGTTTGATTTCTCCTGCGAATGTTTTCGCGACATCTCTAAGCGAAAGTCCATATGCAATATCCGGAATCATATCCACTTCCATCATTTGAGAAAGAAACGCGCGAATATCCGGATGGTTCAGCAGTTCTTCCATTGTCGAATCTATGCTGTATTTCCTCTTTAAAGGCTGTGACGCCTCATAAGCGACTTCATATTCTCCGGCTTTCACACGGCAAATTCCGTTTTCTACATCTTCAAACAGTGGGTTTTCTTTATCTTCATATACAGATTCCGGCGCAAGTGGAAGAACCACTTCTGCCCTTCCGCCAAACGGAACTGTAACAGTGACAGTGATTTTATTATCCCCTAATATCTCCCAACCGCACTGATAGCATCCGCATGCTGAATCATAAACCGCTTTTACATATCCCAGTCCGCGATTCACTTTCGGGCTGATCCGCATCACCCGGCCTCCCGGACTCTGTTCCGTCACATCAATCCCGGCCGCATGGCAGAAGATCCATTCCAGTACGGCGCCATATGAATAATGATTCAGGCTGTTCATTCCCGTGCTGGAGACATGGCCGTTCTCATCCAGTGAATTCCAACGCTCCCACACGGTCGTTGCCCCCAGCTTCACTTCATAAAGCCAACCCGGATATTCTTCGTTCAAAAGCAGCCGGTACGCCGCATCCGTCATCCCGTGGTCTGTCAGCACGTTGCACAGAAGCGGCGTACCCACAAACCCGGTATTCAGTTTATTTTTGTTGTCCCGGAGGAGTTTTTTCATCATCTGCTTTGTCAGTTCTTCATTTTCAGACAGATGATACTTCAGCGCAAGGATAAGCCCTGTCTGCGTCTTCACCGCACATCTTCCTGTGGAAGTAAAATATTCTTCTTTCACTGCCCGCCACTGACGGTCTGCGATTTCCTGATATTCCTGTCTCGTTTCTTCCAGTCCAAGCACGTCCGCCGCCTTTGCGACTGTCTGGGCGCTTGCCGCATAGTAGATATCCGCGATATATGCTTCATCGGTCGCCCCGTACACACTGTTCGCGGCAGCGCCTGTACGGTCGAGAGCCAGCCAGTCTCCATAATGGAAGATCTGTCTCCATCCGTGATGATCTCCGTCAATCCTGCGAATATAATCAACCCATGCCTTCATGCTCTCAATCTGGCTTTCCAGGATTGTTTTGTCCCCGCTGAACAGATATACGTTCCACGGAATGATACACGCAGCGTCTCCCCATGCGCAGGAACATTTTGTCGGTCCGAATGTGGGGACAATCTCCGGAACCATTCCGTCCGCCAGAAGCTGTTCCTGATACATGTCATATAAATATTTCCGGTAAAACGCGTAGGTATCAGCCAGATAGCTTGCAGTCGCAGAAAATACCTGTGTATCCCCTGTCCAGCCCATTCTCTCATCTCTTTGCGGGCAGTCTGTAGGCACATCCAGGAAGTTTCCTTTCATCCCCCATTCGATATTGGAGATCAATTTGTTCACAAGATCATTCCCTGTCTCGATTGCCCCGATGCTCTCATAATCGCTGTAAAGAACAAGCGCCGTGAAATCCTCACATGAAAGATCCCTAATCCCGGTCACTTTCACATATCGATAGCCATAGTATGTAAAATGAGGCGTAATCACCTTTTCTGTACCATCAGAAACATAAATGTACTCCGAAAGTGCAGTTCTTAAATTCTCGTTATAGAAACATCCGTCCTGAAGCACCTCTCCCGTCTGAATCCTGATAGTTGTCCCCGCCGGCTCATGTACACGCAGTCGGAAGATCCCTGCGATCTCCTGCCCCAGATCAAATACATCTTCTCCAGCAGGCGTATGGATCAGTTCTGCCGGCTTCATCTCCTCCTGTACCTTAACCGGAAGAGATAACCGTTCCATAAGCCGGCCTTTCGGAACCTTTGCGATCCGCGCAGGAGACTCCTCTACCGGTGGCAGCGTATCATCTCTTCTCTCACCGTCATAGATATTGGAAAACCACAAATTGCTTCTTGTAACTGACCAGGTTTCATCAGAACTGATTACATCTTTCGTTCCGTCTTTGTACTCTATGTGAATCTCCGCAATCAGCTTCCACTCGTCACCGTAATATGCTTCCCGCTCCGGATCATTGAAACCGAACCTGCCTTTATACCAGCCGTTTCCGAGAAGAACAGACAGCACACCGCCTTGTTCTGCCTGTTTCGTGATGTCATACGTCTGATACTGGATCCACTGGTCATAATTATTGCAGTACGGAGTCAGATACTCATCACCGATTTTCTCCGGATTTTCTTTATTTTCCCCGAGAAAATATGCCTCATACAATCCCAGGCCGCAAATGTACAGTCTTGCGCTTTTCACTTCTTTTGCCGGACGAATTCTCTTTGAGAAAATCGGATGCCGTTCCTGACTGCTGTCACAGGTAATCCATCTTCCAGTCCATGGTTCATCCATTTTGGCAGTCTCAAAAAACTGTACATCTGATTCGATTACTTCCTCTACATCTGTTGTCACAATGACCTTCCAGTAATATCTTGTATACGGCTGTATTTCAAATTCTACTCTTGTAGAGAGGCTGTCCAACTCTGTTTCACCTGTATCGTAACAGATATCTGTAAAGGTTTTGTTCTTGCTGATTACAATCCTTGCATATTTCTGTTCCTGTCCTCTGCATCCTTTCACTTTCCATGAAAATACCAACGGTTTCAGATAAAACCCTAAAGGGTTTGTGATATGATTTGTTTTTGCTGCATAAATCTTTCCCATGCTGATACTCCTTCTCTATCATTCTTATTCACTTATACCCGCTTTTGACCGTTTCTCCCTCATCAGACATATCTGCTCATTCAATTTTTCCTTGGTAATAGGATAACCTTTTGAGAAGATCACAATGGCCACCACATTTACGATTGCCGGCAATATTAGCACACAGAGGACGATCATATTAATCACATCGTCATTCTGTACTGCCGCCTTACTGTCAAATCCTGCTAACTGCAGCAGATACCCCGGAATCGCACCACCGATTCCCATTGCACACTTGGAGACAAAGCTGGAAAGAGATGCGACAGCACCTTCTGCCCTAATTCCCATAGACACTTCGATATAATCTGTATTATCTGCCTGTATTCCATAATTAAGAGGTGCTGCAAAGCCGGCTCCTATTCCTGCAATCAATACAGAGACAATAAGAAGGGGAATGCTCCTCACATCCAACAGACGGATGATTGGTGTCAGTCCTGCAAGTGCAAGTCCAATCGCATACATTTTCTTCTTTCCAAACCTTCCAATCAGATTACCAATGACCATTGTAGCCGGAAAAACAGTAACACATGTAATAAGCGTAATAATAGACGCCAACGTCAGATCTTCAAAAATATATGTATAAAAGTATGTATTTGCTGCATTCACGATATTGCTTCCAATCGAATATAACAGTACAGCAAGGAATGTAATGTACACCGGCTTCTGACTGAGAATCTTGAATAATTCTTTTACAGAATAGCTGTTCTCCATCTGTGGTTTTACACGTTCTTTTACTCCCATGGTTCCTATAATAGAGAAGAAAAAAATCACTGCTGTCATGATCAGAACAAGATTAATATATCCCTGTTTGTTAGAAGTATCTCCAAGAATAAGTGGAGCTGCCACACCGATTACAAGCGCCCCGATCACGTATGCAAGCCCTTTGATTGAACTTAAGCTGTTCCTTTCTTTCATATCTTCTGTCATAACCGGCAGAAGACTGTTCAGCGAAATATCCATGACTGGGAACAACACACCAAGCAGAATATACGATACATATGCGATTGCCAGTTTCCCCGATGTTGATAACATAGGTCCAAACCAAAGTAGAAGGAAATTGGCGCTACACAGAATTGTTCCCAGAATCAATGTTGGTCGGAAATGTCCCATCTTTCTGGTCGGAAGATGGTCGATCATAAATCCAACTAACGGATCGTTAATGGCATCTAGAAAGCGTGCGATCAGGAACAGTGTCGCACATGCAGCAGGACTCAAGCCGCATATATTGGTATAAAAAATTAGTAAATATCCGTTGATCAGTGTCATAACCGGAATGTTTCCAAAGTTTGCCATTGCAAATGACAGCTTTTCTCTCATTTTTATCTTATCTTGATTCATATTTTATTCTCACTTTCTCTCATTTTTATCTTATCTTGATTCATATTTTATTCTCACTTTCCCTCTTCTGCACACAGAGCATTTAACTCCACGATCATCTGCTCGATCGCTTCGCCCGGAATAACGCTTAAAAATGATTTCAGCGGCATCTGCGCAATAATTTCCGGAGTCACAAGCTGTACCTCCCCATCTTCTTTCTTAGGTTCTTCTCCCTGTGATATTCCCTCAAGATACTCCATCATTTTCCCTGCTGTCTTCGGGTGGTTCATCAATTCCCCCATTGTAGTGGTCATATCCACAGTGAACGGCAGCAGCACATCAGTGGTAAATGTAAGTTCTGCAGCCTCTCTGATCTCATCGCTGGCATGCCCGATCTGGATCTCATATGTACCTGACGGAGTATACCAGTCGTGAATCTTTGTCTCGTAGTAAGCAAAATCTCTCGCGCAAAGCTCCATTGTAACAGTCTTCTTCTCACCCGGATTCAGAAATACTTTCGCAAACCCTTTTAGTTCTTTCACTGCTCTTGGCACTGTACTGTTTTTGCCGCTGACATAGAGCTGAACCACTTCACTTCCTGGTCTCTTTCCTATATTCTCCACATCAATGCTCACCTTCAGAATATCTCCATCTTTCATTTCCGCAGAAGAGAGTTTCATATTGCTGTAGCTGAATTCCGTATATGACAGTCCATGGCCGAATGCCCAGCGCACCGGTACTTTCTTCGCATCATAGTAACGGTATCCGACAAAGATATCTTCTCCATAGAGAACAGTCCTGCCGTCTCCAGGGAAATTCAGGTAACTCGGATTGTCTTCCAGACGATATGGGAACGACTCCGCCAGACGTCCTCCCGGATTTGCCTCCCCAAATAACAACCGGTCGCTGGCCTCCCCAATGCCTTCTCCTCCCAGATACATCTCCAGAATGGCATTTACAGACTCCGCCCATGGAGTTTCTACGGGGCTTCCATTATGAAGAACCACAACCACATTCTTCTGTATCTCTGCCACAGCCTCTATGAGACGGTTCTGGCACTTTGGTAGTTCCATGGAATTTCTGTCATATCCTTCCGACTCAAAACTGTCTGGAAGTCCGGCAAAAATTACAACCGCATCTGCACCTGCTGCTGCTTCACACGCCTGTTTCAGCTCCTCTTCTGTCATCTCGTCACGCTCTGACGAGAAGCCTTTCACGTACTCCACTGCCCTGCCTTTTCTCACCGCAGTTTCCAGAGCCGACACTACGCTGTCCGTATTGATGTGACTCGATCCCCCGCCCTGGTATCGCGGTTTCTTTGCAAATTCCCCGATATAGACTACTTTCTGTTCTTTTTTCAGCGGCAGCACTCCCCTGTTTTCCAGAAGTACGGCACACTCTGTTTCGATATCTGCCGCTGCTTTGTGATCCTTTTCCCTGTCAAATACAGTCTCCGCTTTCCTGTTATCTGTGTAGGAGAAGACTACTTTCAGTATGCGTTCCACCGTTCTGTCAAGAATTTCTTCCTCCAGTTCTCCATTCTCCACTGCCTGAATAATCTTTCTTGTATTATATCCTCCTGATCCCGGCATCTCCAAGTCAAGACCGGCTTTCAGTCCTTTCACCCGGTCATTTACAGCTCCCCAGTCACTGACCACATATCCTTCAAATCCCCACTCATCCCGCAGGATATCTGTCAGAAGTTTCTTATTCTCTGAAGAAAATACTCCGTTGATCTTATTGTAGCTGCACATCACAGTCTTTGGCTGCGCTTTCTTCACCGCCTCCTCAAAAGCCGGCAGATAAATTTCCCGGAAAGCCCGTTCCGATACTTCCGACGATATCTGCATACGGTCTGTTTCCTGATTATTCGCGGCGAAGTGTTTCATACTGGTTCCGATGCCTTTCGACTGTACGCCCCGGATATATGCAGACGCCATCTTTCCTGTCAGATATGGATCTTCGGACATATATTCAAAATTCCTTCCGCAGAGAGGACTGCGTTTGATATTAACTGCAGGGCCGAGGAGCATGCTCACGTTCTCAGCCTGACACTCGTCCCCAAGGATCTGTCCCATACGTTCCATCAGTTCCACGTCAAAGCTGGATGCCGTGGCGCAGGCTGCCGGAAAGCAGACTGCATTCACACTTTTATTCAGGCCGAGATGATCTGCCGTTCCTTCCTGTTTGCGCAGACCGTGCGGGCCGTCTGTCATCATAACGGAAGGAATCCCTAACCTTTCGATCCCCATTGTGTTCCAGAAATCCGCTCCCGAACAAAGTCCTGCCTTTTCCTCCAGTGTCATCTGTCTGATCAATTCTTTCAAGTTTCTGCTCATTATGAAATCCTCCTTAAATAAATTCTTATCTGTTCCTATCTGTGGGCTTCCCAGAAGATGACTGCTTCCTGAAGCCAGTTTTTCACTTTTGTTTCATTTCCTATTCCAAATCCATGTCCCAGTCCGTCAACGATTCTGACCGACACATTTTCTTTGCCCAGTACCTTCTCTAATTCCGGCAGTTTATCTTCCACATTTGCAAAACCGAACTCATCATCCCGCCCTACGATAGAAAATACCGCCAGTCCCTTGTCCTCCGGCAAAGCTTTGATATCCCAGTCCAGACCATACATAGGGAAGATCACCTTCGGTCTTGGCAGATGATTCTTGTGGCAGCAGTCCTCATAATTGGCAAATGAATACGCCGTGGTCATAAGTCCTCCTGCTGAAAAACCAAAGATGGCATAATCATCCATGTTTACAGAAAACTGTTTTTGATGCTCCGTCAGATATCGGATCACTTGTGTCAGTTCCCTCGCGGCAGCCTGTCCCTGCTTTACCTGTTCTGTCTCACCCAGCTGTCTGCCGACCGGATAACTTACGACGAAAACAGAATATCCCATTTTATGCAGCTTCATCGCCACAGGATACCCCTCGCAATCAGTTACATTACTGATAAATCCGCCTCCCGGAACTACAATGGCAAGTGGTTTTCCCTGTTGTCCCTGATAAAACATTCCCGTCAGATGTGACCTGTACGGATGACTATTCACTGCTTCCGCAGGATACAGATCCGGCACCAGCCTTGCCTGACCTTTCTCAACAAGTCCGGTTAGATAATTGAAAGATTCCAAGGCTGCATCCAATTGTTCCTCACGACCCTGCGCCTTTAAAAAATCCTTATACTTTACAGGCGCAATAGCTTTCAGCACGTTGTCCTCCACATTGAAAAACATATGTTTAAAACCGCCGAATACCGGATGCTGCATGAAAAATCCAACTTTGTCCTCCCCCGTTCCCGGACGGAAATGTCCGTTTTCATCGTAATAGCTGCTTTCCTTTATTTTTGGAAATCCGCAGATGCCAAGAAGTGCCGGTAAAAACATGGCACTTTTTTTGTAGACATATAATGTCGCACCGATTACAAATAATAAAACAATCACCACTACTGCAAAAAATATCTTCATCCTAACCTATGCCTCCTTTTCTTACTGATATCTTACATTATACAGACTAAAATTACATCAACGAAACATAAGTGATTTACCGACCAAACTTAATAAATATCCGAGATTACTCTGTACACCTTTGCCCCCAATATGGTATATTTTAGACAGGTTAAATAAACTGCTGATGACTATAATCACAGTTCATTCATATCTTGAAAAGGAGAGAATATATATGATGACATTATCTGCATTGAATCAATTTCTGAAGCAGCACACTCCCGAAGAAACCCAGCGTCTGAACGGTGTAAAGAAAGATTATTCACAATTTCCTGTTGCCAGAGGTAAGTTTGATACACCCTGTTACCGTTTTGATACGAACCTTGAAGATCTGCGTTCTTTATTTCTTTCAAAGAAAGTTCTTCCGAGTTATTACAACTTCGCTGTTGTAAAACAAGATCGTTTTGAAAACGTACCTCTGCATATCCATGAGTGGCTGGAATTGAGTTATATTTATTCTGGCGCCTGCACAATGACGATAAATAAGACTACATTCAGGCTAAAATCCGGGCAGATGGTTCTGATCAGCCAGAATGCACCTCATTCTGTCAAAAGATGTTCAGAAAATGATATTATCATCAATTTTCTGCTGACGCGCGAATATCTGAACGGTACTTTTTTTGAACGCCTGTCTCAGGATAATTACCTTACACACTTTTTCATTGAGGCTCTGAACACCACGATGCAGGAAAGCAAGTATATTGTCTTTTCCCCGGAACAAAAACAAAACCGGCTGGCAGATCTTACCAACCAGTTTCTCTGTGAATTTTATTCTCCGTCCGTAACATCCGGGCCTTTTTTAGACAGTCTTTTTACACTGATCACCTGTGAGATGATCAATCTGTTCCAGCACGGTATGGTTCTGGATCACTCCTCAGTGGATCAGATTTATACCATACTCCGATATATCGAAACAAACTTTGCGGACTGTACCCTTTCTTCTACAGCTGAGTTTTTTAATATGCACCCAAACTATCTCTCTGCCTATATCCGCCAGCATACCGGAATCACTTACAAAGAGCTGGTCCAGACACAGCGGCTTTCTCAGGCGGCAAAACTGTTAAGGAGCACCGCACTTTCCACAAATGATATCAGCCTTGCCGTCGGATATCAGAATACCAGCTTTTTCTTTCAGCTGTTCCGCAAGAAATACGGATGTACGCCTATGGAATATCGAAACATGCTTCATGCTTCTGATACGCCAAATATGTGATATGTACATTATTTGTCATATAGAAACTTTTCCGGTAAAGTTACTTTAAAATCTTTCGCCAAATCTCTGAAATTCTGAGGTGAGATTGTCTGTCTTTTATCCGGTCTCATGGACAGCATCTTTACAAGGATTTCCGCGGATTTCTCTACGGTGTGCATTAATCCGAATGTAAGATCAAAGTCTTCCCCTGAGCAGAACATGCCGTGATGCGCCCAGATTGCCACATCATATTCTTTCATCAGGGCACTTGTCGCCACTGCGATCTCACGGCCGCCCGGCACCATCCATCCTACTACACCGATTCCGGAAGGAAATACAACCGGGCACTCGGTCGCCATCTCCCAGAGTTCTCTAGTAAATACTTTATCCTCCAACGGCAGTACAAATGTCAGTGCGATCACATTCGTGGTATGTGCATGATAAATCACCCGGTGCGCTCCATTGGTAACGCCTTTTTTCACTTCATGGTTCATCAGGTGGCTCGGTAGCTCACTGGTCGGTCTGCCTCCGTTTACCAGGCCCCAAAGGATGCGGTAATTCTCTCCTTTTTCATCCAGTTCGATGATGCAGATACTATCCTCCGGATCAATGATGACATTGCGGAAATATTTCCCGCTGCCTGTTACGAGGAAATATTCGCTCGCAAGTCCGGGGACTTTGGTGGCAATCGGTTTCCATTCATTGTCATAATGAAGGAACTCTTTTACCTCCGCCACTTCCTCGTCTTTGATGCGGTAAGACAGGTTGCCGCCGTTTCTCTCGTGCCATCCCTGCTCCCATCCATCGTTACACATACGGATAAATCCCTGTACAAATTTTGTATCCAATACACTCACGGCTTTTCCCTCCTACACTCTTTTTGTCAATACCGTCTCTTCGTATTTCTCAATTTCCCCGAACCACGTACCGTCTTTTGGCGCTCCGCATTCTTCACAATACTCGGCCCACACATCACCAAAGGGCAGTGTTTTTATCTCTTCCTGCTTTACCATCAGCTCTGTCATACGTCCTTCGTCCTGCAGTTGTTTCAGTGTTTCATTTGGTGTCAGCAGTGCATTTAAAAGTGCTTTCTGGAAATTACGGAATCCTACAACCCATGCGGAGATTCTGTTGATGCTCGCGTCAAAATAATCCAAGGCAACTTTATCTACAGAAGACATTCTCCATACAGTAGGCTACGAAAACAGCAGCTTTTTTCACAACAAATTTAAAGAACTGTATGGGAAAACTCCAAAAGAATATCGTAGAGAAAAAGCTGCCGCCTCTTTAGGAGATAGCAACAGCTTTTCAAATGACGTCTAAAATTATTTAACAACATTAAGATAACATACCGTAACCAAGAATACGTCCACTCCCAATCGGATACTGATGCTGCCACACTCCCCTGACGCTATTGCCATTCACTGTCGTACTCGTATTCCCTTCTACGGTATACACAATATCTCCCTCACACTTCTTCACAATCGCCACATAGTCTGTCATGCCGGCGTCTCTCCAGTCGAAGAACATAAGAAGAGCATAAGAGCAAGTTTCGCCTGAGTAACTCAAAACTCACTTTCGTGGTTTCCGTTCCCCCGCAAACTTGATGAGGATTTCGCTCCCCATACCCTCGAATAACGCATATTTCCATATATGCTGTTTTGGCTCCTTATCAGTCGCAGCGTAATTTTTTAAATTACGGATTGCTCTTCCCACAAAGATATTCCAATAGGCTTATTCCTATAAGGTTATTTTCAAAGGAGGAAACAGCAAGTGGCACGTCCCAAAAAACATAAAGAGTTGAAACGAAATCACCAGATCATGCTGCGCCTGACAGATACAGAATATGAGATTATCTCTTCCAATGCAAAAAATGCTTCTCTTCCGTTGGCCGAGTACGCAAGGAAACTCATCACCGGGAAGACTCCAAAGATCACTTATGAGATTGTGGCAGATCTTCCTGAGCTGAAAAAGCTGATCGGAGAGTTTGGAAAAATCGGCAGCCATTTGAACCAGATCGCACGCTACTTTAACAGCGGCGGTATCCATTCTCAGGAAATGCGAAAGTATATTCAACAGGGAATTGCAGATATTTTTGAACATCCGGTGGCTGTCCAGCTTCATAGATCGGATGGTTTTTACGATCTCCTGATTTTCAAGCTGTTCAGCCAACAGTTTCAGTTCTTTTAAATGTTCCTGCCACTCGGCAATCTTCTTTTCCGTTTTCCGGATTTCCTCCAGAACCCGGTGCAGTTTTCGGTTCATCTATTTCACCTTCCTTCCCGTATAATCACCCATGAATCCGTCCAAATGCCAGGAAATGTTCCTGCCAGTAAGCAGACGCAATGCTTGTATACTGAATGGGATTCCCGCAATGGATCATCATATTGTCGCCCACATAAATACCCACATGGCTCGCTCCAGGCGTATCATAGGTTCCCTGGAAGAAGATCAGATCTCCCGGCTTTGCGTCAGACGGGGAAACCTGCGAACAGCAGCCCATCAATCCATCCGTGGTCTGCCTGCCGATATTCCAGCCATTGCCGCAGTTATTGATCACCCAGCTCACAAAACAATAAGCACAGTCCTGGGGCTTATCCGGCGCATATTTTTTCCTAGCCGTTTTCCCCGTCTGCATCCTGCCTGCCTTTCCGCTCCAGCTCTTCTAACAGCCTGTCCTCTCTTGCTCCGGCAACAATACAGCAATACAGGCTCAACAGAAGAAGAAATATAAACACCCCGCCTACAGCGATCAACCATTTCATTTTTCTTCACCTCTCCGTTTTATTATTCAAACAAAAAAGGCGCTCATGGAAGCACACGGCTGCCACAAACGCCCAAATCGATCCTATCTTATCAATCTCTTTTCTTTTTTCTTACTTTCATCCATACCGCAGCGGCAATGGCTCCCGCAAGCCCCAGACCGCAGGAAATCATAAGCGCCGCAATCGGCGTGTGATCCCCGGTTTTCGGTGCGTCCACCGTAGTTGCCGGTGTGTCCGGAGTCTCCGGTGTTTCTTCCGGCTCTGCTTCATCTTTCATAGTAACTTTCTGGATCTCACCGGTATCCTTTACCTCAAATTCCACATCCTCGGCAATCAGATAACCTTCCGGTGCGGATTCCTCATGGAGTGTATACTTCCCAATCGGGAGCATTTCAATATAGTGCGGTTCTTCTGTGGAAGTCCAGTTCTCTACAACCTCACCATTTTCGTCCAGGATCGTCAGTTTCGCTCCCGGCAGTTCCTCTCCTGCAATATCCGTCTTGGAGATTTCCACCTTCGTCACATCATCTTTCATTTCGATCTTCTGGACTTCTGCGGTATACCTCAAAGGTTACGTCCTTTAAAGCGCCGGTAACATACTCAAAGAGATGGCTGATCCAGCCGCCAATGGTATCGGCAAGCGTCACATCCTCCAGGAACTCGCCTTTCTTATTGATGATCAGCGTCCCTGTCGGCACATCGTCTTTCATTTCCACTTTCTGGATCTGTGCTGTATCCTCCACGGTAAAGGTAATTTCTTCTGCTTTCAGATACCCGTAAGGAGCCAGTTCTTCCCGGAGCGTGTAAGTCTCGCCTACAGTCAGCCGTTCAATCAGATATTCCTCTCCTTTTACAGAAGTCCAACTGTCAACCACATTTCCGTCTTTATCCAGGACGGTCAGCTTTGCGCCCTCCAGCTCCACGCCGGTTGTGAGATCCGTCTTTTTCACGGAAATCTTAGTCGGTTCATTTTCATATTCAGAGGACAGTTCCACCACAGGGATCTCCTGCCCCTGGTACTCTGCGGTCACTCCTATCACTTTATCGGAAGAAACATATCCGTCCGGAGCTGCTTCTTCTTTGATGTAGTATCGTCCAAAAGGCAGGTCATTCACAAATACGGCTTTCCCGTTTTCATCAGACAATGCCTTGCCAATCAGCGTGTCCGCTTTCACAATCACTTCGCCGTGTGCCAGAATATCCTCTTTGGCATACAGCCCAAAGACTGCGCCTTCCACAGTCGCCTGCGTTTCCGCATCCTTTTTCACCACGGATACTTCCACTTTCTGGCGTTCATTCCGGAAAACCGCTTCCTGTTCAATCACAGGCGTATTCTGGTCTTTGTAGGTAAAAGTCACCGTCTGGGCTCTTTTACTGTTACTTCCTCAAAAAACAGCAGATACAAAAGATAAGCATCTGCCTCTGCCAGTTCTTCCATCACTGCCTGCAGCTTCTCCACACACAGCTTCCGGATCACTGTATCTTCCGGGCTGTCTGCCAGCCCCTCTGGGATCATCCCTTTCTCTGACAATGCTTCCAGGCTGGATACGCTGTATTTCCTCTTTCTCTCGCTCTGGTAACGCTCTCGCCGCCGGGACTGATACCATTCCAGATAGACTTCCCTGGTAACTTCCACCACGGTTCCTTCACTTGTGCGGAGTACATAGCATTTCCGCTCCTTTGGACGCCTTCCCCTCATACAGCGCACCTCCCGGAACCGGCTCTTTTTTCCAGAACGATTTCTTCCTGTCCTTCCCGCATCCGGCGAAGCGCCGCCATGAGCGTCTGGGAAACCGTAGGCTGGGAGACGCCAAGCGCCTTTGCAATCTCCCACTGTGTTTCCCCATAATAAAAATACAGGATCACAATGTCTCTTTGCCGTTCTGTCAGAAGTTCCATCAGTTCCAGGATCTTCTCTTTTTCTATCAACTGCTCCAAGGGCGGCAATGCCGGAGAAGCCAGGAAAAACCATTCCTCGGAAACCGCATGATAGGAAACGATCTTTCCTTTCCGGCTTGATTCCCGGTTCTTTGCCAAACGATCCTCCCCTTCCAGAAACAGGCGCATATACCACTCCCTTTGTTCAAAGAATGATGCGTCCACGCAGATCTGCTGTCCATTATTCTCATAGCAGTAATCTCCGCAGCTATGTACCGGAAAAACCGTGGCATATTTTCCTATCCGATAAAGCGCATACCCTTCCCGGAATACCAAAAGCTGTACTTCTCCGCCATTTTCCATACTTACGATCCGCTCTCCCTGTTCCAGCAAACGCCTTGCTGTGGGAACTTTTTTCTCTGTCTCCGGCTTTTTCACAATCCACTTTAAATCCTGTAATGTCAGCATAGCGACCACCTTTCCGCCCGTAGGCTCCGGGCGGCCAGATGACAGCACACAAATTTCCAGGGAAAAGGCAGCAAAAAAGGTTCCCGGCACGCCCGTTTTTTTTAACGGGAGCCTGGAACTCCTTTTACTGCCTGCAGACAACCTTATTAATTTTATTATCGGTACTGCCGAATCGGTTCCTCTTTCGACTTGGCCGGAAAAGGATGTGCCTCCGATTCTGTTGATTTCATCTGTTGTTTTTCAATCAGTAATGAGTAGTCCCCCATGGCATCATAAGGACAACTCCTCCGATAAAGCAGGTTTTCTTCCCTGGTCACCCTTTCTCCCTCCTCTCCAGTTTCTGTGCTTTGCATATCCAATGTATCATCCTGCCAGTTATTTTTCCCTTGCAGATATGGGGAAACATACAGGATTCCCTCCCATATCTGTGGATTTTATCGTATTCCTTCAATCCCATCCATCAAGGCGCTCATAGTCTGGATCACAATTTTCTGCTCCTTTGGACGCAGGTTCTTTACACGGGAAAACATCCTATGGGCAGGATTTCCCATTTCTTCCGGATTCCTGCCTAATAACTCGTTGGCGTCAGCATCCAGTATTTCCACCAGCTTTGCAAAAATCTCAATAGACATGGCTGCCTGCCCTCCTTCAATGCGGCTCACTGTGTTGACACTGATCCCGGCTTTCTCTGCAAAAGTCTCCTGAGTTAAATGGCTGTCTTTTCTCTTTTGTCTGATACGTTCCCCCAACTGGATCAACTCCTGCGATCCCGCACGGTTTCCCAACACAGTCCCTCCTTCCACGATAAATTTTACTTTGTGACACCGTGTCGCAAAGTTTCCTGTCCACAGACAGAAAAAAGCAGCCAGGTACATGAACTTAGCTGCTTTCGTAACTCTATCATTCACTTTTTCTTCTGTAAACACTTCACAGTGTTTTGGCACTTACCAATCTTGAAATCCCGGTAACCGCCATTTTCGCCAGATAGCAGACCGCCATCAGAAGACGCCAGACCAGGACGAACCCGCCGATTACGCCGCCGATCAGCAGGTTGAATACAAACATTCCCACCGTACCGCCAATATCAAAGCCCCTCGGAATGATCCACAGGAACATCCTCTGTACCCCAAAGGGAATCCCTACAAACATCCACAGTTTCAGGTAATCACACTGCCCTTGCTCCACACAGAGAGGATAAAACAGCGCTCCCAGGAATACTGCGGTTCCTACCGGTACGATCACCTTTTTCATAAATTCACTTATCCGCATTTCATTTACCTCCATACAGATCATGGTTCACTTCCGCCTGATAGTAATGGTTCATCGTCATAGACGAATTGTAAAGCGTAGTCAAAAGATATGCCCTGATGTTCGCCACTTTGGATGTATTCCGGTGCAGGCTGAACAAAACATACTCGATATGGGAATAGGTCAGCTTCAGGAAACGGCTTTTGACTACCGATAGCGGCTTATCTGCCCCGCCGATCCGCACCACGCTGTCATCCGGCATCATCAGGATCTCCACCATCAGCTCAATAAGCTCGTCCACATCTTCTTTCTCCCTTCTGTCCAGAAAGCACTCATAATCAATGTTCTCCTGTATCAGGGCACGATAGGTTTCCATCCTCTCTATCACATCTTCTCCCACAGGGCGCACTTCACCTGCAGATGGAGATAGATAGGATTGGATAGAATCAATCTCATTAAAATCAGTCTCATTAAAATCAGTATTATTAATATCAGTATTATTAGATTGTGAATTTGGAACTTCTTGAGTTGTGATTTCCACAATTCTTGAAGTATGATTTTCATCATTCTTGAATTGTGATTCTGGTAATTCCTGATTTGTGGTTTTCACTATTCTTGAATTGTGATTTTCACTATTCTGCGTATTTCCAAGGTTTTCCGGCGCTTTTCCTCTCTGCTCAGGAGAACACTTTTCCTTCAGTATAAAGTTTTTCACATAGATTACATTCGGTTTTCCCAATCCCAAACGTTTCTTTTCAATCAATCCAATCCCCTGATTATCGTCCAGTTCTTTCATCAGCTTCACCGCTTTCTGTGTTCCACAATTCAGAAGCTCTGCTATTTCTTCCACGGTAAAAATGATATATACTCTATCTTCCTCGTCAAACCAGCGGTTCTTAATGCTAAGGCTCATACGGTCTAACATCAGACCGTATAAAACCTTTGCTTCACAGGAAAGGGATTTAAAACACTCTGCGGTAAACAGCACTTTCGGGACACGGTAAAAACTATACTGTTCCGCTTCCATCCCACGGAAATAATCAAACTGTATCTCCTGCATTTAATTCCCCCTCCTTTCCCTGTTTCCATTGATCCAGAAGTGAATAGATCACTTCCTCAATCTGTTCCTTTGTGTATGCCGGCGGGAAGTAATCACGGATCTTCTTTGAAGAGATCGTCACAGTCTGCCCGCCGCCCTCTTTCTTTACCAGAAGCGCATAGATACTTCCTTCTGACAGCATTCCTTCCTCACTCATAACTTTGAGCTGCCCGGCCTGAGCCGGTGATGGATAAACACCAATGTTCTCCGCTGCCTCCATCACCATTTCCTGTTCTTCCAGCTTCAGATAGGATAAGCGTTCTCCAGCTATCATCGCAATCTTTCCTGTATCCACCAAATCCAGAAGCCCGTTAATCAGGCTGGCAAGCCGGATATACCTCTGTACCGTCCTTCCGCTGTCCCCGGCTTTCTCTCCCACAACATCCGCAGTGTGCTTGTCCCCTTTGCTTCCCTGATGTTTCAGCGCCTCATATTTCATCTTGTAAGCCCTGGCTTTCTCACTTGGCAGAAGGTTCTCCCTTTGGATATTGGTATCCACCATCAGCACCGTAGCTGCGTCATCATCCAGATCCCGGATAATTACCGGCATGTCCGGCTTTCCTGCCAGTTCGCAGGCCCTCCATCTGCGATGTCCGGCTACCACCTCATATCCATCTGCACAAGGGCGCACAATCCCTGGCTGGATTACGCCGTGCTGGATCACACTTTCCACGGTTTCCTGCATTTTTTCATCGTCCAATACCTTGAAAGGGTGATTTTTAAACGGGTGAAGCTGGCTTAAGGCGACCGTTGTATAGATGCCTTCCACGCTATTATCTTTTGTTCCAAACAGATCGTCATAGGAAGTCAGCTTGATTTTCTCAGCACTCTTATTTTTCATCTGCAAGCACCTCCCCGGTCAGGTGGCGGTATCCCTCTGCCACAATCCCTTTCGGATCATGGAGATAAATACTCTTTCCCTCCGCTGTTGTCTCTGCCGCTCGTACAGACATAGGGATACAATTCTCAAAGATATGGATGTTATTGCCGTATACATCACGGATCTGTTCAGAAATATCCCGTGCAAAGTTTGTCCGGCGGTCAACCTTTGTCAGCAGAATCCCCATAATGGATAACCTGGGGTTCAGCCGCCTGTGTACCTTGCCAATGGTCTTGATCAGTTGTAGGTGTTCCGTCTGTATAAAGGTTAAAAGCAATACGGACAATCTTTTCACTCCCACTGGTCTGCCATCCTTCCTGCAGGCACTCCGGTTTAATAAATCCAGTCTTAAAATCATAGATCCGGTTTGCATTGCGTCTGGTGTCCTCTGAAAGTCCCAGGCAATAAATAAGGGTTTTGTGGTACGAATCCTGACACGAGCATTTTGAAAGATAGGTGTTATAAAATATCTCATGTTCCTTGTTTTTAAAAGTGATTTTTCTTTCCTGTTTTACTTTTGCTCCTGTCGCTGTGTTCCTTGACATCTGATTTCCCTCCATTGTTCATTTTTACTAATTTAACTGGTCATTCACCATTTTCAGATATAATTCATCCAGAAACTCTCGTTTAATATCTAACGTCTGTCCCTGCCATGTATCATTTTCGGAATGAGTACCATTCCATAAATCTTCGGCTACATTTCTCCGCAGATGCCAATATAATTTACATCTCCGATCAATCTTTTGTTTCTCTGCAATTTCCATAAAATGATCTGCACTGAAAAACTCATATACAGATATTCTTAAGGCGAGCGCCATCTGGCACAGGGCATACAACGGGATTTTGTTCTCTCGCCGGCATCTGGCATTGGTAAACCATGTATATACTGTCCCTTCCGGAGAACCTGTTACTTTACAGATCCATTTAACTTTCCTATTCAGATGAATTCCCTGGGCTCTTAGAACATGATTGATATTTTGAATGAGTTCTCTTTTGTCCTTGTTCTGATGCAGTTTTGTTAATCTGATGATTTCCTTTTCCAATTTCATTTTTCTTTGCTCTTTACGCTGTGTTGTTCCCATTTGTTTTTCCTCCTGAATTTTAAAATTTTGTATAAAAAATAGGGACACTCTGCTGCAAGTATCCCTATCTTCTATCAATGTATTGATAGCGCTATATTCACTTTCATAATCCAGGATTTTTTGTGTTCCCCGTACCGAGGTCTAAGGCAACCACAACGGTTACTTTGTTTACAAGTACCTTTTCCTTGTGATTTTCCTCTAATCTGTTGAAACTGAAAAAGTCAACAAAGTGCGTAAATTCAAGGATTTCTAGGTATGTTTCCTTTGTAGTCTTACCACAGTCTCCACATGTGTGCTCTGCGGAAACATATCCGTAGTAGAAACCTGTTTCAGCTCATACTCTTCTTCACAAAGTATCTTCAGGTCTCTCGCCAGTGTGGCGCTGTCGCAGCTTACATATACGACCTTCTCCGGCTTCATCTTCAGGATTGTATTGAGCAGTACCTCATCGCAACCCTTTCGTGGCGGATCTACAACGATCACATCGGCATAAACACCGTTCTTCTCGTATTCCCTCGGCAGAACCTCTTCCGCTTTTCCCACGAAAAATTCCACGTTTTCAATTCCGTTGAGTTTCGCATTTTCTCTTGCATTATCAATGGCCTGTGGTATGATCTCCACGCCGCGGACAAATTTCGCCTTCTGTGCAAGAAAAAGCGAGATCGTTCCGATTCCGCAGTACAGATCCCATACGGTTTCGTTGCCGGTAAGTCCTGCGTATTCCAGTGCTTTTCCATAAAGCTTCTCCGTCTGGATCGGATTGACCTGGAAAAAGGACAGTGGCGAGATCTGATAAGATACACTTCCGATACTGTCCGTTATATAGGACTGTCCCCAGAGAAGCCGAAGCTGTTCACCGAGAATTACATTGTTTCGTTTTTTGTTTACATTGACTGTAATGCTTGTCATCCCCGGAATTTCGCAGAGAGATTCCACCAGTGCTTTTTCTGCAGGAATTTTGTCGCCGTTTAAGATCAGGCACACCATTATCTCATCTGTATGAAATCCATACCGGATCATAATGTGACGCACAAGGCCTTTGCCAGTGGTCTCATCATAAGGCTGAATATGATACTTTTCCATATGTCCAATTACACAGTCCAAAACATCTTTATTCTGTTTTACACCCAGGATACAATCCCGGTTCTCAATAATAGAATGCGTTCTTCCTGCGTAAAAACCGGTAATGATCTTTCCGTCTTTATTTTTTCCTACGGGGAACTGGGCTTTGTTGCGGTAATGGTATGGTTCTTCCATTCCCATGATCGGTTCCATTTCAAGATCCTTAAAACCTCCGATCCGCTCCAGATGACCGCGAACCTTTTTCTCCTTAAATTTCAGCTGTTCTTCATAGGACAGTGCCTGGATCTGGCAGCCGCCACATTGACGTGCTATGGAGCAGGCTGGTTTCACACGGTATGGGGACGGTGTGATCACCTCCATCAGACGGCCATAGCCGTAGTTCTTTTTTGCCTTGATGATCTTAGCTTTGATCCTGTCACCGATCACGGCATCTTTCACAAAAACGGTGAAGCCATCGGCTTTCCCGATACCTTCACCGTCAACTCCGCAATCTTCTATATCCAGGGTTAATATATCATTTTTACGGAATTCCATTAATTAAATATCTCCTGTTCTTCTTAAATTGGACTCAAAAAAACGGTTGTAGCCAAGCCATTCTTTTTTTCCTTTGTCTGCATGGAAGATCTCTGTCAGCGTCTCCATTCTTGCATCTGTATTATCTGCAAGATTCAAAGCAACTGCCTCTGCAAGTGCAGGTTTTTTCGGAGATCCGTACTCCAGCTCACCATGATGGGCAAGGATACAATGGATCACCTGATTCTCAATCTTCTCCGGAAAATCCGGAATTTCTTTCACCAGATCGTGTACCATCTGTGCTCCAATCATAATATGTCCCAGAAGCTGTCCCTCATCTGTATAATCATTCATCGGAAAAGCAGAAAGCTCCCTGGTTTTTCCAACATCATGAAGAAGTGCTGTTGTGATCAGAAGATCTCGGTTCAAAAGAGGATACGCATTCGCCATATAATCACAGAGACGTGTCACTCCAAGAGTATGCTCCATCAGACCGCCGATGAATCCGTGATGCACAGTTTTCGCTGCTGAATGTCCCTCGAACACTTTCATAAATTCCTTATCTTCTACAAAAAGCTTCTTCAGAAGCTGGGAAAGATACGGATTCTTCACACTGTCTATCAGAGCCATAAGCTGACTCTGCATATCATCCACACTGTTCTCGCTGACCGGAAGATAATCTGCCGGATCATATTCACCCTCTCCGGCTTTGCGGACTCTCTTGATGTTCAGCTGCATGGCACCTGCAAAACTTGTCACATCTCCCATGATCTCTATATAATCCAGTGCATCAAACTCATCGATCCCCAGAGAATTCGGGTCCCAGATCTTACCATCGATCACACCGGTCTTGTCCTGAAGGATCAAATTCTCATATGGCTTACCATTCTTCGTCATGGCTGCCTGTTTCTGTTTACAGAGATAAATTCCGTTTACTCTGTCTCCCTCGTGTAATTCATTTAAAAAACGCATAAATTATTTGCCTTTCTATTCCCTTTACTTTATTCAGTATCATAACACATTTTACTTTCCTTTGCTACGGAAATCATGTAAAATAAGAAACAGAATGTCTTTGCATGTATCCTGTGTTATATACAAAGGCATACAAAGTAACAAAAGTAACAAAAAGGAGCAACAATGAACAAAAAAGCATATAAAGCACTTGAATACTATAAGATTATAGATCTGCTCACAGACAAAGCCTCTTCCCCTATGGGAAAAGATCTCTGCCGGAAGCTTACCCCTTCCACAGATATCGAAGAGATTCGTTCCATGCAGCTGCAGACCCACGATGCCCTTGCCCGCCTCTTCAAAAAAGGCGGCATTTCCTTTGGCAGTGTCAAGGATATCCGCGGCACACTGAAGCGACTCACCGTTGGCAGTGCACTGAACGCACCGGAACTGCTTTCTGTCTGCAGTCTCTTAGAGAATACCGGCCGTGTCAAAGCCTATTCCCGAAGTGACCGTGACGATGGAATGACCGATTCCCTTGACGGAATGTTTGCGGCACTGGAGCCTCTGACACCACTTAGCACCGAAATCCGTCGCTGTATTATTTCCGAAGATGAGATCAGTGACGATGCCAGCAGCACACTTCGCCAGATCCGCCGCAGTATCAAATCAACCAACGACCGGATCCATACACAGCTTTCTTCCCTGGTTTCCGGAAGCGCCCGAAACTATCTTCAGGATGCCGTGATCACCATGCGTGACGGTCGTTACTGTATTCCCGTAAAAGCCGAATATAAAGGCCAGGTTGCCGGTATGATCCATGACCAGTCCGCTACCGGTTCCACACTTTTCATAGAGCCGATGGCTGTTGTCAAGCTGAACAACGATATCCGTGAACTGGAGCTGAAAGAACAGAAAGAGATCGAAGTGATTCTCGCTTCTTTAAGCCAGCAGGTTGCTGCCGAGCTGGAGGCGATCCATGCCGATCTTTCCATTATGGTTCAGCTGGACTTTATTTTTGCCCGGGCAGCCCTTGCTATGGATATGAATGCCAGCGAACCAATTTTTAATACTGAGAGACGGATCCGTCTGCGTCAGGCAAGGCATCCTCTGATTGATAAGAAAAAGGCTGTCCCTATCGACATCCGCCTGGGAGATGATTTTGACCTACTTGTTGTAACAGGACCAAATACCGGTGGTAAAACTGTTTCCCTGAAAACCGTTGGACTTCTTACTCTGATGGGACAGTCCGGTCTTCACATTCCTGCTCTTGACCGCTCCGAGCTTGCACTTTTCCGCGAAGTCTACGCAGATATCGGTGATGAGCAAAGTATCGAGCAATCCTTGAGTACCTTCTCTTCCCATATGACAAATGTAGTTTCCTTCCTCAGATCTGCAGATCAGGACTCTCTGGTTCTCTTCGATGAGCTTGGTGCCGGAACCGACCCTACCGAGGGTGCAGCTCTGGCCATCGCGATCCTGTCTCACCTCCATGAACAGGGAATCCGCACTATGGCTACCACACATTACAGCGAGCTGAAGGTCTATGCTCTTTCCACCAAAGGCGTGGAGAATGCCTGCTGCGAATTCGATGTGGAAACCTTACGACCTACCTACCGTCTCCTCATCGGTGTTCCCGGAAAGAGTAACGCTTTCGCTATCTCTTCCAAACTGGGACTTCCGGACTATATCATTGACAAGGCAAAGGAGCAGATCAGCGAACAGGATGAATCCTTCGAGGATGTTCTGACTTCTCTGGAACAGAGCCGTGTCACCATCGAAAATGAGCGTGCAGAAATCGCCCGCTATAAAGAGCAGGTCGAAGAACTTAAGAAGAATCTCCAGGAAAAAGAAGAAAAGCTAGATGAACGTAAAGAACGGATTCTCCGCGAAGCCAACGAACAGGCGCATGCGATTCTCCGCGACACCAAGGAATATGCAGACCAGACCATGAAGCTTTTCCATAAATTCCAGAAAGATCACGTGGACACTGCTTCCGTGGAAAAAGAACGCCAGAATCTGAAAAAACGTATGTCAAAAGCTGAAAAAGGCATGTCCTCCAAACAGCAGAAACAGAAACCAAAGAAAGAGTTGAAACCATCGGATCTTTCTCTTGGTGACACAGTAAAAGTACTGAGTCTGAACCTCAAGGGAACTGTTTCCAGCCATCCGGATTCCAAAGGATACCTTTTTGTACAGATGGGTATCATCCGCTCCAAGGTACATATCTCTGATCTGGAACTTGTGGATGAACCAGTGATCACCACTCCGTCCATGCAGCGTACCGGTGCAGGAAAGATCCGTATGTCAAAAGCAGCCAGCATTTCCACAGAGATCAATCTTCTGGGAAAAACTGTGGATGAAGCTGTGGCAGAGCTGGATAAATATCTGGATGATGCCTATATCGCACATATGAAATCCGTCCGCATCGTTCACGGTAAAGGTACCGGTGCTCTCCGTAAAGGTGTACACAATTATCTCAAGCGTCAGAAGCACGTGGCATCCTTCCGTCTCGGCGAATTCGGAGAAGGCGATGCCGGTGTGACTATTGTAGAATTCAAAAAATAAAAAAAGGAGCTTATCATGGCTACAAAACAAAAAATTCTCATTGTTGACGATGACAACAATATTGCAGAGCTTGTGGCTCTCTATCTCACAAAAGAATGCTTTGAGACCAAGATCGTAAATGATGGCGAAGAAGCCCTGAAGCAGTTCCACCTTTTTCACCCGGATCTCATTCTCCTGGATCTCATGCTTCCGGGAATCGACGGTTATCAGGTATGCCGCGAAATCCGGCATACTTCCGACGTACCGATCATCATGCTCTCTGCCAAGGGCGAAACTTTTGACAAGGTTCTCGGTCTTGAACTGGGGGCTGATGATTATATCATCAAACCTTTTGATTCCAAGGAACTGGTAGCCCGGGTCCGCGCTGTTCTGCGACGGTTCCATGTGAAATCACCAGCTTCCGCCCCTAAGGAAAAATGTGTTTCCTATCCGGACCTTGTGATCAACCTTACCAATTATTCAGTGACATATATGGGACACCAGATTGATATGCCTCCAAAAGAGCTTGAGCTGCTTTATTTTCTGGCTGCCTCTCCCAATCAGGTTTTTACAAGAGAGCAGCTTCTGGATCACATCTGGGGATATGAATATATCGGTGACACCCGAACTGTCGATGTTCACATTAAGCGTCTGCGTGAAAAGATCAAAGACAATCCTAACTGGGCGCTTTCCACAGTATGGGGCATCGGCTATAAATTCGAGGTAAAAGCTTCATGAAGCAGCATCTCTACACCAAGCTTCTGATTCTTTATTTTGTGATCGGAGGAATCTGCTTTCTGCTGCTTTCCTCCGGTGGCTCCTACCTCGTAGAAAAGAAGTTGGAAAAAACTACCGGTACTTCCCTTTACCGGACAGCCAGCCATATTGTTTCCCAGGATGAGATCCGGCAGGCGGTAAAAAATCCTGACAGCCAGAAGCTTTCCCTCTCTCTTTCTTCTGCTGCCTCTTTTGAAAATGCAGATTTCTGGATCATGGATACTGAAGGAACCGTTCTTATAAACACTTCCGAACACGACAGTGATACCGGACATATAAAAGTTAAGGATTTCAGTCCTTCTGACTATAATGAGAAATGCTATTCCTCCGGTACATTTTATGGGACATTCAAAACTGCCCATTTAACAACAGTCGTTCCTGTAAAAGATACCGATCAGGTCATCGGTTATCTTGCGGTTCATTATCCAATGAAAAATCTCTACGAAAGCCGCAGCAATATCATGGAAGTAATGATCATCATCTTCCTTGTGATCTACGCATTGTTTTTCAGTTTTCTGCTGGTATATTTTTACCGGGTACATAAGCCCTTAAAGGAAATCCTGAAAGGCACGCAGGAATTCGCCAACGGAAATCTTTCCTACACGATTCCTGTAGATTCCGAGGATGAAATGGGATATCTCTCTCATTCCCTCAACTATATGGCAGATAAACTGAACAAAAACGGAGAATATCAGAGACAGTTTATTTCCAACGTTTCCCATGATTTCCGCTCACCGCTTACTTCAATCAAGGGTTATGTGGAAGCTATGCTGGATGGCACGATCCCACCGGAAATGCAGGAAAAATATCTCAAGGTCATTGCATTTGAATCTACCCGTCTTGAGAAGCTTACACGAAGTCTCCTCACCCTGAATGAACTGGACGTCAAAAAACGGATGATGCATATGCGCCGTTTTGATATCAACGAAACGATCCGCACCACTGCCGCTACTTTTGAGGGAACCTGCTCAGAACGTAATATCCGCCTTGAGCTCCGTCTGGCAGGAAAAGAGCTCTTTGTCCGTGCCGATATGGAACAAATCCAGCAGGTACTGTACAATTTATTGGACAATGCTGTAAAATTCAGCAACGATAGTTCCTCTATCGAACTGGAAACAACAGTAAAACACGGAAAGGTATTTGTCTCTGTAAAGGATCACGGCACCGGCATCCCGAAGGAAAGTCTCCCACGAATATGGGACCGTTTTTACAAGATCGATGCTTCCCGGGGAAAAGACCGCAAGGGTACCGGCCTCGGTCTCGCCATTGTAAAAGAGATCATCAATGCACATAAACAGAATATCAATGTGATCAGCACCGTTGGCGTAGGTACTGAATTTCTCTTTACACTTGAAAAGTCAAAGTAATCTCTGATCTTCTGAAATGCTATAAATAAAAAGAACTTTCTCATCAGACTATTAACACTGCATCACAGTCTGCAAGAAAGTTCTTTTTATTTCCATTTACGTTTTATTTTTTATTTCCATTCATAATTCCGCAGATGCCCTTCCAGGTTCATATGTATAAAATTATGCTGTCTCAGTGCTTCGTAAAGTACGATCGCAACAGAATTGCTTAAGTTCAGCGAACGAATGTCTCCGATCATAGGAATCCTCACACAGTTTTCCTGATTGTTTACCAGGATATCTTCCGGAATACCCGCGCTCTCTTTTCCGAACATGATAAAGCAGTCATCCTCATACTGCACATCTGTATAACTCTGTGGCGCTTTCGTTGTTGCATAATAAATCTTTGCACCTGGATTCTTTTTGAGAAAATCCTCATAATCCAGATATCTCGTCACATCCAGATGTTCCCAGTAGTCCATACCTGCACGCTTGATAGCTTTCTCATTCAGACGGAATCCAAGCGGCTCTATCAGATGTAATCTGGTTCCTGTAGCCACACAGGTTCTTCCAATGTTTCCTGTATTTGCCGGAATCTCCGGCTCATGGAGCACAATATTTAAAACTCCCATTTCTATCCTCTTTTCTGCTGTTCTGTCATTTCTCCGGAATTCTCCCGGAAACGGTTGATCTCATCTTTCGCCGGACGTTCCAGATATCTGGCGTTTCCGCCGCTGTAGAGAAGCCGGTCATTTCCGGAATTGGTCTGTCCGATCACTGCAGCCATGATTCCTTCCCTTCGAAGCTCCTGCACAAAAGCATCTCCGCCTGAGATTCCCAGAAGGATACTTCCTCCGGATAGAAGCTTATAGGGATTCACATCAAAGATCTCACAGATCTCGATGGTTTCCTGACGAATAGGCACAGTCCGAAGATCTACTTCCAGTCCTACCCCGGAAGCCTCAGCCATCTTCCAGAGTGCGGCAAGAAATCCACCTTCGCCCATAAGGTATCTGGCACTGGCACCAGCTTTTTCCGCCATTTTCCAGACTTTATTGTTTTCTTCCAGCCTTCCGGTTCCATATATCTCCGGAAGTCTTCTGGCATCCTCCAGAAAACGTTCTGCAAAAAATTCTCTCAGCTTCTCATGCCGGTTCTCTGTGAGCCATGCAGTTCCTTCCGCTGCCACAGCTCCTGCAACGATCAGCTCGTCGCCCGGCTTAAGAATTCCGTCTATTTCCGCTTGTAATGCCTCGAGGGCTTTTTTCCCAAGTTTCATACGTATCGCCTTAGTAAATGATCAGCGAAAGCACAGTCGGAACTACCATTGCAAGAACCAGAATAACTGCAATGATCGCTGTGATCACTTTTCTTTTTTTTGGATCAAACATTCCCATAATTTTTATTCACCTCATCTGTAATATCCGTTAATTTCGCATTGTTGGTCAGCGGATCCCTGTGCATATAGTCGAAAAGAAACTTTCTTCCATCCCGGAACACTTCGATATGTGCGGTTTTCGGAATTTTTTCTGCTTTCCGGTAATCCCAGACCAGGCGCTCATACGGCTTCTGATCTGATGCAAAGGATGGTCTGCTTTTCAGATTTTCTCTGAGATAAAGATCCAGAACCATCACATCTGAAAGTCCTTCCTGTGGAATCTCGCTGTGTTCCCCGGCAAATTCCATAAGGATCTCATAACGTCTCATTCTGGAATGGGAGATCTCGGAATATCCCTTCTTCTCATAAAATCTGCCCAGTGCCTCGTACATCTGGAACGGATCTTCAAAATACTGTTCCAGAAATACAAGGGTATTTTTGAACTGACCACTATTATAATACACTTCCACCATACTTTCCACCATTTTCAGCTTCAAAATTTCGCCATAGTCAAGCCACGCTGTGGAAAGTACCTCATATGGTTCCCTGTCTTTATAAAGGATCTGGTATTCTTCCGTCATCTCCATCATATGAGATCCTTTAAGCACCTTCAGAAAACCAAGCTGGAACTGCTCCGGACGCATAGCATACACATCACAGAAGGATTTGTGAAAGCTCTCGTAATTTTCATACGGAAGGCCTGCGATAAGATCAAGATGCTGATGGATATTTCCAAAGCTGTGGATTCTGTCCACAATCATCCGCAATTTCTGAAAATCCATGGTTCTGTGTATCGCTTTGATCGTCTCCGGATTGGTAGACTGCACACCGATCTCCAGCTGGATCAGTCCCGGACGCATGGTTTTCATCAGAGCCAGCTCTTCCTCACGGAGAAGATCTGCCGAAATCTCAAAATGAAAATTCGTGATTCCATTATCATGCTCTGTGATATATTTCCATATTGCCATGGCATGATCGTGCTTGCAGTTAAAGGTACGGTCCACGAATTTCACCTGCGGAACTTTATTGTCGATAAAAAACTGCAGCTCTTTTTTCACCAGCTCAATATCGCGAAAACGGAGCTTCTTATCTATAGAAGAAAGACAGTAGCTGCAGGAAAACGGACAACCTCTGCTGCTCTCATAATAAATGATCCGGTTCTTAAACTCTGTAAGATCTTTATATGCAAAAGGTACTTTGCTTAAATCCATCAGCTCTCTCCAGCCTGTGTGTACGATATTCGGGACATCCAGCTCATCACGGAATGCCACACCTTGGATCTCTTTCAGATTTTTGGGATTCTTCTTAATATAATAGCCTGCCAGCTCATGGAAAGTTTCTTCGCCTTCTCCTACCATTACACCGAAAAACGCTGGATTTTTCCGGAGAAATTCCCTCGCATCATAGGACACCTCAGGACCACCTGCCCAGAAATCGGTCTCCGGAAGAATTTTCTTCAGGTCCGGAGCCAGCTCCTTTACAAAAGAAATATTCCAGATATAGCAGGAAAAACAGACAACATCCGGCTGCTCCAGATAAATATCTTTCAGAATCTCATCCCGGATCTGATTGATCGTATATTCCCGGATCACGACCTGGGGGCTGTATTTACCTGAACAGGATTTCAGATTATATACCGCCAGATTGGAATGTATATATTTCGCATTGCATGCTGCAAGTAAGATTTTCAAATTTATCTTCTCCTTGATTTTATTCTTTTCGATTTCTGATTATAACGTTCCTTTCTGCGGATGTAAAGTAAATCGTACGTTGTGTTTACCCCCGAATCAGAGTATAATTAGTTACTACTTACAAAATTTTTATATAAGGAGTACGATTTAATGGACAGAAACAGCTGTCTGAAATATTTTCAGACCTTTCCTTTCTGGGAGCATATGACAGAAACAGATCAAAATTTTCTTCTTGATAATATCCATGAGCTTCATTATCCGGCAGGTGTTGCCGTACAGTCTGAAGAGAAGCAGTGTCTGGGAACCCTTTTTCTCCTGAAGGGAGTTTTAAGAGTTTACCTTCTCTCCTCCCAGGGAAAAGAGGCCACGCTGTACCGTTTAAGGGACAATGAAATCTGTACGCTTTCTGCCTCCTGCATGCTCTCAGCGATCACCTTTGATGTACAGATTGACGCCGAAACAGACTGTGTTCTTCTGCTTCTGCCTGCAGTACCTTTTTCCAGACTTATGAAAAATAACATCTATCTGGAAAACTTTATCTATAAACTGACTACCGAGCATTTTTCCGATGTAATATCCGGAATCGAGCGGACGTTTTTTCTGACGCTTCCACAACGAATTGCTGCATTCCTTCTGGATGAAGCCGCAGATACCGGTTCCGATGAGCTTCTTCTTACCCAGGAAGCAATCGCGCGCTCCATCGGAAGTGCAAGAGAAGCGGTCAGCCGCAGTCTTAAAAAAATGAGCAAAGACGGCTCTATCCAGATCTCGCGGGGATCGATCCGCATTCTGAACAAAAGCCGTCTCTATGAAATGATGAATACTTTATGATTTTTTACTGAAGTGCTTCCTCAAGTGTTGCCTTCGGTGTCAGTCCAACATAACGGGCTGTCTCCTTGCCGCCTTTGAATACAAGCAGTGTAGGAATGCTCATGATCTTATACTGCTGTGCAATGGATGGCTCCTTGTCTACATCAACCTTGCCAACTTCATATCCGGCCTCTGCAAGCTCTTCTACGATCGGAGCCTGACGTCTGCACGGTCCGCACCAGGTAGCCCAGAAGTCTACCAGTACCGGTTTCTCTGCATTTAATACCTCTGCCTCAAAATTGTCTGTTGTAAAAACTTTTGCCATGATAATTATTCCTCCTTATTTTTCATGAAAAACCTGATTCTATTATATATTTTATACAGCTATCAGTGTGTGCAATTCTCCAGAAGCTATGCCTGCTCTTTCAGAAGCTTCCGCACATACTGACAGGCGGAAAGGCCTGCCTGTGCTCCGTCGTGAACAGCCTTGGCTACCTGAAGAAGACCGCCTGTACAGTCTCCGGCTGCGTACAGCCCCGGAACTGTAGTCTCCATATCTGCATTGACCTTTATATTGCCTTTTTCATTGAGCTCAGCTCCGATCTGACGGGCCATCTCTGAGCTTCCCGCTGTGCCAAGTGCTACAAAAACACCCTCAGCCGGTTCAAAGGACGTAGCCTCTCCTCCTGCTTCCTGCATACTCATATCACTCTCCAGACGGATTCCGGATACCCGCTCATCGCCTTCAATTGCCTGGATCTTCATGGTATTTACATCAATGGAATTCTCTCTGGAAAATTCAGGTTTCTTTCCATCGGTAAAGATCGTTACATGAGAAGCTGTATGGGAAAGTTCTTCTGCTTCATGCAGAGCAAAGTCGCTGTTTCCAAGAACTGCAACTTCTTTGCCGCGGTAGAAAAACGCATCACACACTGCACAGTAGCTGACACCCTTTCCTTCAAATTCCTTCACACCCGGAATCTTCGCAGTGGCTCTCTTGCTTCCTGTTGCAAGTATCACACTTCTTGCCTCAAGATCACCTGCTGTAGTCTTCACCTCAAAGGTATCAAAGCCACCCATTCCCACAACCTGGGCATCCAGGATCCGAACGCCAAGTGCTCTGGCCTGTTCCAGTCCTCTTTCAAAGAGCTCTTTTCCGGAAAGAGGCTTCTCAAGTCCATAGTAGTTCTCAATCTTCTCTGCTTTTTCCAGGGAACCGATCCCTGTATTTATGATCAGCGGATCCATATTTCCTCTTGCTGCATAAAGTGCAGCTGAAATACCTGCCGGACCTGCACCTATGATAATGATATTTTCCATTTCAGACACCTGCTTTCTTCTTCGTTCTTTGGAATCTGTTCTATAATATACACTCTGCTGCTGCCCATTTCCGTGACCTGGTCACTTTTGTACTGAAATCAGTAATATTATATCACATTTCCCAGGTTCTACGCAGCCTGAAATCTTGCACCTGTTTCTCTTCTATGCTATTATTATAACAGTTTGTCCGAAATAATCAAAACCATTTATAAGGAGATTTACATACATGAGAAATTTTGAATATTTTGCCCCCACACGGGTCATCTTCGGAAAAGATACACACCTTCAGATCGGCACTCTTCTCAAAGGGCAGAACTGTCATAAAGTGTTGATTCATTATGGCGGACACAGTGCAGTGAAATCCGGACTGATCGACGAGATCAAAAAAAATCTTGATGAAGCCGGTATCGCCTATGTCACTCTGGGAGGTGTTGTTCCCAATCCGCGTCTCTCCAAGGTAAGAGAAGGAATTGAACTCTGCCGCAGGGAAAATGTGGATTTTCTGCTTGCCGTAGGCGGCGGAAGTGTAATTGATTCCTGTAAGGCAATCGGCTACGGGCTTGCCAATCCGGAGACTGATGTGTGGAAGTTCTTTCTCCGCACCGAAACTCCGAAAGCCTGTCTGCCGGTAGGTGTCATCCTTACCATCGCAGCTTCCGGAAGCGAGATGAGCAACTCCTGCGTTATCACTAATGAAGAAGGCTGGCTGAAACGAAGCACTGCGCGCAACGATCTCTGCAGACCGCGTTTCGCCATTTTAAATCCAAGACTCACCTATACTCTTCCTCAGTATCAGACTGAGAGCGGCTGCGTTGATATCCTGATGCACACAATGGAACGCTATTTCGTAAACATCGAAACCATGGAGATCACAGACAGTATCAGTGAATCTCTGATGCAGACTGTGATCTACAACGCACGGATCCTTATGAAGGAACCTGATAATTATACTGCAAGAGCAGAGATCATGTGGGCAGGAAGTCTTTCCCACAACGGGCTTACCGGATGCGGGACCGGTGGCGGTGACTGGGCATGCCACCAGCTGGAGCACGAGCTTGGCGGAACTTATGATGTGGCTCACGGTGCCGGTCTTGCCGCTCTCTGGGGAAGCTGGGCACGCTATGTTTATGAGGCTAATCCGGAGCGTTTTGCCCAGTTTGCAACGAATGTGTTTGAGATTCCATGCAGCCTTGATTTTAACAAGACTGCTCTTGCCGGTATTGAAGCCATGGAAGATTTCTTCCGTTCCATCCAGATGCCGACCAGCCTTCATGAGCTTGGCCTTGATCTCTCAGAAAAAGAAATTCACGACCTCGCATTCAAATGCAGTTTCGAAGATACGCGTACCATCGGTGTATTCCGTCAGCTGAATATGAAGGACATGGAAAAAATCTATCTGGCAGCAAGATAAAGCACGATAAGATATTGCAGATGTTTTTACGAAAATCAGATTTTTTGAAAAAACATCTGCAATTTTTTTATTTTTCCGCTTGCAATCCACACATAAATGTGTTAAAGTAACAAAGTACTCGCAAGAGCACATGCCCAGATAGCTCAGTTGGTAGAGCAGAGGACTGAAAATCCTCGTGTCGCTGGTTCGATTCCGGCTCTGGGCATTATTTTTTTGTCCAAAAAAAGACTGCCTTTCCGCTTTAGGCAGTCTTTTTTAGTATAGTTTTTTGTTTTTTACTGAAGCAGATAAACCTCCGTGTAGAATACACCTTTCTGTTCTGCTTCTGCGTGCGTTGCCACATACACATCAATACAGTTGGTACGGATCGCGCCACCACAGTCCTCTGCAACATACACCTGACCATTGATAACTATCTTAGAACCATACGGAATCTGACTCGGATCTACAGCGATCGTACGGTTAGTCGTTGCTGTCACACCTGTGGATGTGATTCCATTAGACCACGGTCCACAACAAATGCTGCAAGGACAGTAATGGGTAACACGGAAAGTTCCAAGTGGCTTCAGTGTTGCATCCGAGGAAACCGATATCGGAGTTCCCTCTTTAACACCTTTCGCTGTTGAATCAGAACCGCCCGTAGAAGTCACGCCATCCACTGCCTCTGCAAAAACTCCCTCTCCGGAGCTCTTGGTAAGGGAACCTGCTTTTGTCTCCTTTTCCTGTTCTGCCTTAGCTACTTCTGTATCCTGATATCCTTCCAGAGCGTTAGTTGGAATATATCCTGTCTGTTCCGAGCCGCTGTCATCCGTATATACGATCCGGCTCCAGATGTCATCGACTGTTCCTGTTCTTTTAATCTCATCGTCCTGAAGAACTTCTCCAACAACTTCTCCGTCTTTTCTGCCTGGATAATCCAGGATATCGCTATCTTTCGCCGCTGTGACAGTATCTGTAAATTTATTCACAGTTTCCGTATCACTGAGCACGTCGTCCTGTACATAGCCAATGATCTTATCCTCGCCATCTTTCTGAAATGTGACCTTACTCCATCCATTATCACAGACCGCTACTCTCTCCAGCTTCGTTCCCAGAAGCACAGATCTGAGCTCTGTACCGCTGTCCCCCGGATTCGATCTGATCACTGTATTTTTCGCTGTAACGTAAAGTGTGTCTGTTTTCGCCAGCGCATTTACTGTATTTCCTGCCCCATCATCGATCTGAAACTGCTGGGGCGTTTTTTTCTCCTGTGTATATGTATTCAGTGTAGCCTCATATCCCGGCACCTCTGCGGATGCTGATACGGGAAACAATACGGAAGCACACAAAATAACTGCAAGAAGCCTTTTTCGCATAAAAAATCCTGCCTCCTTTTTTCGGCATTCTGCTGTTTGTCCCGACTATCATAGCATATCATATCGTATTTTGCAATTTTACAGGGTCATCTTCAGAAATTTTTAACAAAAAGATCACATTTCTTAACTGGTCAAATCTGTACACAGCAGTTACAATATTCTTATGAATACAAAAACGAAAAATCCCAAACTCACAAAAAAACAGCGTCAGCTTCTCCGTGTACGGCAGGTACGCAGACAGAAAATCATGCTTGGCTGTCTCTTCCTGGTGATCATTGTCTGCCTCATTTCGCTCTTTATGCGTTTTCCGTCCAGGCAGCAGAATGCTTATCAGATCAATTCCTCATGCGAATCCTACCGGGACGAGGTAACTGCCGAAGCTGCACAATATGGCATGTCCGATTATGTGGATCTCATCCTGGCTGTTATGATGCAGGAGAGCTCCGGACATGGCAATGACCCGATGCAGTCCTCGGAAGGCTCTTATAATACACAATATCCGCAGGAACCTAACGGGATCACGGATCCTTCCTATTCTATTGCCTGTGGAATACAGGAGCTGAAATACGCGCTTGATAAAGCCGGCTGCACCAGTCCTGATGATCTGCCGCATATCCGGCTTGCTCTCCAGGCCTATAATTTCGGTGCGGATTCCTATTTTTCTTATCTCGAAAAAAATGGGGAAACCACCTGGACTGCTGAAAGTGCTCAGGCTTTTGCACAGATGGCCAGCGGCGGTAAGGAACGGGACGAAGATGATCCTCTCCACGATCCGGCCGGACCGTGGGCATATGGCGATCAGTACTATCCGGATCATGTACTGCGTTACTATCACACAGACAGCGAAGCGTAATCGTTACTGTTTTTTACAAATTTTTTCAAAAAATCGAAAAAAATATTTGACATCCGCAAAAAACTATGATAGTATATATCTTGTCGCTGAGGGAAACGCCTCAACCGATAAGGCATATGCGATAGTGGCGTAGTTGGTAACGCGCGACCTTGCCAAGGTCGAGACCGCGGGTTCGAGCCCCGTCTATCGCTCTTTTGAACTCTGTAGATTACAGAGTTCTTTTTTTGTCTAAAAAAATCTGTACCTCCCAGATTCTTTTTGTTTTTACTCAAAAATATCCCGGATCAAAGCTTTTCTTCTGCTTTCGATCCGGGATCGTTTTTTATCTTAATGGTAAAATTTTAGTGATGGAACAGTCTGATTCCTGTAAATGCCATTACCATTCCATATTTGTTGCATGTCTCGATAACTGCATCATCACGGACAGATCCACCTGGCTCTGCGATATATTTCACGCCACTCTTATGTGCACGCTCGATGTTATCACTGAATGGGAAGAACGCATCAGAACCAAGAGTTACATCGGTAAGGCCATCCAGCCATGCTCTCTTCTCTTCTTTTGTAAATACCTCCGGTTTCTCTGTGAAAGTTTTTTCCCAGGTGCCATCAGCCAGAACATCCATGTACTCATCACCAATGTAAACATCGATCGCATTGTCTCTCTCTGCACGTGTGATGCTGTCTTTAAATGGAAGGTTCAGTACTTTCGGGCACTGACGGAGATACCAGTTATCTGCCTTCTGTCCTGCAAGACGTGTACAGTGAACACGTGACTGCTGTCCTGCACCCACACCGATCGCCTGTCCATCTTTTACAAAGCATACGGAATTGGACTGTGTATATTTCAGAACAATCAGGGAAACCTTAAGATCTCTCTTCGCTTCCTCTGTAAGTTCCTTATTCTCGGTTACGATATTGGCGATCAGTTCGTCATCAATGGCAAGCTCCTGACGACCCTGCTCAAAAGTAACACCAAATACCTGTTTATGCTCCAGTGGTTCCGGAACATAATTCTCATCGATCTGGATCACATTGTAGTTTCCTTTTTTCTTCTGTTTCAGGATCTCCAGTGCTTCCTCTGTGTATCCTGGTGCGATAACACCATCAGAAACCTCTCTTTTGATCAGCATTGCGGTATCTTTGTCGCAGACATCAGAAAGAGAAATGAAATCACCAAAAGATGACATACGATCTGCGCCTCTTGCTCTTGCATACGCACATGCGAGCGGCGAAAAATTCTTCCAGTCCATATCATCTACCCAGTAGATCTTGGCCAGTGTTTCTGTAAGAGGAAGTCCGATCGCTGCACCTGCCGGAGATACATGCTTGAAAGATGTTGCTGCCGGAAGTCCGGTTGCTTTCTTAAGATCACGTACAAGCTGCCAGCCATTAAATGCATCCAGGAAATTGATATATCCTGGTTTTCCGGAAAGTACCTGGATCGGAAGATCACTTCCGTCTGCCATGTAGATCTTAGATGGTTTCTGATTCGGGTTGCATCCGTATTTTAACTGTAATTCTTTCATGGAAAAAATCCTCCTTTTTGACGATGACGATTACTTTTATTTATTCTTGTTTACAATTCTGGATTCATATTTACCGGTCTCAATGTCAATGAAACGTACAAACAGTGAAACCTTGTTATCCTGGTTCAGGCTCTCCCAGAGGAGCTTCGTAAAGTTATCGATATCGTTCGGGATCTCTACCGGCTTCGGCTCTCCCTCAAAACTTGGAAGCGGATTTCCATCGCATTTATATGTGTGAATAAAACGTCCCTGTCCCGCTGCTGCATTCTCATAAGCAAAAGTATAACGGAGACAGGAATCCGGATCTCCCTGATTGCTCTTTAAGATGGACATTGCATAGTTAAATTTACCATTTTCAACATGAAGCACACCGGAAATACGAGGTGTATAGTTCGGTGCATCCGGCTCAAACTCTCTTGTACGGAGAGACTGTTCAAAAGTAAGTTGTCTGTCCATTCCCTCATAAATAGTATCTGTCTGGTCACCATTCGTCACAATGGTCTTATTTCCAAGAACACGCACCGGCGCATAAATGATCAGGCTCGGATCTGTAAGCTTGGACGGGTCAAAAGCCTGTGTGCGGATTCCTTCACCATCCTCCACAAAAATACGGTTTCTGCTGTTCTCGCTTCTTCCCATGATGAAGTATGCTGTGACTGCATGCTTTCCATCAGCGGAACGGCCGATCACGATTCCTCTTCCCGGATAGGAATTCTCTTTCAGTTCTTTCTCAAGTGAAAATGTAGTCATTTTTCACAATCCTCCTTGTCTGTTATAAGGCCCGGTGCTCCAGGTAGATTACAAAAAAACCGCCTGGGCACCCCGTTATCAGGCGCCCAGGCGGTCGGCTTCTCAATTCGCTGCACTCCCCGTAGGTAATCCTACTCTCCGCCAGTCATGCAGCTTCTGGTGTTATACTACAATACTTCTTCTGAATTTTCAAGTCCTAATTTTCAGAAATTATTTTTTCGCATATATTATTTTCCCTGTAATGCGTAATCTTCCTGAATCTGTGCGGCAATATCTTCCTTCATCTGGATCCAGGCATCCGGATTTTCCACATAATATTTCGGGCAGTCTTTACCTGTGACATCATAATGACGGATCACCTGATCTGTTCCAAGTCCAAAGCGGGTGCAGAGCCACGCTGTCAGCTTCACAGCCGAGCTGTAGGTCGCGTCATTAAACTGTCCTGTTTCGTCAGGATGGCAGCATTCGATGGATATGGTATCCACATTTCTGGAATTGGTGGCATAGGACATCTCGGAAGTCGGGATACACTGTACCACCTCGCCTTCCAGTCCTACTACAAAATGACTGCTCACCTTATTCTCCTGCGTTGTGGCAAGATTTTCAAAATAATCTCTGTTAGACATTGCTGTGGAGCCGGGATTCGCCGTATAGTGAATAGCTATATAATTCACCTGTTCGATGGGCAGCTGAGGTCTGGAATAGGGATTTGGTGTCAGAAGCTCCACGTCTATATACGGAGCACCTTCTTTTTGCCACTGCTCAGGGCCACTGGATTCGTTATCTCCTGAAGAACCATCATTCTGCCCGGCATTCAATTCATTCTGCTCCAGACGCATCTCAAAAAATCCGTATCCCACTGCACAGACAGCGACTGCTACGATCACTACTATGAGGATCAGCACCATACGCTGCAAAATATTTCTCCTTCCCTTTCTGTGAGAAGTTCTCTTCTTTCCGGCAGTTTTGGCTGTTTTTTTGCTCTGGGTTTCCGAAGAGGCTTTTTTTACGGAAACAGGCCGCCCGCTATGGGACGGCCTGGGTGACTTCTTAACTGTCTTGCCTGTTTTTCCTTTATTATTCATCTACACTGTAGTTCGGAGCTTCTTTTGTGATATGGATATCATGCGGATGTGACTCCTTAAGAGATGCAGCGGAGATCTTGATGAATCTGCCTGTTGTCTTAAGCTTCTCGATGTTCTCGGCTCCACAGTAACCCATACCGGATCTTAAACCACCGATCAGCTGGAATACAGTATCTTCAACATGTCCCTTGTATGCAACACGTCCCTCAACACCTTCCGGAACAAGCTTCTTGGCATTCTCCTGGAAGTAACGGTCTTTACTTCCGTTCTCCATGGCTGCAATGGATCCCATTCCACGGTATACTTTGTATTTTCTTCCCTGATAGAGCTCGAATGTTCCCGGGCTCTCATCACATCCTGCGAACATACTTCCCATCATGCAGACATTCGCACCGGCTGCGATCGCCTTGGTAATATCTCCGGAATACTTGATACCTCCATCTGCAATGATCGGGATTCCGTAACGGTCTGCAACCTCATAGCAGTCCATAACAGCTGTTACCTGCGGTACACCGATACCTGCAACAACTCGTGTTGTACAGATAGATCCAGGTCCGATACCAACCTTAACTGCATCTACACCAGCCTCGATCAGAGCCTTGGTAGCTGCACCTGTTGCAACGTTACCTGCAATAACCTGAAGATCAGGATATGCTGCCTTGATCTCGCGTACTGCTCTTAAAATATTCTCAGAATGTCCATGTGCGGAATCAATAACAATAACATCAACGTTAGCCTTCACAAGTGCATCCACACGTGCAAGTACATTCGCTGTGATACCTACAGCAGCACCACAGAGAAGACGTCCCTGTGCATCCTTGGCTGCAAGCGGATATTTGATCTGTTTCTCGATATCCTTGATGGTAATGAGTCCTTTTAAATTAAAGTCGTCATCTACAATGGGTAATTTCTCCTTACGGGATCTGGCAAGGATCTTCTTGGCATCCTCAAGTGTGATTCCTTCCTTGGCTGTGATCAGTCCTTCTGAAGTCATGCACTCCTTGATCTTTCTGGAGAAATCTGTCTCAAACTTAAGATCACGGTTCGTGATGATACCTACAAGCTTTCTGCCTTCTGTGATAGGAACACCGGAAATACGATATTTCGCCATAAGATCATTTGCATCTTTCAGTGTATGCTCCGGTGAAAGATAGAACGGATCTGTGATAACACCGTTCTCAGAACGTTTAACCTTGTCAACCTCTTCTGCCTGTGCCTCGATGGACATGTTCTTATGGATGATACCGATACCACCCTGTCTGGCCATGGCGATTGCCATTCTGTGCTCTGTAACTGTGTCCATTCCCGCACTCATCATGGGGATATTCAGCTTTACTTTCTTGGTTAAATACGTTGAAACATCAACCTGATTCGGAATTACTTTAGAATAAGCCGGAACCAGCAGGACGTCATCAAACGTAATGCCTTCACCAATAATAGTACCCATTGCATTTCCTCCCTTGTGTAAGATATTTTTTAAATTTGTGAACTAGTGTAACAAAAAACAAGATACGTGTCAATCTAAAAAAACTTTACTTGGCGCTGAATTTTTCATGGTGTTGGCCAGATGGTCATCCAGCTCCAGGATTATTTTGCAGGTTTCTCCGCCGTCTCTGGTGATCATCGCATAACGCTTGTGATCCTCAATACCGGAGGAAAAATCCATTGTTTTCATCTTCTGATTGCCGTTGTAATAATCCATTCTGTGGGATTTCAGCGGTGCCACAAGATCTGCATCGGAAAGCTGAAGAGATTTCACTCTTTTTCTCTTGGATTTTGACATGATCATGTCGATATCCAGCTCACCATTGACAAAAAGATACTCGTATTCCAGATCTGTCTTCGGTATCACAAAATAACATGCCACACCAAGAGCGATCGCCGGAACCAGCAGAAGTCCGTTAAAAACAAGGCCTCCCAGAACCATGATCACAGTCAGCACAATAAGACCGTATTTTACAACAAGATCCTTCGCTGTCTGCTGCTTCTTTACCAGAAGCTCTGAATATAAGTCACTCATTTGCTTCTTCCTTTCGTAATTTACTGACTTTTTTTGATTATAACACAAAAAGAGAGCCGCGTCTATGACGCAGGCCCTCTCATTTTGTGAATTATTTCACCTGCTCAGCTGATAATTACATCATTCCCATTCCCGGGTTTGGTGCCGGAGCAGGAGTATCCTCTTTGATTGTGGAAACTACAGCCTCTGTTGTAAGGAGTGTAGATGCAACGCTTGTAGCGTTCTGCAGAGCACTTCTTGTAACCTTGGCCGGGTCAAGAATTCCGTTCTCAACCATGTTTACGTATTTCTCATTCAGTGCATCGAAGCCTGTACCTACCTCAGACTCTCTTACTTTGTTGATGATAACAGAGCCTTCCAGTCCTGCATTTGCAGCGATGTGGAACAGAGGAGCCTCAAGAGCTTTCATGATAACAGCTGCGCCTGTCTTCTCGTCTCCCTCAAGTGTTGCAACAAGTTTTGCAACCTCTTTGGATGCGTGGATGTAAGCAGATCCGCCACCTGCGATGATACCTTCCTCAACAGCTGCTCTTGTTGCTGCAAGAGCATCCTCAAGACGAAGTTTTGCTTCTTTCATCTCTGTCTCAGTAGCAGCACCTACACGGATAACAGCTACACCACCAGCCAGTTTTGCAAGTCTTTCCTGAAGTTTTTCTTTATCGAACTCGGATTTTGTCTCCTCGATCTGCGCACGGATCTGAGCAACACGTTTTGCGATGGCATCTTTATCGCCAAGGCCGTCAACGATAACTGTATTCTCTTTTGCAACCTTAACGGATTTTGCACGTCCGAGCTGCTCCATTTTAGCTTCCTTCAGATCAAGACCGAGCTCGTCAGAGATCACCTGTCCGCCTGTCAGGATCGCGATATCCTGAAGCATCTCTTTTCTTCTGTCACCATAGCCAGGTGCTTTAACAGCTACTACCTGGAAGGTTCCTCTCAGTTTGTTAACGATCAGGGTTGTGAGAGCCTCACCCTCAACATCTTCTGCAATGATGAGAAGCTTTGCACCAGCCTGAACAACCTGCTCAAGAAGCGGAAGGATCTCCTGGATGTTGCTGATCTTCTTATCTGTGATCAGAATATACGGATCATCAAGAGTTGCCTCCATCTTCTCCATATCTGTAGACATGTATGCGGAAATATATCCACGGTCAAACTGCATACCTTCAACAAGGTCAAGCTCTGTATGCATGGTCTTGGACTCCTCAACAGTGATAACACCATCCTTGGAAACCTTCTCCATAGCGTCTGCAACCAGCTGTCCAACCTGCTCATCACTTGCAGAGATTGCGGCTACATTAGCGATCTGAGCTTTTCCGTTGATTGCCTGGCTCATGTTCTTGATTGCTTCTACTGCAACATCTGTTGCTTTTTTCATTCCTTTTCTGAGGATGATCGGGTTCGCTCCTGCTGCCAGGTTCTTCATTCCCTCATGTACCATTGCCTGTGCAAGTACGGTTGCTGTTGTAGTACCATCACCAGCTACATCGTTTGTCTTGGATGCAACCTCTTTGATGATCTGAGCACCCATATTCTCGAATCCGTCCTCAAGCTCGATCTCTTTTGCAATGGAAACACCATCGTTTGTGATAAGCGGAGCACCGAAAGATTTGTCAAGTACTACATTTCTTCCTTTCGGTCCAAGTGTTACTCTTACTGTATCGGCAAGTTTGTTTACACCAGCCTCAAGTGCTGCTCTTGCTTCTGCGCCGTATTTAATTTCTTTTGCCATGATCAAATGACCTCCTGTTTATATTTATATACGATAAGCTGTTTATATTATTTAATAATTGCAAGGATATCTTCCTGTTTAACGATGATGTAATCTGTTCCATCCATCTTAACTTCTGTTCCTGCATATTTGGAGTAGATAACAGTGTTTCCAACTTCTACTTCCATCTTAACTTCTTTACCGTTTACAACTCCGCCAGGGCCAACTGCGATAACCTCTGCCTGCTGTGGTTTCTCCTGTGCCTGTCCCGGAAGTACGATTCCGGATGCTGTTGTCTCTTCTGCTTCAACCTGTTTTAATACTACTCTGTCGCCTAAAGGTACTAACTTCATGATCTATGTTCCTCCTTTATAAGTTCCATTTTTCGCTTGCTAGCACTCACTTTCTACGAGTGCTAATCACTATGGCTATATTAGTTAATTTCACGTTTTTTCGCAACTCTTTTAATATATAGTTTTTCTGATGTATACTCTTGTTTTCTCTTTTATTCTCTTGTTTTCTCTTATTTTCTTAATTTCATTATTTATTTTGTTTTTTTCTTAAGCACTGCTTATTGCTTTTCGCAGCCCGCCGGTACTTACCTTATTCCGTTAAAAAAAGAGACCTCCCGGTGATAACGGGCAGTCTCTTTCGTCACGTGCTTCATTCTATCTGGTCAAAACATTTAACCTTATGCCTTCTTATTTCTCTGTGCTTTGATCTCCTCAAGTTCGTCAAAGATCACTTCGTTGAGAACCTTGATGTAGGTTCCCTTCATTCCGGAAGAACGGGATTCGATCACGCCTGCACTCTCGAACTTACGCAGTGCATTTACGATCACAGATCTTGTGATGCCGACTCTGTCAGCGATCTTGCTGGCAACAAGGATTCCCTCATCTCCATCCAACTCATCAAAAATGTGAATGATTGCTTCAAGCTCTGAGAAGGACAGTGTACTGAATGCAGATTTCACGATCTGCTGTTTCCTGTCTTCTTCGGCATTCTCATCATGAACCGCACGCATCATCTCCAGGCCTACGACTGTTGTGCCGTATTCACTGACAATGATATCCTCAATATCATAAGGATGATCATTGCGGTACATGAACAATGTTCCCAGTCTCTCACCTGCAATATCGATTGGATTCACGATTCCCTGATAGTTTCCGGGTACATGTTCGAAACCAAGTGTCTGGAGATTAACATTCTCCTTTGTGGAAAGAACGCCAAGAAATCTTTCGTTCAATAACGGATCGATGTGTCCGCCAATCTTATCGTCGATCAATTCTGTGATCTCATCCACACCCGGACAAATACTAACTCCCAGAACCTTACCTTTCTTACTGAGTACCAGGATATTGGAACTTAAGGTTTCCATGAGCACCTGGCAAATGTCGTTAAACACTACCTTGCTTGAACTACTGTTATGCAGAAGCTTGTTGATCTTTCTAGTTTTATCTAGCAACTGAACGCTCATTTTTTCCTCCTTTCACTTTCGTACCTTGAAAGAAATCGTTTTTCTAGTCTAATATTACACGTTATTCTGGAAATTTACAAGACATTTTTATATTTTTTTCATTTTTAACGGGCTTTTCTGAAAATTGGTAGAAAAGCATTTATTCGATCAATCTTCATCTTTTGGCTTTTGTTCCACATATCCGCAGGTTTCCTGGCTGCAAACCAGCTTATTTCCCTTTTCGAGCATATAATTGCCACATTTCGGACATTTCTTAGCGGATGGTTTCTGCCATGACATGAAATCACATTCCGGATTATTCTCACATCCGTAGTATTTTCTGCCTTTTTTCGTTTTTTTCATGACAATTTCACCGCCACACTTCGGACATGAAACACCAATCTTTTCATAGTATGGTTTCGTATTGCGGCAGTCCGGAAAACCAGGGCATGCAAGGAATCTTCCGTGCGGTCCGTATTTGATGACCATGTTGCGTCCGCAGTTATCGCAGACCACATCTGTGACCTCATCCTGGATATCGACTTTCTCCAGTTCTTTCTCCGCCTCATCCACATCATGCTTCAGATCCGGGTAAAAGTTTCTGACAACAGTCTTCCACTGTACCGTACCTGCCTCAACACAGTCCAGAAGTCCTTCCATGGTTGCTGTAAAGTTTACATCCACGATACTTGGAAACGCCTGCTTCATGATGTTATTGACAACCTCTCCAAGCTCGGTGACATACAGATTCTTCTGTTCCTTGGATACGTAACGTCTGCTGATGATGGTTGTGATCGTCGGTGCGTAAGTACTTGGTCGTCCGATTCCCAGCTCCTCCATGGTTTTTACAAGAGAGGCCTCTGTATAATGTGCAGGCGGCTGTGTAAAATGCTGTTCCGGCTTGAGTTCCTTCAGTTTAAGCTCCATGCCTTTTTCCAGGCTCTGGCTCAATACATTGCCCTTCTTGTCATCACCGTCTTCTGTATATACAGACATAAAACCATCAAATGCAACCTTGGATGCTGCAACCGTAAAAGTATATTCTCCGGCGCTGATTTTGACGGATGTTGTCTCGTAACGTGCCGGTGCCATTCTGCTGGCTGCAAAACGTCTCCAGATCAGCTGATAAAGTCTGAACTGATCTCTTGTAAGAGATTCTTTTACAAGGACCGGTGTTCTTGAAATGTCAGTAGGACGGATTGCCTCATGTGCATCCTGTATCTTCTGATTATTCTTCGTGGTCTTCTCTGTTCTGGAAACATAATTCTCACCATACTGTTCTGTGATGTAGGTTCTTGCTGCTGCATCTGCCTCCTCGGAGATACGGGTGGAATCCGTACGCAGATAAGAGATCAGACCAACCGTGCCGCTTCCCTTGACATCAACACCCTCATACAGCTGCTGTGCCAGACGCATGGTTTTCTGTGTGGAAAAGTTCAGTGTCTTAGATGCTTCCTGCTGTAAGGTACTGGTGGTAAACGGCAGTGGTGCATTTTTGATTCGTTCGCCTTTTTTTACCTCGGTAATCTCATATTTACAGTTTTCCAGCTTCTTCAGGATCTCATCCATCTCCTGACGATTTTTGATTGGAAGCTTCTTATCTGTTCCGTAAAATTTGGCTGTCAGCGGCTTCTTTTCCCCTTTTACCTGGAATTCACCTTCCAGGCTCCAGTATTCCTCCGGAATAAAGGAATTGATTTCCTCTTCTCTGTCGCAGATGATACGAAGTGCCACAGACTGCACACGGCCTGCACTTAAGCCTCGCTTTACCTTTGCCCAGAGAAGCGGGCTGATGCTGTAACCAACCATACGGTCCAGCATACGTCTTGCCTGCTGTGCATCCACAAGATTCATGTTCAGCTCGCGGGCCTGCTTGATGGAAGCCTTGACTGCTGTCTTGGTTACCTCGTTAAACGTGATCCTGTGCATTTTTGCAGGATCTGTCTTCAATGCCTGCATCAGATGCCAGGAGATCGCCTCTCCTTCACGGTCGGGGTCAGTTGCAAGATAGATCTTGTCGGCTTTTTTGGCTTCCTTACGCAGTTTGGCAAGAAGCTCACCTTTTCCTCTTATTGTAATATATTTGGGTTCAAAATCATTCTCTACGTCAATACCAAACTGGCTCTTCGGGAAATCCCGCACGTGGCCGTTTGATGCTTCTACAGTATAATTTGCCCCCAGAAATTTTTTTACCGTTTTCATTTTAGCAGGTGACTCTACTATCACCAGATTTTTGGCCATTTTACCTCTCCTAATCTCACTCTGCCTCCCATCCCGTATACTGCAGCTACGCAAAAAGCTCAGAACAGCAGGCAGTTATTCAAGTCTGATATAATGCTGTCTCCCAGTTTCCCTCACAAGTCCCATCACTGTGAGCTGTGCCAGGATACTGGCTGTTTTTCCCGGCGGAAAGCCGGTTTTTCTGATAATATGATCCAGATTTTTTGGTCGTAAATCGAGACAACTATACACCAAATCCAAATCTGTTGCAAGTCCTAACTTGGTTTTTTGCGACAATTTCGTTTTTTTTTTCACAGACAGACCCCATTCATCCAGAAGCACTTCCGGCGAGTATGCGATCCCCGCTCCGTCGTAGATCAGCTTGTGGCAACCACGGCTTAAAGCGTCATTTACAGCACCCGGGATCGCATAAACCGTTTTTCCCTGTTCCAGTGCACATGCTGCAGTGATCAGGGAACCGCTTTTTTCTTTCGCCTCTACCACAAGCACCAGATCCGAAAGTCCGCTGATGATCCGGTTTCTTGCCGGAAAATGGTATGCTCTGCCACCGGTTCCCGGAGAATATTCACTGATGATTCCTCCATTATTCTCCGGAATCCTTCTGTAAATACTCCTGCTGGATGCCGGATAACAGATGTCAACCCCATTTCCAAGCACCGCAAAAGTAGGCGTTCCCCCTTCCAGTGCTCCCTTATGTCCTTCTGCATCAATTCCCGCTGCCATACCGCTGATCACCTGCACTCCGTTTTCACTTAAGTATTTTGCGTAATTAAACGCCTGGATTCTTCCGTATGCGCTGCACATCCTGGCTCCCACGATCGCCGCTGTGGGCTTATCATCTTCCGGAAATCTTCCAATATAATAGAGTTCTTCCGGCATACCAGCAAGGGAGCGTAGTCTTTCGGGATATTCATTACTGTTTTTTGTGACATGTTTTATAGCGGTTTTCTGTTTTTCTTCCATTATAAAGTACCTCCGTTTCCTGTAATTTATGACCAGTATTTTTTATCATAGGCCCTGTATGTCAGCGCTTCACAGATATGTTCTGCTTCGATCTTTTCCGCTTCTTCCATATCAGCGATCGTCCGCGCTACTTTCAGGATCTTATGATATGCCCTTGTACTGAATTCAAACTGCACATATGCCTGTTCCAGAAGCTCTTCTGCCTCTTTTGTCATGATGCAGTATTTTTCAATACTTCTTCCGTCCAGCTCCCCGTTAAAAGAAATTTCTTCTTTCTCATAGCGTCTGCGCTGAATCTTTTGTGTTCTTTCAACTCTCCTGCGGATCTTTTCCGAGCTTTCTCCCCTTTTTTTCTTTTTCATCTCCTGAAAACCGATCGCCGGAACTTCTGTGCAGATATCAATTCTCTCCAAAAGAGGCTGGCTTATTTTTCCCAGGTAATGGGTGATCTCTCCCTGACTGCATCTGCAACGGTTCATATCCGGATAAAACCCACATGGACAGGGATTCATCGCTGCCGCCAGCATAAAGCTCGCCGGAAATGTATATGTCCCTGCTGCCCTGGAAAGATGGATTTCCTTATCTTCCAGCGGCTGACGCAGAATCTCCAGACTTTTTCTGGAGAATTCCGGCATCTCATCCAGAAAAAGGACGCCTCTGTGTGCAAGCGTGATCTCTCCCGGTCCCGGAATCCGCCCACCTCCTGCCAGTGCCTGCGGGGAGCTTGTATGATGTGGACTGCGAAAAGGTCTTTTTCGGATAAGCGGATCTTTTTTTGTGAGAAGTCCTGCCACACTGTAAACTTTCGTGATTTCCAGGCTTTCCTCAAATGTAAGTCGCGGCATGATGGTGGGAAGCCTTCTGGCAAGCATGGTCTTTCCGGACCCCGGCGGACCGATCAGAAGAATATTGTGAAAACCGCTGACTGCAATCTCTGCCGCCCGTCTGGCTCCATCCTGACCGCACACATCCGCAAAATCCACGCCTTTTTCATTTTGGGTATCCTGTATTTCCTCTTCTTCTGTGTTTTCATATCTTTCCGGATCATTAAGACACCGGATCATATCTCCCAGTGTCCGCACGCCGAATACCTGCATATCCCGCACCAGTTTTCCTTCTTTTAGATTCTCCTGCGGAATAATGCAAAAACGAAGTCCCAGCTCTCTTGCACGTATCACTCTTGGAAGGATACCGGAAACGCCATGTATCTCGCCGTTAAGACTGATCTCTCCTACGACCATGATCTGGGCAAGAAGCTCTGGCTTTAAAATTCCGGCTGCCGCAAGAACTGCCGCCGCTACAGGAAGATCAAAGCCAGCCCCTTCCTTTTTCATATCTGCCGGTGCAAAATTTACAGTTACTCTCTTCGGAGGCAGACTGAGCCTGTTATTTTTAAATGCAGTACGCACTCTCTCCTGTGCTTCCCGCACCTGGGCAGACGGAAATCCTACCATGGTAAAGGATGGCAGTCCGTCGCTGACATCTGCCTCAACCTGGATCTCACGTACCTCCATGCCAAAAATTGCTGCTGATAAAACACTCGCAAACAAACGATTCCTTTCTGCGAAAAATTTCGTTCCCGATTGACAAATTTCTCGTCTTTTTTAAAATAAAAGTAAAATTTAGGGAAATTTTCAGATAGACATTTTCTGAATTAAAGAAGATAATAAATTTAGTATAGTCCATTTTGCTCCCTTTTGCAAGGGTGCATTTCGTTCTGATTTATACTTTCTATAGAAAGAAGAGGTGAGCACAATGAAATTTCAGCGTATTCAGGATTTACGTACAGACGCGGATCTGTCACAGAGACAGTTAAGTGAGATTCTTCATATCAGTCAGCGTTCTTATTCCCATTATGAAACGGGATCCCGTAATATTCCTATCGAAATGCTTATCCGGCTGGCAAATTATTACGACACCAGCATTGATTATCTCGTCGGCCGTACAGACCGCAAAAAAATGATCAAATAAAGAAATCCCCGGAACTTATGAATGCTTCGGGAATTCCTGTAACAGGATTCCCGAAAACACTTTAAGTCCGGGGATTCTTTATTTTATATTCTATTCTGTATAATATGTCTCTTCCTCACCATAAGGAATATCATATTCACCGGTCTGCTCATCCGAGCTCTCTGGCTCAGGTACCGGTGTATCTGCTGCCAGTTCTTCCCTTGTCATAATTGATTCTGTTTTCGGATAAGTCAGGGAACCATCCGCTCTTTCATAAGTTTTGACCTTTACATAAAGCTCACCGCTTTTATCAAAAACAAACTCTCCCTTTGCCTTGTTTCCTTCGGAATCCTTAAACCGGAACTGCGTGGCATTTCCTGCAACCTCCGCTGTCACATCCGCCTCTGCTGTCAGGGAATGGTCTCTTCCGTTGACTCTCTTGTAAGTAAAGGAAACCGATTTCAGACTGATCTCATAGATATTGATCGTAGTAAGGCCATCTGTACTGTACCAGGTTCCCTGGTAGTTTTCCGGCGTAAAAGCGGGAAGAATGGTCGGCACCGGAGTCAGGGACGGCGTAGGAGTTGCTGTTGGTACCGGGGTAGCCGTAGCCACCGGCGTTGCTGTCACCTCCGGAATGCTCTCAAGTGCGGCGATCGCCTCCTGCTTCCGCTGTTCCTTTTCAGCTTTGTTCCTGTGTGAAACCAGCAGCATTCCCCCGATTCCTGCCAGAATAAACAGAATGATCAACAGGATCAGTGCTGTTTTCAGCCGCTGCTTTCTTCTTTTTTTTCTTCTCATCTGTATCACCTCTGTTTATCGTAGATTTGCTTTTTTGCTTATTTTTTCTCTTTAATGATACCTTTTCTGTATGCCTCCAGAAGCTGGATCAGCTCACTGATCCTCTCCTTCAGCGCTGTACCTGTATCTGTATCTCCCACCAGTGTACGCTTGTTATTGTAATGAACGGCAACTCTGTTGGACACGATATCCTGCTCTTTTGCCACAGCTTCCTCTGCGGAAGTAAACGGTTCGTGTGCGGAAAGGATCAGTCCATAGGAGTTGTATACAAGTGTGTAGCCTGCAATTCCCGTAACCTTCTGATACGGTCTTGAAAAACCACCGTCAATGACGAGCACCTTTCCATTGCATTTTACAGGACTCTCTCCTTCACTCTGATGAACCGGAACATGTCCGTTGATAATGTGTCCTTTTTCCGGATCCAGACCAAATTCCCGAAGCAGATTATCCACCACTTCCTCATTTTCCAGAAGATGATAGTAAGCGTTTTTTGTCTCCTTATGTGTCTCCTTATCTTCAATAAAATAGCGCTCAAATGTGGTCATCTTATCCTTGCCGAACAGCGGGGAATTCGGCGCAGCCCAGATGTACCACATAATGTCTCTTCCCTTACGCTGCTCATCCTCATCCACGGCAAAAAAAGCGCGGCGCACATAGGTTTCCAGCACATCATACAGCTCTTTTCCCCTATAGGTCTTGCCGTAGATCTGTACCTCTTTCAGGCTTCCGTCTTCATTAAGCGGAATACTTCCATGGAACAGAAGATTTCCGTTATAGGTCTTGTAAAGACCACCCTTGTCCAGAAGAAGACGCACATGATTCTGAAGTTTCTCACAGTTTCGAAACGCAGAATCCAGCCGTTCCATCACCTCTTTTTCTTCTGCACTGAGCTCGTAAGGTTTTTTCCAGTCGATAGTAGGGAAATATGTATCTGTCAGCGGATATTCTTTTCCGTCAGGAAGCGTGATCGTGCCTTTCTTCGGATCGATACGATGAAGCAGGCACCGGTTCTCCATATGGAATTCTTTATGCTTGCGGATCAGCTGTCCCTCCAGCTTGAACTGAATGACTGCGATTGCTTTATGCATCTTCCGTCCCAGTTCTTCCTCCAGGGTACTGTAGGTGTTAGCATCCCCTTTCATCTCAAAGATCTTGCAGGGATCATCCTTATAAGCTTCCATGGCAAAGGTTGCAAGAGGCATGAGATTGATTCCATATCCATCCTCCAAGATATCCATGTTACGGTAACGGATACTGTTCCGGATTACTGTCGCAATACAGGCCTTCTGCCCTGTGGCAGCTCCCATCCATACCACATCATGATTTCCCCACTGGATATCCAGAGAGTGATATTTCATCAGACGGTCCATAATAAAATGTGGCCCCGGACCTCTGTCATAAATATCTCCCAGCACATGAAGATGATCCACAACAAGGCGCTGGATCAGCTCTGCCAGGGCAATGATAAAATTCTCCGCTCTTCCGATCTCAATAATGGTATTTACAATGGAATCATAATATGCCTCTTTATCAAGAACCTCTGCCTTCTCTGTGATCAGCTCCTCGATCACATAAGCATAATCTGCAGGGAGCGCTTTTCGCACCTTGGAGCGTGTATACTTGGAAGCTGTTGTCTTGCACACCTCGATCAGACGGTAAAGTGTGATCTTGTACCAGTTTTCCATGTCCTCTTCATGCTTTTTTACTACCTCCATTTTTTCCTTGGGGTAATAGATCAGGGTTGCAAGAGATCTCTTATCGCTGTTGCTTAAGGTATGTCCGAATACATCATCAATCTTTTTGCGGACTGCGCCGGAACCATTTCGAAGTACATGGGAAAACGCATCGTACTCTCCATGGATATCTGACATAAAATGCTCCGTGCCTTTTGGCAGGTTCAGTATGGACTGCAGGTTGATGATCTCTGTTGATGCCTTTGCAATAGTGGGATACAGTTCTGCAAGCCGCTGCAGATATCTTAATTCTTCTTTCTTCATATTGCCTCCTGGAAGTTAACTGCTGTCCATCTGATATGGAAATTAGCAGAATTTTTTATTTTTTCATGTAAAATCAAACAGTGACATCTGATTGGACTGTGGAATATCTCCGAACAGCTTCAGGTCATCCATCAGATCGATGACTGTCTTGCTGACCTTAGTTCTGTCGCGGAAATCATCCTTGGAAAGGAATCTGCCCTTTGCTGCAGCATCCACCACAGCATCGGCTGCCTTATCGCCCAATCCGTCTATGGTATCCAGTGCAGGCATCAGCTTATCGCCGATGATCTGGAACCGGTGTGCCTTGGCTTTGTAAAGATCAATGGGCACAAAATCAAATCCTCTGGCATACATCTCCTGCACGATTCGCATATCTTTCAGTGTATCCTGCTCTTTTTTGGATGCCTCGTCGCCTTTTTTGCGGATCTCCGCCATATAATATTCCAGACGTTCTTTTCCCATGCACATCAGCTCATAGGAAAACGAGGTTGCACGGATACTGAAAAATGCCGCATAGTATGCAAGGGGATGAAATACCTTGTACCAGGCGATACGGTAGGCCATCATAACGTAAGCTGCCGCATGGGCCTTCGGGAACATGTACTTGATCAGCTTACAGGACCAGATATACCAGTCCGGAACATCATGCTCTTTCATCGTCTGAATCCACTCATCACGAAGACCTTTTCCCTTACGGACACTCTCCATGATGGTAAAAGCCAGACCACTCTCCACGCCCTTGCCAATAAGATAGATCATGATATCATCTCGTGTACAGATCGCAGTGGAAATGGTTGCTTTTCCCTCCTGAATCAGCACCTGGGCATTGCCAAGCCATACATCCGTACCATGGGAAAGTCCTGCGATACGCACCAGGTCCGAAAAATATCTCGGCTTGGTATCAATAAGCATCTGCATGGCGAAATCCGTACCAAACTCCGGAATTCCAAGACAGCCCAGCTTACAGCCGCCGATATCCTCCGGACTGATTCCTAAAGCCTGGGTTCCGGCAAACAGCGACATGACATCCCTCTGATCCAGAGGAACTGTTCTTGCGCTGATTCCGGTAAGATCCTCCAGCATACGGATCATGGTCGGATCATCGTGTCCCAGTATATCAAGCTTCAGAAGGTTTCCGTCAATGGAATGGTAATCAAAATGTGTGGTAATGATATCACTGTTCACATCATTGGCCGGATGCTGCACAGGAGTAAATTTTTCGATTTCCTCGCCCATGGGAAGTACGATGATACCTCCCGGATGCTGGCCTGTGGTACGGCGGACACCGGTACAGCCCTGAACGATACGGTTGATCTCGCAGTAACGCTTATGCTGTCCCCGCTCCTCGTAGTAATTCTTCACATAACCGAAAGCCGTCTTTTCCGCAAGGGTACCGATTGTTCCGGCCTTGAAGGTCTGACCCTTTCCGAAAATAACCTCTGTATATCTGTGGGCATTCGCCTGATATTCACCGGAGAAGTTCAGGTCGATATCCGGCTCTTTATCTCCCTTAAAACCAAGGAAAGTCTCAAAAGGAATATCAAAACCTTCTTTGTTCATCTTTGTTCCGCATTTCGGACAGATCTTATCCGGCATATCACATCCAGCCATGCCTGCGTATTTTTTTACCTCAGGAGAATCGAAATCGCTGTATTTGCAATCCGGATTCGGGCAGAGATAATGTGGAGGCAGAGGGTTTACCTCTGTGATACCAGACATGGTAGCCGCCAGAGATGAACCAACAGAGCCTCGGGATCCTACCAGATATCCATCTTCATTGGACTTCCACACAAGCTTCTGAGCAATGATATACATCACCGCATAACCATTGGAAATAATGGAATTCAGCTCACGGTCCAGGCGGTCCTCCACGATCTTCGGCAGAGGATCTCCGTACATCTCATGTGCCTTCGTAAAGCAGATATTCTTCAGATCCTGCTCAGAATTCTCAATAACCGGCGGGAATTTATCCGGGTGAATCGGCGAGATCTTCTCGATCATATCCGCGATCTTGTTGGTGTTGGTGATCACCACTTCCTCCGCTTTCTCGCTTCCCAGATAGGAAAATTCCTCCAGCATCTCTTCCGTTGTGCGAAGATAAAGAGGCGCCTGGTTATCTGCATCGGAGAATCCGTTTCCCGCCATGATGATACGGCGGTACACCTCATCCTGGGGATCCATGAAATGCACATCACAGGTTGCTACCACCGGCTTCTGAAACTGCTCGCCAAGCTTGACGATCTTCCTGTTTATCTCTTTTAAATCTTCTTCGGAATTGATCATATCGTGCTTCTCATCCGCAAGCATGAACGCATTGTTCCCAAGCGGCTGGATTTCCAGATAATCATAAAAATTCACAAGCCTTGCGATCTCCTGATCCGGCGCATTCCGCAGGAGTGCTTGATACAATTCACCCGCTTCGCAGGCACTTCCCACCAGAAGGCCCTCGCGATATTTTTCCAGCACGCTTTTGGGGACTCTGGGGCGCCTGTGGTAATATTTCAGATGAGACTGACTTACAAGCTTGTACAGATTGATTCTTCCTGTCTCATTTCTTGCAAAAACAATGGCATGATAGGTAGGCAGCTTACGGATGGTATCCGGTGAAACCGCGCCCTGACTGTTCATCTCATCCACATCAAAAATATCACGCTCCGCAAGCATCTTCACAAAACGCACAAAAATCTCAGCCGTACATGCCGCGTCGTCCACAGCTCTGTGATGATGATCCAGGGAAACGCCGACAGCCTTGGCAACGGTATCCAGCTTAAACCTGTTCAGAGCAGGCAGAAGAAATCTGGCCATACCCACAGTATCTACATAGGTAAAATCGTCCGGAATCCCCTGTCTCTTACAGTTCTCAATAATAAAGCTCATATCAAAGTCTGCATTATGGGCCACCATAACACAGCCCTCACAGAATTTCAGAAATTCCGGAAGCACTTCTTCGATCGTTGGCGCATCAATAACCATGGAATCGTTGATGCTGGTCAGCTGCTCAATACGGAACGGAATCGGCACCTGCGGATTCACAAAGGTGGAAAAACGGTCTGTGATCTGGCCTTTTTCTACTTTTACGGCACCGATCTCTATGATCTTACAGGTCAGAGCCGAGAATCCTGTTGTCTCAATATCAAAAACAACGAAATCCCCGTCCAGTCGCTGCCCCTTGGAATTCGTAACCATACCCTTCAGGTCATCCACAAGATACGCTTCCATGCCATAAAGCACTTTGAAATCAGACTCTTTTGATACACATCCACCCCAGGCATCGAAGCAGTGGTTCGCCTCCGGGAATGACTGGACAACACCATGATCCGTGATTGCGATCGCTTTATGCCCCCATTCGTAAGCACGTTTTACCAGGGCTTTTGCGTCGGTGACCCCATCCATATCACTCATCTTGGTATGACAGTGGAGCTCCACTCTTTTCTGAGGGCTGGTGTCCATTCTTGCCGTGGTAAAATCAGCAATCTTTTTGATTCCTGTAATGTTTCCGATGGTCAGCTCACTGTCGAAACGGTCGATCGTGGTAACGCCCTTAAGCTTCAGAAAAGCACCTTTCTTTACGCTCTGTGTGATCTCCGGAACCTGTTCATTACGCAGGAACATCTTCACAACGATACTGTCTGTAAAATCCGTGACAGGGAATATGAGGATTGTTTTTTCATTCCGGATCTCACGGGCCTCTACATCCATAATCTGACAGCGGATGATGACCTCGCCCATCTCACCGGTAATGCTCTCCAGCGGAATCGGCTCTCCCTCAAAATCTCTTCCGTAAACAACATCCGGATTACTGTCCCTGCGGAATCCAAAGCCTCCACGGAAATCGCCTTTCTGACCCTTCTGTGCTTTTTTGTCGAAAGATTTCTTCTCGTTTGTTTTTTCGCTCTTCTTACCACCGGAAGCTTTTTTTGTTTCTTCTTTTGCCGCTTCTTCCTTCAGTGCACTCTCTTCTTCATTGGAAAGTTTGGCATGCTTCAGCACGTTCTCCACTTCCTGTTTGATCTGAAGTGCGGCATTTTTGCGGTATTTGCTCTCCTTTGCCTCCACAAAATCCAGCTCTACCTTGAGATTCATCCCGCAGCGCTCGCAGAAAACCTTATGGAAATATTCCACAAGGATCTCACTTTTCTGCCTGGAGATCACAGTGTCAGGCAGCACCATACGCATAGTATCTTTGTCTGAAAAAACGATCTCCGCTCTTCGGAACAAGTTGTACTCCAGCATATTGTAATTACGCAGCTCCAGCTCCATACTGGAACGGTAGCTCCCCAGAAAATTCTCCGGCGTGTACTGCTCGGAAAGATGAAATTTCTCCACAACCGTAACCGTCATGGGAATTCCCGGAAAGCACTGTCTTTCGATCTCATCCTCCAGCGCAAAGATATTCTTCTTATGGATCCAGCGGCTGCTTTCGATATAAACACGAAGATGCGTCCTGCCCGGATTCATGGAAACCTTTGTCACAAACACCATATCCAGAAGCTCTTCCAGCTCTTTTTTTACCTTAAGCTTCGGAAATACATCAAAAAAATCTTTCTCCATTACGACTCCCGTTCATTCCAGGAAAGAAGCTCTGCACGAAGCGTATCCAGAAGCTCCGTCTCCGGCACCTTCTTTACGACTTCTCCGTGTTTGATCAGAAGGCCCACTCCGTCGCCTCCGGCAATTCCGATATCTGCTTCTTTCGCTTCTCCCGGTCCGTTTACCACGCAGCCCATAACTGCAACCTTGATATCAAGCGGAATATCCTGCACCATAGTTTCCACCTGGTTTGCAAGACCGATCAGATCGATCTTTGTTCTTCCGCAGGTCGGACAGGAAACGACCTCCACACCGCCTTTACGAAGTCCCAGTGTCTTTAAGATTCTCTTCGCTGATTTCACTTCTTCAAGTGGTGCACCTGTGAGAGAAACACGGATGGTATCTCCGATTCCCTGATACAGGATGATTCCAAGGCCGATCGCAGACTTGATGTTTCCGGAATACAGAGTTCCTGCTTCCGTGATTCCCACATGAAGCGGATACTGTGTCTTTTCTGCGATCAGCTCATGGGCTCTGGCACACATGAGAACATCCGAAGATTTAATACTGATCACCAGATTATCATAGCCCATCTCTTCAATGATGTGAACCTTATCGAGAGCGCTCTCCACAAGTCCCTCTGCGGTAACTCCATGATATTTCTCTACCAGTTCTTTTTCAAGGGAACCACTGTTCACACCTACACGGATCGGAATGTTGCGTTCCTTTGCAGTATCTACAACTGCCTTGATGCGCTCTTTTGAACCGATATTTCCCGGATTGATGCGGATCTTATCCGCGCCATTCTCCATCGCTGCGATCGCCAGCCGGTAATCAAAATGAATATCTGCGACCAGCGGAATGTGGATCTGTTTTTTGATCTGGGACAAAGCCTGTGCTGCTTCCATGGTAGGAACTGCACAGCGTATGATATCACAGCCTGCTTTTTCCAGGGAAAGGATCTGCGCTACAGTTGCCTCCACATCCTCTGTTTTCGTATTGGTCATGGACTGGATCAGTATGGGATTTCCTCCTCCAATGACACGGTTTCCGATCTTTATTGTCTTTGTATGGTCTCTGTACATAAAAAATCTCCTTAATCTTGAAAGGCAGGTGTCCTTAAACTCCCTGCCTTTCCATTCTCAATTACCTTAACGCCGGATCTCCAGCAGTTTTGTTTTCAGTTCGGTCTCCATCCGCTTCATATCTGCCTCTGCTGCCTGACGCTTCTCCCGGCCCTCCTGCTGGATCTTCATCACATCATCCAGGGTCTGGATCAGCTCCTGATTGGTCTTCTTCAAAGTCTCGATATCCACGATTCCACGCTCAGATTCTTTCGCAGTTTCCACAGATGCAAGATGCAGGGTTTCCGCGTTTTTCTTCAGAAGCTCATTGGTAAGATCCGTAACCTGACGCTGTGCCTGGGCCGCCTCGGTGGAATGGGCGATTCCCAGCGCTAGGACCATCTGGCTCTTCCACAGAGGAATAGTATTTACAATGGTGGTCTGGATCTTCTCAATCATCGTTGTATCATTATTCTGGATCATACGGATCTGCGGCGCTGTCTGCATGGAGATCGTTCTGGTAAGCTCCAGATCATGCAGCTTCTTCTCAAAACGCCCGCATTTATTCTCCAGGTCATTGGCTGCCTGAGCATCCTCCGGAAGTCCGCTTGCCGCTGCCTTCTGCTGGAGTTCAAGAAGCTCTCCTTCCCGGACAGTCTGGAGCTTCTTTTTGCCTGCAAGAATGTACATGGAAAGCTCTTTAAAATATGCCAGGTTCTGGTCATACATCTTGTCCAGCACAGCGGAATCCTTCATAAGACGCATCTGCTGCTGTTCCAGTGCCTCTGTGATCTTTGCCACATTTCCCTCGGCCTTGGAGTAGCGGTTTTTGAGCGTCTCCACCTTCGCAGTCTGCTTCTTGAAAAATCCAAACAACCCTTTCTCCTCTGTGGCATCAAAATCCTTCAGCTCTCCTACAACATCAGCCAGGAGTTCCCCAACTTCTCCCAGATCCTGTGTCCGTACATTTTCAAGTGCCGCATCGGAAAAATCAGCCATTTTCTTCTGCGTTCCGGCGCCGTACTGCAGGATCTGATTCGTATTTTCGATATCGATCTTTGCAGCAAAATCATCCACCAGCTTCTGTTCCTCGGGTGAGAGCACCGGTTCTTCGATCTTCGGCTCCTCGGGCTTTTCCGGTTCTTTTACTGCAACCTCTTCCTTCTCTTCTGTGAGATCCGGTTCCAGTGTCAGTACCGGCGCATCCATCGTAAAATCCTTAAATTCTTCTCCCATAGTCTTCTCCTTATATAACAGGCATCTGCCACTTACAGCATGCCGGAAAAATTATTTCTTCCCTGCTTCCTGCTTCATCTTCTCGAAATCATCTTCCGTGAGCCCTTCCTGTGCAAGAACTGTATGCAGTACGGAAATATCACTGGACACATCCCAGGCCGTATCGCGGAAAATGGAATCCAGAAGCTTCTCAAATGCAAGATTCAATGTATCAATGGTATCCTCGATCTCTTTCTTGGAGGATGTGATATTCTCACCCTGAACCGGCTGTCCATCCATATCCTCGTAGGCATCCAGAAGCTTCACTGTCATTGGAAGATAATAATCCATTAGTTTCCTAAGATCCGGTATCACCTCCGGATGCTCACCGGCACGTTCAAAGATCTTCTGTACGATCAGCTCCATTCTGGATATCTTCGCAGAGATCTCCTCACCAGGAATGGCATCGTTGCTCTGACGGATTTTTACCAGAAATTCATTTCCCTTTTTAAGAACGTCCTGAGCTTCAGGGCTCATATTCTCCTCAAGCTGAACCTTCGGATCTGCCTCCTGCTTTCTGAGCTCCAGCTGTTTCTGGGTCTCCTGGTACTGTGCATATGTCTCATTGCTTGTGATCAGACAGGTCTCCTGGGCATCCACGTGACCTTCCAGAAACCAGCCTTTATCAATCATCCGTATAACATCTTTTTTTACAAATTTCTCTGTTTTTTCTACTGTCTGGGCAAGCTTCTGGAAATTACAGTATGTGTGGTCTCCCAGTACTTTAATGTATTTCTGAAAACGTCCCAGCCTTCCAAGACATTTCGTTCCTGCTCCAAGAAGTGCTCCGCCACCAACTGCGCCCGCACACATCACACCAAGCACGCCTGCTGCCAGTGCTCCACTGTGCCCAAGTCCCATCCAGATCAGAAGTACCATGGCACCAAGTCCCATACCGCTTAAAAGAATTCCTCCGGAAACCGCCATCATCATTCCCTTCAGATTTTCACCGGTCGTCTTGCCGTAAAGAAGCTCGGTCTGCTTCTTTGCAGCCTGCTCCCTGGCTTTTCTGCTTCTGCCATAATATGGATTCTGATAGGTATAACTTTTTTTGCGGAATTCCGGATCGCTGCCAGGCTCAAACACAGAATTCATTGCACTTTTAAGAGCCTCACTTCCGGAATCAATCGCTTTATTTACCGTCCGGTTGATGGTATGGCTCAGTTCCTGATAGCTGTTGGAATTGATTGCATTGTCTATAATATCCTGGATTTTTTTCCCAAGATCATCAAATTCGTTATTATCCATTTCTTCCTCCAACCTGTGTCAAAAATATGTTTCGACTTAATATTATAGATAGTTTTTATTATAGCGAAATCCCATATAAATTACAAGCAAATGCAAAAAAGCAGTGAAAATTCGAAAATTGACTATTGAAGTCAGCACATAAAAGTTTTACAATGGTAAAAAGTAAAAATTCGCAAACGGAGGAATCGTCATGGAAAAAAAGAACATTGACTGGTCCAGTATCGGATTCGGCTACATGCCAACCGACTACAGATATGTCTCTAATTTTAAAGATGGTAAATGGGATGAGGGTACATTAAGCACTGATCCTAATATCGTATTGAATGAGTGTGCCGGTGTACTTCAGTATTCTCAGAGTGTATTCGAGGGACTGAAAGCCTACACAACAGAAGACGGACATATCGTTACATTCCGTCCTGACCTGAACGCAGAGCGTATCGCTGCTTCTGCTGCAAGACTTGAGATGCCGGTATTCCCGAAAGACAGATTTATCGATGCTGTTAATCAGGTTGTGAAAGCCAACGCTGCATGGGTTCCGCCATATGGTTCAGGCGCAACACTTTATCTTCGACCATACATGTTTGGTTCCAACGCCGTAATCGGTGTTAAACCAGCTGATGAATATCAGTTCCGTATCCTTACAACACCGGTTGGACCGTACTTCAAGGGCGGTGCTAAACCGATCACCATCCGTGTCAGCGACTTCGACCGTGCCGCACCTTGTGGAACAGGTAACATCAAGGCCGGCCTGAACTACGCAATGAGCCTTCATGCTATCGTAGACGCTCACAAACAGGGCTTCGACGAGAACATGTATCTTGATCCTAAGACACGTACCAAAGTCGAGGAGACAGGCGGAGCAAACTTCATCTTCGTAACAAAAGACGGCAAGGTTGTAACACCGAAGTCTGACAGTATCCTTCCTTCTATCACACGTCGTTCTCTGATCTACGTTGCAAAAGAGTACCTCGGACTGGAAGCTGAAGAACGCGAGATTTACTTCGATGAGGTTAAAGATTTCGCAGAGTGCGGTCTTTGCGGTACTGCTGCTGTTATCTCTCCGGTTGGAAAGATCAACGACCACGGCAAAGAAATCTGCTTCCCAAGCGGAATGGAGAAGATGGGACCGGTTATCCAGAAACTGTACGACACACTGACAGGTATCCAGATGGGACGTATCGAAGCTCCAGAGGGATGGATCCACGTAATCGAGTAATCCTTAAAACAAACGATATAACTTTCAAGACAGGCTGTTTATCCCAAAATAAGCAGCCTGTTTTTTATGCAGCAAAAAAAGATGCAGCACAGTTTCTCACCATGCTGCATCTTTTTTCATGATCAAATCTGACCGATCTTTTATTTTTTTCTCTCATATTTCACAAACGCATATTCCAGGTCAAAATATGTCTGCTCATCGCTCTCTGCTGTGATCTCCCACTCCGGATCCTCGTCAAGATTCGGGAAATAAGCATCTGCCTCATATGCAAAATCAATCTTCGTCACATGAGCCACATCACAGTATGGGAGCATCTGCTTATAGATGCTGTCACCACCAATACAGTATACATCTTCTGAAGGATATTTCTCCACTTCCTTCAATGCTTCCTCAATGCTGTGTACGATCACTGCCCCCTTCACCTGATAATCTTTATTTCCGGTAATAACAATATTGGTTCTGTTCTTAAGCGGAAGTCCGTTTGGAAAAGATTCCAGGGTCTTTCTTCCCATAACGACCACCTTGCCGGTAGTCTCCTGGCGAAACATCTTCATATCTGCCGGAATGCTCACCAGAAGCTCATTGTTCCTTCCGATGCCCCAGTTCTTGTCTGCTGCTACGATAATATTCATCTCCAAGTCCTTTCTGTTCTTACAAAATCATACCACTATTCTTATACCGCAATCGGAATATTTTTAATCTGCGGCCAGGTTTCATAATTCTCAACGATCAGGTCGTCCGTTGTAAATTTATAGAAATCTTTTACTTCCGGATTCAGTTTTACTGTCGGTGCCGGATACGGTTTTCTGGAGATCAATTCCTTGATCACCGGAATATGTCTGTCATAAATATGGCAGTCCGCGATCACGTGAACCAGTTCTCCTGCTTCCATATCGCAGGCCTGTGCGATCATCATCAGAAGAAGGGAATACTGGCATACATTCCAGTTATTTGCCGCCAGGATATCCTGAGATCTCTGATTCAGCACTGCATTGAGAACCAGCTTGTCTTTGCCCGGCTCCTTGGTCACATTGAAAGTCATGGAATATGCACACGGATAAAGATTCATCTCATGAAGATCCTGATGCACATAAATATTGGTCATGATTCTTCTGCTGTACGGATTGTTCTTAAGGTCAAAAAGAACTCGATCCACCTGATCCATCATACCTTCTTTATACTGATGTTTCACACCAAGCTGATAACCATAGGCTTTTCCGATGGAGCCATTCTCATCTGCCCAACTGTCCCAGATATGGCTGTGAAGATCGTGAATATTATTGGATTTCTGCTGCCAGATCCACAAAATCTCATCCATGGCACTCTTAAGTGCTGTTCTGCGCAAGGTCAGCGCCGGAAATTCTTTGCGGAGATCATAACGGTTCACAACGCCGAATCTCTTGATCGTGTAAGCCGGTGTTCCGTCCTCCCACACAGGACGTACCTTCTCTCCTTCTGTACTGGTGCCATTCTCTATGACATCCTTGCACATGTCAATAAATATATTATCTGCAAGACTCATTTCGTATTTCCTCCCCTGTATTTTGTCCGTTTCATTACTGTTTATTTCTCAAGCAACATTTCATTTTGTCTGTTTCCTATTCTAACATACTTCTTCGCTCTCTGACAACCCGCGCGACATGCTCCATTATAACATTCGTCCCGTTATTTTACCCTTTTCTCTGGACTTTTTCCCGTATGAGTGCTATATTAAGACCCATGAAAATACTAATTACATTATTAAAACCTTTTTCTTTTGCACCTGCGATCCTGATGATGTGCGTGATCTTTTCTTTCTCCTCGCAGACCGGAGAAGTGTCCGGAGCCTTAAGCTATAAAATCAGCTATCAGATCGTGGAAACCAAAAACGAAATATTAGCCTCAGGAAAAAGCCCTGAGCAGCTTTCCCAGGAAGCTTCCAGCATTGAATTCTATGTCCGCAAGGCTGCCCATATGACAGAATACTGTCTGCTGGCCATCTCTATCTCCTTTCCGCTGTATGTTTACGGTGTCAGAGGTGTCTGGCTTATGCTTCTTGCAGGAATCATATGCGTCGCTTTCGCCGGTACGGATGAATACCATCAGTCCTTCGTGGATGCCCGTGGTCCTTCTGTGAGGGATGTCTGCATTGACAGCACCGGTTCCCTTATCGGAACCCTGCTGGTACAGACATTTTGCTGGTCCACTCTGCACACACCCGGCAGAAAACAATCGCGAAAAAAGAAGCGTAATTCACGAAAACGCAAATAAATGAAATTACATAGTAATTCAGCAAATTGATCAAAAACCAAAACCGGAATATCCGCACAGAAGCTTTTTTATAAGCCTTGTGCCGGATATTCCGGTTTTATGTATCTGCGGCTCCTATCCGCATCTCTATCATTCCGCGGAATTGTTCTCAACAGTTTCCTCTTCACTGTCTTCCTGCACATCATCCAGATTCTCCGCCAGATGTGCCCTCTCGGAGATTGACATCTTTTTCTTTGAATTCTCCTCGATCACTTTTTTAGCCATCTCTTCCTGCACGGCAGCTTTCTCTGCACCCTCTTTCGCAAGATTGCGAACTGCTTTTATAAGAAGCACCGCTCCGATCACAATAAAAATACCGCCGGCCACAAGAAATCCCTTGCTGGCATCATCTGTGCCCTTCAGGATTCCCTCGCACAAACGATATCCCGTATACACAAGATAACCACCTGCAAAGATCCACAGGATACTGCTTCTTGTGGAAGAATTCCCCTGTCTTTCTTCTGCTTCCGGATGTTTTTCCTGCTGCAGAGCTTCGTTGTTTTCGTTTTTCTGTTCTTCCATGTGTTTTCCTTTCTTTCTGACTGTTATTTATCAGTCTCTTTCGTATCCTCGGAGCCATTCTCTTCCTGCTTTACAATCCTTCCGTAAAGCTTTGTCATTTTATAGATTTTTTTGATCGTTTCCTCCGTAAGCTGGCCTTTCTTCATCCGCCATTTCCAGTTGTCGCCAAGTGTAGACGGCTCATTGATCCTGGCCTCGTTTCCAAGGCAGAGATAATCCTGCACCGGGATCACACAGCGATCCGCAACACTGGACATGGCCGCACGAATCAGACTCCACACAGCCGCTGTTTCATGCTTGCCCTCACAGCCGATATAAGCTTTTGCAAAATTCCGGTCGTGCTGGTTCAGATTCCGGAACCATCCTCTTGTCGTCTCATTGTCATGAGTTCCTGTATATACGATGCAGTTTCTCTCATATCTGTGTGTCAGATACGGGCTGTCCTCGTTCGCATCAAAAGCAAACTGCAACACCTTCATTCCCGGGAAGCCAGATTCCTCAACCAGCTGAATCACGCTGTCTGTGAGAAGGCCAAGATCCTCTGCAATCACATTTAATTTCCCCAGATTCTTCTCCAGTGTACGGAACAGCTCGATTCCCGGGCCTTTTTCCCAGTGACCGAATTCCGCTGTCTTATCTCCGTACGGAATAAAGTAATACTCATCAAATCCACGGAAATGATCGATACGGACCACATCATACAGTTTCATGCAGTTTGCCATACGACGCGTCCACCAGGCATACTCTGTTTTTTTGTGATAATCCCAGTCATAAAGAGGATTTCCCCAGAGCTGTCCTGTTGCGGAAAAAGCATCCGGCGGACATCCTGCCACACCGATCGGCAGATTCTCCTTATCAAACTGGAAAAGCTCCGGCTGTGACCACGCATCCGCGCTGTCAAAAGCAACATAGATCGGCACATCTCCGATGATCTCCACGCCATGCTCATTGGCATAAGTCTTCAGTTCTGTCCACTGTTTAAAAAACCAGTACTGCTGGAAACGGTAAAACTCCACTTCCCTGGAAAGCTTCTCACCGGCTTCTCCCAGAGCTGTTTTTTCTCTGTTTTTAAGCTCCGCCGGCCACTCTATCCAGCTGATTCCACCAAGGCTGTCCTTGATTGCCATATACAGGCAGTAATCCTCAAGCCATGCAGCATTTTCCTTCACAAATTTCTGGTATTCCGAATCCGCCTGACAATCATATTTCTCAAAAGCTTTTCTCAGAATACGGAATCTGGAATTGTAGATTTTCTCATAGTCCACATAGCTCTCATTTCCGCCCCAGTCACAATCCTCGCAGTCACCTTCCTCAAGATATCCTTCTTTTATAAAAGCTTCCAGATCAATAAAATACGGATTTCCCGCAAATGTGGAAAAAGACTGATACGGTGAATCTCCGTATCCGGTAGGTCCCAGAGGCAGGATCTGCCAGTATCTCTGTCCTGCTCTCACCAGCTGGTCTACAAATTCATAAGCTTCCGCCGAAAAGCAGCCGATTCCGAATCTGGACGGAAGGCTGGATACCGGAAGCAGAATTCCACTTGCTCTCATATTTATGAATCCCCCTGTTTTCTCAGTAGTCGTGCCCTCTTACAAATGTCCGCAGGAGCACTCCGGTTCTTATTATAACATTGTGCCTTACAGGCTTCAAAGTCCTTTTTTGCGGATATATATAAATATATCATGATATACGCGCTCATGGTCCTTCTCATTCAGTATCTCATGGCGCATTCCGGGATATAATTTTCCCCGCACATCCAGATATCCGGCCTGGCGCATGACACGAACCGTTTTCGCAAAATGACGGACATTTCCCATACAGGGATCTTCAGCCCCGCTGATAAAAAGAACCGGCATCTTCGGCTTTGTACAATTCCAATGTTTTACATCGTAAGCCCTCTTCATCAGGTCAAAAAGTGCCAGGTACGCATCGTCACTGAATGTAAATCCGCAGTATTCCGAATCGGAATAGTCCTGTACCACCTGCGGATCCGAGCAGATCCATGAAAAACGGTTCTTCTCCTTTTTAAACCGGAACGCATATCCTCCAAATGACATCGTCTCGATCAGACCTGCACTGTGCTTCGGTCCAAAAACAGCTTTCTCAGCCTTCGCAAGTGCCACTCCCACCGGACGCAGCGCATTATAGCTTGGTGAGCCACAGATGATCAGCATATCCATGCAGCTGTCATGATGCGCCGCATAGGCACGGACTGCCAGCGATCCCATACTGTGCCCGAACAGAATCAGCGGCAGCTCCGGAAAATGATCCCGGATCAGGCAATTCACCGTATGAATATCCTGAAGCATGGCATCTGCTCCCCCGCCATACATATATCCCAGGTCTTCCTTGCTCCGGACACTTTTTCCATGGCCACGGTGATCGTGGATCACACTTACATATTTCCGTTCTGCCATGTACTCCATGAACGGAATGTATCGCTCTTTATACTCGCTCATTCCATGTACAATCTGAATGATCCCACGGTATTTCTCGTCTCGTCCCAGCTCCGGCACCACTGCCAGGCAGGAAATCTCCAGTCCGTCTGCCTTCGACGGAAATGAATACTGAATCGTCCTTGACATATACTCCACCTCATCTTTCCCGTGTTATAAACACGACAAACATAACCTCTTTTTCGTATCTCAAAGTATATCATATCACAGGGGGTTTCTCAAACAGTAAACCTATGTTATAATCTATAAGAACCCTGTCAGATATTCATGATCTGTCTTTGTTCAGAAACAGCTATTTTGCATTATAAGGAGGACTAATGAATACAGATAATAATGATTTCTACGACGATGATCTTTCCAGGTCATTGATCTCCAATGATTTTGATGATGATACTCCTCGCAGAAGAAAAAAGAGCAAAAAACCTCTTGTGATCTGCCTGATCATTCTCATCATCGCAGCGGCAGCCGGCGCAACCGCCTGGTACTTAAATGCCCGTCACAAGCCTGTAGAAGCTACCGAGAAATTTCTCACAGGCATGCAGAACATGGATTTCACCACCATGGAGAATCTTCTCCAGAGCCACGACTTAAGTGCTCTTGATAATGCAGACATCCGCGATTCTGCCTACACAGATTTCTTCACCACCATCAACAAGAAGATGACCTACAAAATCACCAAAAACAAATTTGATATCCAGAACGGAACAGCGAAGGTTACGGTCCATCTGAAATACATCGACGGAACCAACATCTACGCAGCCACCATTCAGGAATACACCCGAAAGGTTGCAGTTGCCGCTTACGCCGGAAGAGAAATGACACAGGATGATATCCAGGAAATGCTCGCTTCTCTCCTTGCGGAAAATGCTTCCACAGCAGATGAGAAATACAGCGACATCGACATCACCTATCCGCTGATCAAGATCGGCAACAACTGGAAGATCGTTTCCCTGGACGATACAACTGTCAAAGTCATGTGTGCAAACTTCAAGAACGTAAAGGACGAGATTTCTTCCCAGCTGAATGACGAAAGCACAGACAGCAGCTCTGATGCATCAGCGGATTCCCAGACTGCTTCCGATGCAGATTCCACACAGACCGGCGGATCTTCCATTGATATCACCACAGATAAATTCTCCGTCCGTTTCAAACAGTTTGCAGTATCCAATGACTACGGCGGAAACCCATGTCTGATGATCTATTACGATTACACAAACTCCGGCGATTCACAGTCCAGCGCTTTTGTTGATTTCACCTTGCAGGCTTCCCAGAACGGAGAATCTCTTGAGGGAACTTATCCGGAAGCCAACGATACGGCTGTCGATAATTACATGACGACGATTGATCCCGGAAAGACAGTTACCGTATGTCAGGTATTCCTTCTTAAAGATACCACAAGCGACGTAACACTCCAGGGAAAAGAAACTCTGAATGTCAGCGGCGGACAGACAACCTCACAAGTACTGAAGCTTCAGTAATACCGATATATCAGAGTTACTTCTGACATGCAAATAAATATTTGATTCACTCATACAAAAAACGGAAATTTCTCTGTCATGAACACAAGCATGGCTGGAAGAAATTTCCGTTTTTCTTTTTGGAGCCGGAATACATATTTTTCTCCTTTTCGCGAAAAACTATCTCCTGTATAACGAAAGGATGGTGACTTATGGCTAATAAATGTCTGCAGTATGCTGCACTGACGATTGCTGTGATCGGAGCCGTAAACTGGGGTCTGATCGGATTTTTCAACCTGAACCTGGTGGCTTTTCTGTTTGGAAGCATGAGCTGGCTTTCCCGGATCGTTTACGGCCTGGTAGGATTATGCGGGCTTTATCTTCTGAGCTTCTACCCATTGATCGATCAGGACAGCGCTGAAGTCTGATCACTTAAGAACATTCCCTCAGATGCTGATCTTAATTCAGTATCTGGGGGATTTTTCTTTCCATCTGATTCATATACGGCAAAAGAGCTCTGAGATTACTCAGAGCTCCTAAGAGCGATAGACGGGGCTCGAACCCGCGGTCTCGACCTTGGCAAGGTCGCGCGTTACCAACTACGCCACTATCGCACAAGCGGGTGATGGGAATCGAACCCACGTATCCAGCTTGGAAGGCTGGTGTTCTACCATTGAACTACACCCGCAGTTATGAAATTGTTCATCTGAAAGATGAGAGCGATAGACGGGGCTCGAACCCGCGGTCTCGACCTTGGCAAGGTCGCGCGTTACCAACTACGCCACTATCGCATAAGCGGGTGATGGGAATCGAACCCACGTATCCAGCTTGGAAGGCTGGTGTTCTACCATTGAACTACACCCGCGCATCGTCGCTTCGGTGATTACCGATGCTTGACCGCTGCAACGATGATTAGTATATAGTATCCTGTTTTATTTGTCAACAGGTTTTTTCGATTTTTTTGATTTATTCGATTTATTATCAATAGTCCCATACATTTGTGGCAGAAACCTGACTCTTCGGTTTCTTGATCACAAGCTCAGGACTCTTGGCACTGACTTTGGTATTGGCAGGGATGGATTCTGTGATAAAGGTATTACCACCGATAATCGTATTCTCTCCTACAACGGTCTCTCCACCAAGAACCGTTGAGTTAGAATAGATCGTTACATTGTCACGGATCGTCGGATGACGTTTCACATTGGCAAGCTGCTGTCCCATTCTTGTGGAAAGAGCTCCAAGTGTCACTCCCTGGTAAAGCTTCACATTATTTCCGATCTCTGTTGTCTCACCGATAACAACTCCTGTTCCATGATCAATAAAGAAATATTCACCGATCGTTGCTCCCGGGTTGATATCGATTCCTGTCCGTCCATGTGCATACTCGGACATCACACGTGGAATAAACGGGATCTTTTCTTTATAAAGAATATGTGCCAGACGATATACATAGATTGCAAACAGTCCAGGATAGGAAAAAATGATCTCTTCCTTACTCTTGGCCGCCGGGTCTCCGTCAAAACCTGCCTGCACATCTGTAAGAAGCAGTCTCTGAACCTCCGGAAGCTGCTCGATAAATCCGCAAGCAGTTCTGTCTGCATGTGCTGCTGCCTCTGCCGGATCCTCTCCATGATAAAGAAGTGCGATCTCAATCTGGGATTTCAGTCTGTCATAAATATCGTTAAGTCTGTGTCCTGCATAATATTCCGGAAACATGGATGCGCTGGTATCCGTACTGAAATATCCTGGAAATACAATAGATTTCAGGTCTCTTACTATATCAATGATCACCGAACGGTTCGGCAGTCTTCTGCCGCTTTTCGGCATAAAAAGTTCTTCGGAAGCATAATTCTCATTCAGACTCTTCGCAGCCTTAAGAATCGCTGTTTTTTTGTCGCTCATAAATTCCCTCCATTTCTGCACAACACAATTCATGTCTATGCACTTTAATCACTATCTTATTATAGTCTGAGGTTTTCGTCAATAATACGGAAAGAAAAGTTTCAAAAAAGATTGACCTTTTCCCTGATACCTTATATAATAATAAAGGTTTGCACGAAAGATTCTGAAAAGATTTTTCGAGCCATCCGGAGATGTACCCAAGTGGCTGAAGGGTCCGCACTCGAAATGCGGTAGGTCGGGCAACCGGCGCGAGGGTTCAAATCCCTCCATCTCCGTTTTTTATCTTATTACATAAATATACATAAAAAGCCTTATCTTCACTTGACAATTGTATATTTTATATGTATAATTGCAACAGTGATGAAAACACATAGGGGATTGGTCAAATGGTATGATAGGGGTCTCCAAAACCTTTGGTGGGAGTTCGATTCTCTCATCCCCTGCTACTAGAACCGCCGGAAAGTCTTATAAATCAAGGGTTTCCGGCGGTTTCGTTTTTCTGCTGATTTCAAAAGGTATCAAACAGAGTATCTTTTTCTATTTCTTCACCTCACGAATCACCTTTGCGGGCACTCCGGCTGCAACCATATTTTCCGGTACATCCTTGGTTACAACAGCACCGGCCGCAATGATCGCACCATCTCCGATGTTCACTCCCGGAAGAACCGTTACATTAGATCCGAGCCATACATTTTTTCCAATATGAATCGGATGAAATGTCATTCCTCCTCTTTTCTGTGGATCTTCCATATGGTTGATCGTTGCAAGTACAGCATTATGTCCGATCAATGCCCCATCATCGATGTAAATGCCACCCTGATCCTGAAATTTACATCCTGCATTGATAAAAACATTTTTTCCAAGATGAATATTTCTTCCGCAATCAGTATAAAACGGTGGAAACATTCCAAAACTGTCGTCGATCTCCTCTCCTGTAAGCTCCGACATCAGCTTAACGATCTCCTCATGCGTATGATACGTTCCATATAATTCTTCTGCCGCCTCAAGCTGAATATCAAAGTCAGAGCTGAATGGTTTTGATTCGATTTTTTTTAAACATTCCTCATAAGATAAACTCAGTGGATAATCCATATTTGTATCTGCAAACAGACAAAGTCCCTGATCAAACAAAGGGCTAATGGAATATGCGTTATGTTTTCAACTTTTTCTACCAGATACTGTATTTTTTTCGAAGTTTCCTCAAAATCAGTTAACCTGGATGCCAGACTTTCCCCCGTATACTGGCGATGCAATTTTTCAATCGGAATCAATATTTCATCCTCTTTCAAAAAATCCCCGCTGACACAACCAGATAAAAACAGCCCTTTATACTCTATCTGTACTGGTTTATATCCTACAAAAGGAATTCCCAGAGTACTTTTTATAAGCATCTTCCTCTTTCTTTTTCACAGTCAGGATCCATTGATGATCTCCTGCCATATATCCATCCGTTTTTTCAATAATCAGCAACGGATCATAAAAAGGTACTCCCAGTTCCCTCAGACACTCTTTGTTATGGTCACGGGTTCTCGGAAAACATCTATCTTCCAAAAACTGCTCAAAATCAGCCCAACTGGGATTCTCCACAACACCAAATGCTCTTAATGGTATCTGCTGCGTATAATTTTTAATAAATATTTTTTCCTGTAAAAAATTTATATCAATAATTGTACATAGATCATTTCTATTCATAAAATACATACGCATTTTTACATCCGGATCATCGCTGAAATTATATGCTCTTTTTATCTGACTGTAGATTGTCTGTCTGGAAACGTGATATTTTTTTGCAATTTCTGTAATCTGAATTCCCTGTTTCTTTAACGCAAGAATTTCTGCAAGCTGAGGATCTGTAAAAGAATTTTTTCTACCGGATACATTTTTTTTGCAGAATCTTTTATTTTCCTGTAACATTCTGCAGCTTCTGCAATCCTTCTAAGTTCTTCGGGATCTGTCGTGCCAAAAATGTCTATTATCTTTGCTGTCAGTTCCTCTTCTTTTCTTTTCATATCATATCACCTCATCGTCAAGATAAGATGGAAAGCAAAAAGTGTCAAGTTATTATTTCTTGACACTTTTTTTGTAATGTAAACATCTATATTTATCTCATTTTTTCGATCAGTTTCCCATACACCCGCTCCACAAACCACGGTTCTGTAGACTTCTTCAATGCCTCTTCCGGGGAAAACCAGGCTACTGCACTGTTCTCATCTTCTTTTATGGATACAGCCTCTTCAGAGTCCGCTTCCAGAAGATAGGTTACATTTAAATGCAGATGGCTGGATACATACTCGCCTCTTTTCACATGACCGTCCACAGTCAACGACTCCATGGAAAAAATCTCTTCGGAAACAGGATAAACCTCAGAGATCCCCGCTTCCTCTTTTACCTCACGGATCGCAACAGACAGAAGATCCGTCTCCCCGTCTGCATGTCCTCCCAGCCAGGACCAGGAATTATATATATTATGGTATACCATGAGAACTTTGGTTCTGTCCTTGTTCACCACCCAGGCAGATGCCGTAACATGTGCAACTGTATTCTCCCGAAGAAATGCATTATCATTATTCCGGATCCAGTTCAGGATCAGTGTTTTATCCTTTTCTTCCTGTTCATTAAAAGGCCTGTATTTTTCTATTTCTTTTATCAGTTCCTGTCGCGTCATTCTCTCCGATCACTCCCCTTTAAAAATCCCTCTTCTTTCTGCCGGCTATGCATTTTTTAAGCTCTGTAAGAAGCTTCGTCTCATCCAGAGGCTTCGTCAGATGCTCATTCATACCGGAAATGCGGCTGCTAATGATATCCTCTGCAAACGCATTTGCACTCATGGCAATGATCGGTATTGACCCGGCATCCGGTCTTTTCATGGAACGGATCTTACGTGTTGCATCCCAGCCATTCATCTCCGGCATCATGATATCCATAAAAATCACATCATAATATCCGGGTTCAGAACTCTGAAATTTCTTCACCGCTTCCAGACCATTCTCAACACCTTCTACACGGATTCCATTATTCTCCAACAGAAATTTTGCGATTTCCATATTCAGTTCATTATCCTCAGCAAGCAGCGCACGCAATCCCTCCAGAGACACCTCTTCACTGCATTCTGATTGTTCGCATATTTCCGGCATTCCAATCTTAAACGGAACGGTCATGAGTACTGTCGTGCCCTTATCCTTTTTGCTCTCGATTTCGATCGTTCCGCCCATTCTGTCCGCAAGCTTTTTGGCGATAGCAAGTCCAAGGCCGGCACCCTCATATTTTGATCTGCTGGTTTCATTCTCCTGCGAAAACAGATCAAAAGCATGTGCGATAAACTCTTCGCTCATACCGATTCCATTATCTGAACATCCAAATTCATATACTACCTGCGAATCGTCTGCGGATTTTTCTGCACACCAGACATGCACACTGCCACCAGGTTTCGTAAATTTCACCGCATTATCTGCAACTGTGGTAAGAAGCCGTTCCAGATAAACCGGATTTCCGGTCAGATACATATGTTTCAGATCTGCGCGTTCCCAGTCCACCACATACTCAACATTCTTCTCCTGTGCAAGGATCTGCTTCTCCGTATTGGCTCTGTTCAGAAGCTCTGTCAGATCAAATGTCAGTTCCTCAGCAGCACATTCTTCTGATTCCAGCTTATTGATATCCAGAATATTGCTCACAAGAGTAACCAGGTATTTCGATGATTTCTGGATCTTGTCCCTGCATTTCTGCTGCATTTCGGCATCTTCCGGATAACGGTTTGCCAGATCGATCATACCGATGATACCATTCATCGGCGTCCGGATATCATGACTCATGTTTGACAGAAACCTTGATTTCAGAGCAGCATCCCGCTTCGCCTCTGCCACCTCATACAAAAGCTTCTCTTCCTTTTTCTTCGCATCACTGATACTTCGGATCGCACAGAGTACATGTGTCAGCTTTCCATTTTCGTCCCGTTTCTTTTCGATGAAGCGAAGCTTATGCCAGTTTCCATCCTTCATCCGATATTCCATGACGATAGTCTCTTCGTTTTTCATTCGCTCCGGCAATGTGGATATATCCGTAAATTTAAAAAACGCTTCCTGGTATTCCTCTGCAACGATTTCTCTGCAAACCTTTTTATTATTAACCGACAAAACACCCGAATTGATGAAGTTCAGATTTTCTTTATCCCTGTTTGATATTTCCTCGAACCAGTCTGCCTGAATATCAATTCTTGAAACATACTGATAGGTTCTGGCGATCGCAGATATGATCTCATTACTCAGCCTTGCCTGATCCAGCGCCTTTTTCAGTAATTCCTGGGTTTCTCTTTCCTTGTACAGAATACTGTCTATGTTTCGGTAGCCCAGAAAAATGTGGAAATCTTTGTCGTCCACATTTCCTTTTACAGCATAAGCTTCATAATAGCTGTCTTTTCCTTCTTTTGAAACACTGTGATAATAATATGTGATCTTATCCGTATCACAAAGTCTCTTTCTCATCTTGTGACAGTTATGCCAGTCCAGAAACTCTTCCCTGTCTTCCTCCAGAATAAAAGAATCTGCATATTTTTCTGCATATTCATCATAGCTTGCAAACGGCTGCGGCATTTTCTCCGTAATATGTCTGGCATTTGTATTTTCAGCAATCCTCAGAATTTCATATTTTCCGGAATTAAGCTCTATGCTGTAAAGCGAAACATATTCCGGAAACAGCTTTTTCTGAATATAGCCGGCATCTGTTACTGAGTCACCGGTATTTGCTTTTTCACCGTTGCTCTCCGGATCTGCATAAACCATGCCGGAGCAAAATCCCTTTCTGCCAGTAGGCATGATCGCCACATGATATTTCTTTTCTCCCACTACATCTACTTCACAGGGCTTATCTTCATATGCCGCCTGATAATATATCATCAGCATTTTTTTATCTACACCCGGAACCAGACTGGAGATAGAACGATCCAGCATGGATTCCAGCCAGTATCCCTTCATATCCGCAAAAGCCTGATTACAGTAACGATAGATCCAGTCCTTCGGCTGTCCCTTCTCATCCAGTACAAGTTCTACCACACAGTATGCAATGGAGCTATAGTCAAATATATTTAAATTGAACTGATCTTTTCGTGAAGGCATGGCGTTTCCTCCTCATATCCGTTTTCAGCACTCATCAAACCAAACGCCTCATATTTCCCTAATATCCAATATCTAACTGAACAATATTTCTCAATTTCTGTCCGTTTAGATACCTCTCCAGATTTTCCATGCAAATGTCCCAGATCTGTTTTTCCACTTTTGTATTTCCACCGAAACTCGGCCCTGCAATATGTGGAGTAAGAAGGACATTCTCCATATTCCACAAAGGAGATTTTTCCGATAAAGGCTCCGCCTCAAATACATCCAGAACCGCCCCTTGCAGATGCCCTTCCATTAATACTCTGGCCAGATCATCCATTGGAATGAGACTTCCCCTTCCCACATTGACCAGAACTGCTTTTTTCTTCATGGAATGCAGCCGTTCATAGTTCAGAAGTCCTTTCGTTTCCGGTGTTCCCGGCAGGCAACCGATCACAATATCGGCTTCTGTAAGCTGCTGATCAAGCTCTGACAGATCATATATCTGATCAAAATCCTGCATCGGTTCTGCGTAATCAAAAGTTTTTGTTCTTTTTATTCCTGTCACATGCGTTTCAAATGCTTTTATCCTGTGTGCAAGATTTTTTCCGATATCGCCGGTTCCCAATATGAGCACATTTTTTCCATATAAGGTATCTGCAGAATCACTTTTTTTCCAGATATGTTTCTGTTTATGATTCCAATATACAGGAAACGAGCGGTACAGCGCAATAATACCACCAATCGCATACTCGGCAATGATCTTTCCAAAGGCTCCGGATGCATTGGTCAGTGCAACTTTCTGCGGAAAGTTTTTTATTTTTGTATATTTGTCTGCTCCTGCCCAGGTCAGCTGAAGCCACCGGAGCTTTTCTGCCATCCGAAGCTCTGCTTCTTCCGGTTCCCCGATTATGATTTCTGCCATTTCAATTGCATTCTCATGTTCACTGTCCTGAAAAATAAACTCGCACTGCTCTCCGAATCTTGTCATAAACTGACTTCTTATCTCTACAGAGCATTGTGGTTTTACCAGAACTATTTTCTTATTTTCCATGTCCTTTCTCCAAAGTACTGCGCTGTCTGCATGGAATTTACTGTATTTTCTGCGGCAACATTTTTATTGTCCATATTTTACCACAGTTAGCTAATATTTACTATCATTTTTTGCAGCAAAAAGCAGTGCACCGGAAAGTACACTGCTTTATAAAATGGATCTATTACTCCATATAAAACATTTTTATTTCTGTCTCTGATACCTGCTCACTGCCAGGATCATGCAGACAAACGCAACGGCAAACATCATCTCCAGGCCCATTCCCTTCCACACGGTTGCAGCTGCTTCCTCTGTGAGGTGGCTGTAGCTGCCAAGTGTTTCATTTACGGTTTCATACCAATATACAGGAAGGAACTGGGATACTTTCAAAACATTTTTATTCATCACATCCATAGGAACAAAAACACCGCACAGAAAGCACATTCCCAGTGAAAGGATATTCGCAATACCACTCAGCATATTGCTGTTTTTCACAAAAAGTCCGATCAGATAGGAAAGCGAAAGTGCCACTGCCATCATCCCCAGACTGTTCAGCATATAATACCACCTGTTTTGAGCCGTTAAAATTTCTTTTCCATACATGACGACTGCTCCGGCCATGCCGATCACCCACAGGCCACCTCCCATAACAAGCATGGCAAGAAGCCCTTCCATGCTCTGACGTCTCGCGGAAACTGCTGAAGCCTGCATTCTTTTTGGGATATCTCCTTTTTTGAAGGCCATCAGCACATATCCCATCACGTAGCAGAGCACTGCCAGAAAAAGATATGGCATATAACGGAAATAGTAAATGTAAGCCGGCACTCCGCCATTATTTCCATCCAGATCCAGCAGTGTCACCTCTGCGCTTTTTTCATCCAGGATTACCTGAGCTGCTTCTTCCTGGGTAAATCCTGCTTCCAGATATGTCCGCATAGTGTTGAGACAGCTTTCCAGCTGCTGGTCCACATAATATGCTGTGTAAGAACCCGGCACCTTTGTTACGGAAATACTTTCTCCGTTCACCATACAGGTTTCATAAAAATTCTCGGGGATCACCACAATATACTCTACATTTCTGTAAAAAAGCTCTTCCTGCAGATTCTCCCTGCTGTCTTCCATTCTGGTCACATGATGCGTATTTTCAAGCCATTTCGTCAATCCCTCTGCAAGCGGACCGTTATCCTTATCCACCAGTCCGATCTTTATCTTTTCACTTTCATAGCTGGAATAACTTTCTTTTCCTGCTGCTGTCTGAAGCGCCAGCGCCACTCCGAAAAAAATCGCCAGATACAGAAAAATCAGTCCTGCATTTTTTTTCATGATTCTCATATAACCTTTAAATACTGTCATAACGTTCCCTCCTGACCATGAAAAAGGATGCCAGCACCAGTGCCACACACATCACTGCCAGTGTTATCAGATTGCGGTAATATCTGGCTGTGTCAGCATACACATTGATACAGTAAAATGCGTCTGCGATCAGTGCTGCTGGATTGATCCGGTTTATAAAAGGCGCGCTTTTTTCCACGATATCTTTCATGCCTCCGTTCATAAGCCCTGCAAGAAAGCTGCTGGTCATGGAAATTCCAAGTATGATACCGACCTTGGCACCTTCCCCCATTTTCCCGAAGCTTCCCACAAATGTTCCAATGGATACTCCGATCAGACTGCCAAAGAAAGATATCACCAGCATCGGCTCCATCTGCCCCTGAAAGTCCAGTTTCAGAATATATCGAAGATACAGAATCAGTACGATTACATCCACATATCCCATGATAAAGGCAACAGACTGGTCAGCCAGGATCAGCTTCAGCTTATGGGTCGGCGTTACACATCGTCTGGCTGCAAGCGGCGTAATATTGGCCTGGATTCCGAGAGCTGTTCCAAAGCCGATAAAACTTCCATACAGGCAAGCCATGGCAATCAGCGCGTAGAAAAACTGTACATTTCCATCAATGGTCTTTCCACCCAGTGAAACCTCTTTTACCATATCCTGTGTACTCAGGAGCTTTTCCACCGTGCCCATATCCATCTGCGGATTTTTCTTTAAGATGTTCTGAATCGTATTTTCTGTGTTTATACTGCTGTCAAGAACTGCCTTAAGAATACTTTCTTCCATCCCGTTTCCTGCAACAGTAAGAGAAGGCGTTTTTCCCACATAATAGATTCCGGATATCTTTTTTTCTTCCAGAGCCTTCAAAGCTTCTGTCTCTGTCATCTCTTTTGTTTTCAGAAGATCCGGCTCACTTTTTTCCACCTGTCCTAAATATTCTGTAAAAAATAAATCCGCCTGGTCTTCCTTCACGATTCCAACTGAAATCGTCTGAAAATCTGCCTCATCCAGATTTCCAAATGCAAAGTAAAAAAATGTTCCCAGCACCAGAGGAAATATAAGCGGCCAGAAAACAATATTAAAGTTTCTTATCTTGGATAAAAAACTGTATTTCAGCAAATGCAGCATCCTCACTCCCCCTAATCTCTCAGCTGTTTTCCCGTGATCTCCAGGAAAACATCATTCAATGTAGGCAGTTCGGAAAAAACTCTTCCGAAAGAAATATCCTGGCTTTGAAGATAATTCAGAAGCCGAATCAGGTTATGACGGGCATCTGTGCAACGTACTGTCAGGCTCTGCTTCTCATACTGCACATCAAAAACATGCTCCAGTGTGCGGATATCCCGGAGCTGTTTTTCTTCCAGAGCAATGGCTTCCACAGTGATAGTCTCACCTGTTTTGATCATCTTTTTCAGTTCTTCCTTTGTTCCCTGGGCGATCACTCTTCCGTGATCCATGATTGCGATCCTGGTACAGATCTGTTCTACCTCTTCCATATAATGTGAGGTATAGATAATTGTGGAGCCCTGACGGTTCAATGTCTGAATTCCTTCCAGTATCCTGTTTCTGCTCTGTGGATCTACGGCTACTGTCGGTTCATCCATGATGATCAGCCTTGGCTTGTGTGCGATCCCACAGGCTATATTCAGCCTTCGGAGCAGTCCTCCGGAAAGCTTTTTCGGATGCATTTTTCGAAACTCTTCAAGACCTGCAAACTCAATAGCTTCCTCTACCAGCTCTTTTCGTCTCTTCTTATCACGGATATAAAGTCCGCAGAAATAATCAATATTTTCCTGCACAGTCAGCTCATCAAAAACAGCTACATTCTGCAGCACAATACCGATCTGCTTCTTGATCTTATAATTATCCGGTCGCATTTCCTCTCCGAATATCTCCACCTGTCCTCTGTCATATTTCAGCAGAGACAGAAGGCAGCTAATCGCGGTTGTTTTTCCGGAACCGTTTGGTCCAAGCAGTCCGAAGATCTCTCCTTCTTTGATGTCCAGATCCAGATGATTCAGAGCTGTGAGCTCTCCGTAACGCTTTACCAGATTTTCTATATGAACCATACTTTGTGGCATACTTTTTTCTCCCTTTCTGGCATTCCCCTGTCAGATAATGTGGATGCCGTTTTTTTCTTTTCTGGTATCATTATAGCTTTTTCCTCTGACTGCTCCAAGTGTGTGATGTCACCACTTTTATATGACAAATGTCATAAAATAGCATTAACGCCAGATTTATCTTTGCAGGAGTTCATACTGTATACTATAATGAAAACAGCCTTGTGCAGCCTGAACCACAGGCAACACTGAAACCTGGCATTTTCATAACAGCAAAAGGGGGAATACTTTTATGCGCTATTTTACAGACTCTGCTCTGCTTCTTTTATATAGTATCCTTGCATTTTTTTATGTAGCTTTAGATCAGACACTTGTTTTTTCTCTCCTTTTTGCTGTGATCCTTGTCTGTATCACTTATACAAGCCAGAACCGGTACTTTCTGACAGGCTGTTATCTGACTTTTGCTGTCTGTGCATTTGCAGTTTCTGATCTTGTCCTGTTTTTTCCGTTACTTTTATACCTGATACTACATACAGGATTTTTACTTCCCGCAGTTGCTTTGATCCCGGTCAGTATTTTTCTGTTCCTGCACAGTAACCAATTTCCTGCTGTGTTTTTTGCTGCCGGGATGTTCGGTTTTCTTCTTGCATTTTTTCTCTGGTCTTATACTAGAAAATACAACGAGCTGGATCAGAACTTCCGAAAGATCCAGGATGACAGTGAGGAACACGCTCTTCTCTTATCCGAGAAAAACAAAGCTCTTCTGGAAAAACAGAATTATGAGATCTACGCAGCTACACTCCGTGAACGAAACCGGATTGCCCGTGAGATCCATGATAATGTCGGACATGTTCTTTCCCGATCGATCCTTATGACCGGTGCTTTAAAAACCATAAACAAAGAAGACTCTGTTGCTCCTCTTCTTGGAAATCTTGAGGATTCCCTGAACAGTGCCATGAACAGCATCCGTTCCAGCGTCCATGATCTGCATGATGATGCCGTAAATCTGGAGGATGCCATCCGCGGGCTGGTAAAAGATTTTTCCTTCTGCCCGGTCACTCTCACTTACGACATGTCCCGACAGATCCCCGGAGAAGTGAAATACAGCCTGATCAGTATCACAAAAGAAGGGCTGTCCAATGTGATGCGTCACAGTAATGCCAGCTCTGTGACACTTCTTCTCCGTGAACATCCTGGGCTTTATCAGTTTTGCATGGAGGATAACGGAACCGGAAATTCCGAAAATTTCAGTACCATTAACAGGACAGAAACTGCTTCGAATGGTATGGGTCTGTCCAATATCAGGGACCGTGTAAAGACATTAGGGGGAACTGTGCAGATTACCAGCGGACAGGGGTTCCGGATTTTTATAACAATCCCGAAACAATCATTTTAAGGAGATTTTTTGATATGAAGATCATAATCGTAGACGATGACTGCCTGGTTGCAGGTGCATTAAAAACTATTCTTGAAGCAGATCCGGAAATAGAGGTCACCTCTACAGGCTCCGACGGCAAACAGGCCTGCCAGCTGTACCGGCAATACAGACCTGACATTCTTCTTATGGATATCCGCATGAAAGGAATGGATGGTCTCAGTGCATCCGCACAGATTCTTGGTGAATTTCCGGATGCTCGGATTCTTCTGCTCACAACCTTCTCCGATGATGAATACATTGTAAAAGCTCTCCGCCTGGGTGCCAAAGGCTATCTTCTCAAACAGGACTATGCCAGCATCCCCCCTGCACTCCGGGCAGTTTATTCCGGACAGACTGTATTCGGTACGGAGATCGTATCAAAAATTCCGGAGCTGCTTCAATCCTCTGAGGCCTTCGACTATTCCTCACAGAATATCAGTGAAAGGGAGCTTGATATCATCCGTCTGATAGCTAACGGATACAGTAATAAAGAAATCGCAGCAGAGCTTTTTCTCAGCGAGGGAACCGTACGAAATTATCTCAGTTCTATCCTGGATAAGCTTAAGCTTCGTGACCGGACACAGGTCGCTGTCTTTTATTATCAGCATAAATAGGAGATAAAAACAATATGGAACGATATCTTGACATTTACATACCAGAGGAAGCCTCCCCAGCACCGGTATCTCACTTCCTGCGTACCCAGGCAGGTCTTACAAAAAAGCAGATCAGCCAGGCAAAATTCCGTCCAGGTGGTGTCCGTAAAAACGGACAGCAATGCCGTGTGACAGAAACTGCATGTCCCGGAGATCAGATCACTGTCTGTCTGGAAACAGATTCTGTAGATTCTTCGCAACTTCTGTCTCCGGCCTTTTACCCGGGGCCTGTATCTTCAAAATCTGATTCCAGCAATTCAGGATCTGAGCCGTCCTTTTCTTACAAATTAGATATCCTGTACGAAGACCAGGACCTTCTTATCGTAAACAAACCTGCCGGAATGGTCACCCATCCCTCCGGCGGTCATTACTGCGACAGTCTCTCCAACCAGGTTGCCGCATATTTTCGTTCCAAGGGAGAACCTACCAAAGTCCGATCTATGGGACGTCTGGACAGAGAAACCTCCGGTATCCTTACCTTTGCCAAAAACCAGACAGCTGCTGCCAGACTCCAAAAGCAACGGGAAACAGGCCTCCTACAGAAAACCTATCTGGCAGTTGTCTCCGGCTCCCTGCTACCAGATACTGACGGCAGCTTTCATACGATTTCCATCCCCCTCGCCCCGGATCCGGACGACCGCCTAAAAATGGTCATCTCCCTGGACAGCACTCTTCCCGGAAGTAAATATGCCGAAACCTGCTACTCCGTTCTGAACACTGTGAACTATGCTTCTCAGGCTTCTGCATCTCTCGTAATGCTCCGCCTGAAAACCGGCCGCACTCACCAGATCCGTGTTCACATGGCTTCTCTTGGCCATCCGCTTCTCGGAGATTCACTGTACCATTTATCGGACACTACAGATTATTTTTCCCGTTCCGCTCTTCACGCCTGGAAGCTGACACTCCAACAGCCCTTTACGCAAAAAGAAATCTCCCTGGAGGCACCCCTCCCGGAAGATTTCCATAAGTTTCATGAGACAATATTCTGAAGCCATACACCTTTTTTTACAAGAATAAATCCGATCACACACTTTAACATATCTGCGGCCTGTACTATAGTATAGATTCCAAGAACCGGAAGACTTGTAAAACGGCTCAGGGTAAACGCGATCGTCACACTCATGCACCAGATAAACACACTGTCAAACAGGAAGGTGATGATCGTTTTTCCACCGGAACGCAATGTGAAATATGCTGCATGGAGAAACGCATTCTGCGGCATAAAAAATGCCGTGATCATAATAAAATACTTCGCCAGTGTACGAGCCTCCGCATTGGTGTTGTAAAGTCTTGGAAACAGTGGTGCCAGAATAAACATCATTACTGCCACACAGGTACAGCAGAATACGGAAAATGCGATCATCTTATTGTCTGTATCCCTGGCTTCCTTCATCTTGCCTGCACCAAGAAGCTGTCCCACCACAATGGCCACCGAATCTCCAAGCGCGATAAATACAATATTGAACACATTATTGATCGTATTGGAAATGTTCAGTCCTGCCACAACGTTTAATCCCCGGACTGAATAGCACTGTGCCAGCATCGCCATACCTGCGGCCCATAAAGTCTCGTTCAGAAGAAGCGGTGTTCCTTTGATCAGAATCTTCTTCGTCAGGTTTGCCGGAACCTTCAGTGTGGAGTACAGCCCCTTTGCAAAAATATTCTTCTCTGTATGCTTATGAGTCCAGAACAGAACAATACATGCTTCCACATATCTGGAAAGTACAGTCGCCACAGCCGCGCCTCTCACTCCCATCTCCGGGAAACCAAATTTACCATAGATCAGAAGATAATTGAACGCCAGATTGATAAGTACTGCCACAATTCCCGCTTTCATGGGAAGAACCGTCTCTCCGCACTCCCTTAAGGTGCTTGCATAAACCTGAACCATCATAAACGGCGGAAGTCCCAGCAGCATGATCAGAAGATACTGTCTGCCGTAAGCAAGCGTATCCTGAATTTCCTTTGCACCTCCGTCGCCCTTTAAATACATGCTGATCAGAGAATCTCCTGCTGCGAGAAACAGTACAATGGTAAGTGCAGTCAGAATCACTGCCATCCATAATTTATACCGCAGTGTCTGACGCACACCTTCGTGATCCTTCTGTCCGAAATACTGTGCCGTAAAGATTCCCGCACCGGACACTCCGCCGAATATGCAGAGATTATACACAAAAATAAGCTGATTCACGATCGCCGCGCCGGACATCTGCTCTGTGCCTATACGCCCGATCATAATGTTATCCAGAAGACTTACAAAATTCGTAATTCCATTCTGGATCATGATCGGAACTGCAATAGACAGGACCATTAGATAAAACTTCTTATCTCCGATAAATTTCCGGAAAAAAGACCTGTTCTCTTTCACTTTCTCCATTATTCCTCCTTCTTTTCCTTCATCAAAAAAGCTCCTCAAAAAAGGAAGACTGCTCACCCGGAACAGTCTTCCCTTTCGTAAGCGTTGTAGCTATTACCTTACTACAACTGTATATTTTTTTCAATAGCCTTTATAGCTTTTTACTCCACCATACGGCTCTCATCTGCCACATACTCAAAGAAATCAAAATCCGCACATTTTTTATGAAGTACGCGGTCTGCACAGGTGATTCCTACCATGGTTCCTGTAAATTCTCCGTACTTGCAGTATTCATCAGAAAATCTTGTAGTATCAAAGATACGCCCGATCTTCTCATATTTTTCTCCGTCGTAACTCCACTCAAACCATGCTTTTCTGCCTTCAATATAAAGTCTGAGATAGATTGGTTTATCCTCTACCGGAATTCTGGTATTCAAAAATTCCGTTTTCTCGCCATTTTCCAGATGAATGATAGACAGGGCACTCTGTCCCAGTGTTTCACTGTAATACTTGCGGAGATTAATATAATTCATATTATCATAATACAGGATCAGGCCTGCACTGTGCTGATGCACTTCCGGAGTAAACTCCATTTTTGTTGTAATACGTGCATAAACACTGGTAAGCTTTCTTGCCAGAATGCTTACTTTGTTAAGAGAGGTTCTGGATTCCTGTCCGCGAAGACGTACATAGCCTTTTCTCGCCTTTACATCCGCAAAACGCTGCGGCATGATCCTTGGAGAATAATAAAATTTTCCAAGCTCATCTCCGTCAAAGTCATCAAAATCCGGAGTTTTTTCCATTAGATATTCAGGAAGAGAAGTCTCCGGCACCTCAATTTTTGCCAGGTTGCTTCCATCTGCCATTCTAAGCCAGTTATCCTCAGTCCACATCATTTTCTGAATTGCAGTTTCTCTTCCAAGTGTACAGCGGAGCTCCGGTACAAACGGTCTTGCACAGAGATGTACCAGATACACTTCTCCGGTAGGAAGCTCCACATAGCTTCCGTGTCCGGATTTCTGAAGAACAGAGTCCGGGTTATAGTACTTTGGTTTCAGATGATCCGGATCCTGGCGCTCATAGGATTCTCCCGGAACGCTGGTAACGATCGGGTTCTTTGGATCTTTTTCATATGGTCCCCATACATTTTTGGACCGTCCCATTGTCACGCAGTGATTATAACCTGTGCCGCCTTCTGCACACATAATGTAATAATATTCCCCACGTTTTGTAAGATGCGGTGCCTCAATGCATCCCCGGTCTGTACCACCTCTCCAGATTCTCTTCGGATAACCGATGATCTCTTTTTTCTCAGGAGAATATTCTACCATGCAGATAGCGCCTGGTTTTTCGTATCCCTCTCTTGTCTCCCATTCCAGAGATACCACATATTTTTTTCCGTTGGTATCGTGAAACAGAGAAGCATCAAAGCCGGAAGAATGAAGATAAACCGGCTCACTCCACGGTCCGCGGATATCTTTTGCACAGATCAGGAAATTGTCCACATCAAAATATCTGGCGTTCATGGAATTCATTACTCCGTAAACAACATAGAACATATCCTGTTCCTCACAGTAGGTCAGGCACGGAGCCCAGATTCCCTTTGCGCTTGGAAGTTTCTTGAGATCTACTTTTTCGTCATCTGTAATAACATGTGTATACAGTTCCCAGTTTTTCAGATCTTTTGAATGATAAACCGGAATTCCCGGAAACCATTCAAAAGTAGAAACTGCCATATAGTAATCATCGCCTTTCCGGCAGATGCACGGATCCGGATTGAAACCCGGAAGTATTGGATTTATGATCATATTATTTTTCTCCTTTTCCGGCTGGAAACCAGCCAAAATCAACGCACCGTCCCAAATCCCAGCTGTCCCAGCCGATCCAGCCCGGAGTATTCACGGTATCTGTAAGCAGCTTATAGCTCCAGTAAAAATATCCGCTGCATTTATCCCAGAGCTTCAGCTGTGCCTTCGCCAAAGTCGCATAGATTTCTTTTTTCTCTTCTGTGGAAAGACTTTCCCGTTCGCTTCCTTCCACTCCGTTGAGCACACTCTGTCCGCCTTTTGTATCACAGCCGCATGCAAGGGAATTGAAGAGACACCATTCACCGCAGATCACCGGGAAATATTTTTCCATCTCTGTAATCTGTGGTTCCAGCTCCTCACGCACATATTTCAGGTATCCCTCAATCGTCTGACTGCAGCCTCTTGCCTCTGCCACCATCAGATACTGATGAGTATCCAGAATCACATTGGAATATTTTTCTTCCTGCATAAAGTCCTTCCACGCCATCAGCTCAAAGCCGTCGTGGAGCACAACGTATTTTTCCTTTGGCATGTAAGTACTGATCCGATCGTATGCTTCCAGATAAAATTTTCTTAAGAATTCCATGGTGATCGGGGCTGAGCCTTTTGCCAGCTCCGGATCTGCCGGTGCATAACGGTTCTGCACATCCATAGTCTCCCACATATTCTCAGTTACAGGTTCATTCAACGGCTGTATGCCAAACAGACCTTTTCTATGACCGTATCGTTTTGCCAGACGTTCCAGAACTCCAAGAACAAATTCTACCTCATCCGGATTCTGTGCCCATTTACACACGCCGCTGATTCCACCGTTATCAAAACCATTCTGGCTTAACGGTACAGTGTGAAGATCGATCAGAATGGTAAGTCCGTACTTTTCCGCCCAGTTAAATGCTTTATCCAGTTCTTCAATGCAGCCGATAAATGGCTTTCTGTCCCCAAATATAAAATATGGTACCGGAATACGGACAGAATCCATTACCATTCTTTTTATGGTTACAAAATCTCTTTCTGTGATGTACTCCGAACGATGGATCTTTATCCTTGCTTCATATGCCTCCGGTGAAAGCTGCGTTGGAAGATAATACTCATCTTCCGCTGTTGTTCCCTCAAACAAAGCCGGACTCATCCATTTTTCCAGTACCAGCCAGTTTCCAAGATTTACACCCTTTATCGTCATCACCAGTTCTCTCCTTCTATTTCTGTGCACGCTTTTTCAGGTCTTCGATGATTCCGTCAAATTCTTTGTCAAGATGATAAAATTTCATGATTACAAGTCCGCATACATAAACTGCGATCGGAATCCATACAAAGCAGATTTTAATAGAAGTCAGTGCAGATTCTGTCTGTACTGCTGCTGTTCCCACATAGCCACCAATTTCCAGAATCAGTCCGAGAAGTGCAGATCCTATTCCATTTCCGATCTTATATCCAAAGCTGCAGGCACTGTTTACAAGGCCCTCTGTACGGCAGCCTGTTTTCCACTCACCATAATCAATCGTGTCGGAAACCATTGCCCACATAGTTGCACCGCCACAGGCATTACCAACACCACGGATCACACTGGAAATCACAATGATCGCCATGGAACCACCGGAAAAATTCAGTACCAGCATTCCGATGATATCCAGGATAAGACCAATAGAAAATACATTTCTCTTTCCAAGTTTCTTAACCATCATGGCAATAAAGAACATTCCGCAGATCTGTACAATATTAAAAATACCGTTGATCGTACCTACCAGATTTTTGTCGCCGAGAATATCTTTTGCATAATATACAGTCGCACCACCGTTAACAGAATACATAAGGAAGAAAAGGGCAAGCATACCTGTCATCATGATCCAGTATTTGTTTTTGAAAAGTGCTTTGATACCTGTTACAAAAGGCACATCCTCTGCCTTTGTCTCTCCGCTGTTCTCAGATGCACGTACACGTTCCTTTGTTCCAAAGAAAGTAAATAAAAATGCTACGATTGCCACAAAGCCAAATACTACAAATGTTTTAGTCCATGCTGCTGCATTGTTTCCGAAGTGCTCCACCAGCGGAAGTGTAAATGTATTAATCGTAAGTGTTCCGGCCGTTGCCAGAAGATTTCGGAAAATACTTAAAACAGAACGCTCATACGGATCCTGTGTCATCAGTGCGTTCAGTGCAGAATATGGTACATTGATCGCTGTATAAATCACTGTAGATACCAGATTATATGTGATAAACACATACACCAGCTTCGGTGTTGATGCCCAGGAAGCCGGAACGGAAAACAGAAGGATTCCGGATATTGCAAACGGAATACACATCCGAAGGATCCATGGCCTTGCTTTTCCATACTTGGATTTTGTACGGTCAACGATCACACCCATGATAATATCACTGATTCCATCAAAAATACGCGAAACCATCATAATCGTTCCTACTGCTATCGCACTGACATCGGCATAGTCCGTATAATAGAACAGCAGAAATGCTGACATTGCTGTATAAATAATGTTACATCCGAAATCACCACATCCATAGGAAAAACGTTCCAAAATTTTTCCAAAGGTCAATTTACTCTTTTGATTCATATTTTTTTACCTCTCCCTGTTTTTTATTTTTCATTTCCATGGCCATGGCGCTTTATTTTATGGTATTATACTATCACAATGATTCTGTATCTATTAGGTCAAAAAAGCTCCAATATATAGGTCGATATTCTCTTTTCGCAGGAGGAATTTATGAATAAAAAAGAAATTTCCTATGAGATCATAGATTATTCAGGTAACACCAACGTCCGGTTCTATACCTCAACAGACAACGGAAGCTACATTCCGTTTCACTGGCACAGAGCAGTCGAGATTCTTTATATGCAGGAAGGATCTCTCGAGGTCACCATAGAAAATACCAGCTTTACCATCCACCCCGGGGACTGCATCCTGATCAATGCGAACGTGATCCACTCCACAAAATGCACCTCTCCAAACAAAGCAATCGTGCTTCAGATTCCTCTTGATTTTATGGAAAAATACATCCCTGATGTCCAGCAGTTTGTGTTTATCTGGGATCATCAGACAAAAAATCCCGTAAAAAAGACAAAGCTGGAAATGCTGAAAACGACTCTGGAGCAGCTTCAGATCATTGACGATATCCGGCCGGATGGTTTTATCCTGCGTTTTAACAGTCTGATCTTTGAGCTTCTTTTTCAGCTGTATCACAATTTCCGCGTCCGGATCTTTCACAGTGATCTAAGCCAGCAGAAAAAAGATCTTGACCGGCTGAACTTTGTTCTGAATTACATTGCCGAAAATTATCAGCGTCCCATATCTCTGGACGAGATTGCCGGTGTCGCTTACCTGCAGACCGGCTATTTCTGCAGATTTTTCAAGAAAAAAATGGGAGTTACCTTTCTGGAATATCAGAACGAATACCGGCTTTCTTTTATTTACAAGGATCTTATAAACACCAAAGACCCTGTTCACATAATACTGGAACGGCATGGTTTCACCAACTACAAGCTGTTTCGCCGGATGTTTCAGGAACATTTTGGATGTACGCCTACCAAAATCCGGAAAAACACTCAGAACGCCAAGGACTGACAGGCCAGCGTTCTTATTTTCGTTTAACAAAAAATCTTCCGGGAGCGTATCTCACAGACTCCCGGAAGATTTTTTATCTTAAATATTCTAAATTTCTCAGTATCTTATAATTCCCGTCCATTGGTCTCAATAACCTTTTTATACCAATGAAAGCTCTTTTTCTTATAACGCTTCAATGTTCCGCTGCCGTCATCATTGCGGTCTACATAGATGAATCCGTAACGCTTGCGAAGCTCTGCTGTTGATGCACTGACAAGATCGATACATCCCCATGTGGTGTATCCCATCAGATCTACACCATCCTTAACGGCCTCTTCCATCTGGCGGATATGATCGCGGAGATATTCGATACGGTAATCATCCTCTACAGTCATCTCGCCATCAGCACCCTGCACCAGCTTGTCCATAGCACCAAGACCATTTTCCACGATGAAAAGCGGCTTCTGATAACGATCCCACAGAGTGTTCAGTACATAGCGCAGTCCCTTCGGGTCGATCTGCCATCCCCAGTCACTGGCTTTCAGATACGGGTTCGGCACACCACCAAGAAGATTGCCCTCACCGCGGACATTTTTCTTTGGATCTGCTGTGGCACATACACTGACATAATAACTGAAGGAAACGAAATCTACCGTGTTTTTCAGGATTTCCATATCCTCATCTGTAACAGAAATACTGATGCCGTTTTCTCTCATATAGCGTTTTGCATATCCCGGATAATAACCGCGGACATGAACATCTGCGAACATCATGTTCTTATGGTCCTGCTCCATTGCAGCAAGAACATCGGACGGCTCTGCAGTCAGTGGATATACCGGCATGCTTAAGATCATACATCCGATCTTGAAATCCGGATTGATCTCATGGCCGATCTTTGTTGCCCATGCACTGGCCACCAGTTCATGATGAACTGCCTGATACAGATCACTCTGGGAAAGCTCTTCCTTCGGAGTATTGATACCGCCACTCATGAACGGAGATTCCAGAATGGAATTGATCTCATTGAAGGTCAGCCAGTATTTTACTTTATCTTTATAGCGGTTAAACACTGTCATAACGTAGCGTTTGTAAAAACCGATCAGATCACGGTTTACCCAGCCATCGTAATGCTCAGCCAGATACAGCGGAGTTTCATAATGAGACAGAGTTACCAGTGGCTCAATGCCATATTTTCTGCATTCGTCAAACAGATCATCGTAGAATTTAAGTCCTGCTTCGTTAGGAGTCTCCTCATCTCCCTTCGGGAAAATCCTGCTCCATGCGATGGAAGTACGGAAAACCTTAAAGCCCATCTCAGCAAACAGCTTGATGTCTTCTTTATAATGATGGTAAAAATCAATTCCTACCAGCTTCATATTATCTTCTGTCGGCTTTTCTGTTCTCGGACCTTTGACTCCATGAGGAAGAACATCCTGGATGGAAAGTCCTTTTCCATCCTCGTTATATGCACCTTCGCACTGATTGGCAGCTACTGCGCCGCCCCATAAAAAATTCTCAGGAAACATTTTTTCACCCTTTCTTATTAATGCTTAGATGTCAAGTGCTGCGTGGTATCCCCAGTATACCGCATTGGTGATCGTGGAAACCTTGCTTGCATCACCGATCACAGCCACATACGGAGCACAATCGCGAAGCTCATCCACAATGTCTGTTCTGGAACGCTGGCCCAATGCACAGATCACAGTGCTTCCCGGAACAAGAACTTTTTCGCCCTCTTTGTTTTCGCACCATACACCCTCTGCAGTTACCTCAAGGCCTTTATAGCCTGTATATATTTCTGCGTATTTGTCGATCTCTTTCAGAAGAAGTGGTCTGTGTCTTACGTTTGCATCCGGAGCAAGAACCTCTCTCATCTCCACAAGACGGACTTTCTTTCCTTCCATTCCAAGATGGATCGCACACTCACAGCCTGCAAGACCGCCACCAAAGACAACAACCTCATCTCCGACTTTTTCTTTCTCTTTATAATAATTGTTTACGATGACAACATTTTCCCCGTTCAATCCCGGGATCGGCGGAACAAGCGGTCTGGAACCTGCTGCAATGATCAGCGCATCTGCGTTTTCTTTTTCTGCATACTCTTTTGTTACTGCTGTGGAAGTATGGATCTCCACACCAGCCTGCCTTGCCAGAAGCTCATAGGTTCCTGCAAGCTCATACATCTCATGCTTAAATGGCAGAGCCTGCTCACTTTTCAGGATTCCTCCTAACTCCTCTTCTTTTTCACAGAGGATAACCTGATGTCCTCTTCTTGCAGCTGTATAGGCAGCATACAGTCCGCCAGGGCCGCCACCTGCTACAAGAACTTTTTTCTTAACCGGTGCCGGCTGGATCTCGTCGCCTTCGATCTCACGTCCGATCAGCGGATTTACCGTACATCTTCTTGTTGAAGTTGCTGCTCTCTCTGCCATACAGGTAAAGCATCTTAAGCATTTCACGATCTCCTGATCTCTGTTCTCCATAACTTTTCTCGGAAGGAACGGATCTGCAAGAAGTGCTCTTGCCATGTAAACGATATCTGCTTTTCCCTCTGCAATGATCTGCTCCATCTGTGCCGGATCGTTCAGACCTCCGATGGTTGCAACCGGAATGGACACGTGCTTCTTGATCTCAGCAGCAAGATAAACATTGCATCCATGCTCCTTGAACATAGACGGATGGGTATCTCCAAAGCCTCTCTGATATGTTCCTGCGGAAACATGAAGCAGGTCAATATACGGCTCCAGGAATTTTGCGATCTCCACGCCATCTTCCAGTGTGTAGCCACCTTCAAAGAGCTCAGATCCGCTCATACGGAATTCGATTGGGAATCCAGGCCCTACACCCTCACGTACAGCCTTCAGAACTTCCATTGCAAAACGGCAGCGGTTTTCAAGGCTTCCGCCATACTCATCTGTACGCTTGTTAAAGTACGGGGAAAGGAACTGATTGATCAGCCATCCATGCCCGCCATGAACCATGATCATCTCAAAACCAGCTCTTTTTGCCAGGGATGCTGTCTCTTTATAGGAGGCAACGATCTCGTCAATGAGCTCTTTTGTGAGAGCTTTTACCTCAATACCATCCGGACGGACTGTATCAGACGGTCCCCACTGATGCATGGATTTCTGTCTGGATTTATCCGTCATATAAGTTCCTGCATACATACCGGAATGAGAAAGCTCAATGCTTGCGATTGCTCCGTGACGGCGGATCGCATCGGCTGTATAGGTTGCGGATGCAAGGGAATTCAGGATGGAAGTGTCCAGATGATATGCATGAGAACCATCTGTTTTCGGATGTACCATACACTCGCTGACTGTTACCGCACCTGCACCGCCTTTTCCTCTCAGCTCATAAAAAGCGGTAGATTTCGGGCCGATACATCCGTCATTTGTAATGTCTGTTCCACCCATAGGAGCAGAAAACATACGGTTTCTGAATGTTCACGCCCAATCTGTATCGGTTTGCATAAATTAGGATATTTTCTCTTCATATTTACCTCCTGTTACTCTGTGAGAAGAGCTCTTAAGTACTCTCCTTCTCTTCTGTTTTTCAGTAATTCCATCAGCTCGTTGACTTTATCCAGGCTAATCTTTTTCTCTCTTGCTTTCATATGTACATAGACTGCCCCGATCAGGTTCGCATCATTATAAAAACGGCAGCTTGTTACCTCCGGAACCGGAAGTGTCCACGGGAACATATCATTGATCTTCGCAATTTCCTCACGGATCAGCTGAAGAAGCAGCGGCTGTTCACTGATCCCGCCGCCCACTGCGATCCTTTCCGGGTCAAACATATACTGACAGTTGTGAATGTGAATGGCCAGCTTCTTCGCATGCTCACGGATTCCGGCAATTGCCTTTTCATTCCCCTGATTGGCAAGTGAAAACGCTTTTTCTCCGTTTAATTCCTCTACCGGAATGCCTGTTTTATCTGACACACTCTGAATAAGTGCTTTTGCACCGGCTGTTTCTGCAAGGCAGTTTGCCATTTTGTACTCGTCCTTGCTGTCCGTGATCACATAACTGAATTCCCCGGCCATGAAATTTTTTCCGCTGACGATCTCACGGTTACAGATCACAGCTCCGCCTACTGCTGTACCGCAGACTACCACGACTGCATTCTGGCATTCCTTCAGAGAACCCTGCCAGATTTCTGCCAGGGCCGCACATTTGGCGTCATTTTCCACAGTGACCGGGATTCCCACTCTCTGCTCCAGAATCTCTACGATATTTACGTTACTGATGCAGAAAAGACTTCCTCCAGTATACATAAAGCCCTTTTTGGAATCAATGATTCCCGGCATACTGAGCGCGATTCCTTCGATCGTATAGTGCTCTCTGATCTTCCGGCAGATTTCTTCCAGAGACTGGATAAATACTTCCAAAGATTCCTGCCTTGTAGGAGTCTTGTCTTTTTCAAGGATGGAACAGTTCTCTGTGATCACTGCATATTTGATAAAAGTTCCTCCTACATCGATTGCCAGATAATTCATCGTGTCACCTCTTTTTTGTGGATTTTTTCTTTATTGTAGATGATGTTTCCCTCTCCACCGTCCAGACGCACAAAGCATTCACTTGCCTTCTTCGCCACAAAAGCCTGCTGGCCCATGAAATCAAACGGTACATCATCGGTGTTTCCCTTCATGATGTCATCGCAGACATTTATCGCGCTGTTGATCATGTCTTTTGATGCCTTTATCACATGATGGCAGAGACAGGTGCTGTCAAAACGTCCTTCCAGCCTGTTCTGTACCTCGATAAGATTCTCTCTGTATTCCTCAACGGTAAGGGAATCTCCGTCAAAGAGAAAGGTTGCATTATTGCAGGCATCTCCAAGGATCAGGATTCTTTCTTCCGGCACCAGCATGACCATGCTTCCTGGTGTATGGCCAGGAAGTGCATACACTTCCACAGTTGTACCGCCCAGGTCAAAGCTGTCTCCATCTTTCAGATCTTTAAAATCCAATTCTGTCGGAGGAAGAAATGTATCCTCAAGTCCTTCCGGCATTTTTCCTCCAAGGCCTGCCATAACATAACCCTTACGGCCTTCTACGTCATTCATTCTCAAATACAGTTCTGCATCTGCATGATTCATATAAATCTCACAGCCATCTGCAAATTCCGGTGCACCCATGGCATGATCGATATGACCATGTGTAAGCAGTACGGTAAGTGGCTTATCGGTAAGCGTTTCCACGAACGCACGAAGATTTCCGGCACCTACGCAGGTATCAATGAGAACGGATTTTTTTTCTCCACTTATAAGATACATGATCTCACCGGTAAGACTGATGACTGCTGTCATTCTGTCATTCAATTTTTCTGCTCTGTAAAAATCTGCCATCTTATTTCTCCTCCATATCCATCAGCTTGGATAATTCCGCACTTAAGTTATCTACGATCTCTCTGGTGAAGCCCATATAGGACAGCTTTTCCAGACTCTGAAGGCTTTCATAAAAATAATCCTGATTTCCGGTGGAAAGGAAGTACATCAGCATCGGGGATACTCTCTCGATCACCTTCATTGCTTCCGGATCGTGCATCATATCCTTGAACATGGTTTTGTGATTATAACGCTGACGCAGATCCTCTGTAGGACGATACTCATAATGATAGCTTCCTGCTGCCACTTCTGTAACCTCTCCCTCATAGAACGGAAGGCCGATCACTGCGCTGCATCCAAACGGTACCTGAACGTCTACACTTACGTTTCCATTTTTGAGAACCTTCCAGGATACCTTGTATTCTCCGTATGCAGAATCGTATGTCATGTTCATATATTTCAGTTTTCCGTTCATTAACGGTGTGATCAGTGCTTTCTTAAATCCAGGCTTCAGCGCCTTCAGGCCTGCCACGTCTCTGTAAAGATATTCTACGATCGCACCGTAGGAGTAATGATTCAGGGAATTCATCATGATACCGCTTAAGTGTCCGTCATCCAGAACAGAGTTCCATCTTTCCCAGATGGTTGTTGCACCAAGATTAATGCAGTGCATCCATCCCGGATACTCCTCCTGCATCAGGAAGTAGAACGCATCCTCCTCGAAGCCGTTTTCTGCCAGAACTCTGCAAAGGATCGGCGCACCGGTAAATCCGCCTTTTAATTTATAACAGTCTTTATAAAATCTTGCTTTCAGGCCTGCCACAACAGCCTCTTTATCTCTGTAGATTCCGGAATACAGAGCTACAATATATCCGGTCTGGGAATCAATGGCCAGACGTCCTGTTTCTGTAAAATACTCACGGATGATCGCATCTTTGATCTTCTCATAGAGATCTTTATAGTAAGCTTCATCCTCTTTATATCCCAGGATCTCTGCTGCCGTTGCAGTCTTCTGTACAGACATTGCATAATAGTTGGAGCCGATATAGTAGGCATCTGTTCCGCCTTCCATACTCTGCTCTGTTCTTCCGTCAAGAGCCAGCCAGTCACCAAGCTGGTTTCCGAAATCATAAAGATATTTCTGTCCTCTTGCCTTGTCTTCTTTCGTGATCTTGTCTACCCAGTCTTTCATCATCGGGTAATTTTCTCTCAGAATTTCCACATTTCCGGAATGCTCATAAACCACCATCGGCAGGATTGTCGCAATGTCTCCCCACACGCTGGAAAAGATCGGCCCGTTTGGATCCAGCACCGGAATTACGCCAGGAAGAATTCCATCATATTTTACCTGCTCGTTTCTTAAATCATGCAGGAATTTATGATAAAAAGCAGTGGTATCCATATTGAAGCTGGCAGTTCCTGAGAACACCTGTGCATCTCCGGTCCATCCCAGTCTTTCATCTCTCTGCGGGCAGTCTGTCGGAAAATCTATAAAGTTTGATTTCTGACCCCACAGTGCATTCAGAAACAGTCTGTTCACGCCCTGATGTCCGGTCTCAATGTATCCGGTTCTGTCCATCTTTGAGTAAAGGGCTTTTCCTGTAAAATCTTCTTCCTTTGCCTCTCCCGGCCATCCTGTTACACGTACATAACGGAATCCGAAGTATGTGAAAGAAGGACGAACCAGCTCGTCTCTGCCATCGGATACATATACAAACTGTGATTTTGCAGAACGGTAATTTTCATTATAAAAATTGCCATCCTGAAGAATCTCGCCATGATCAAATACAATTCTTGTTCCTTCCAGCAGATGGTTTCGAAATGTTACATATCCAGCAAAATTCTGTCCGAAATCCAGTACTGTTTCACCAAGCGGTGTATAGATCACTTCTTTTACCGGCATATCCTCCATCTCCATTACAGGAAGGCTGTATCTTGCAACCAACTTTCCTTCTGCCTCTGTGAGAACTGCCTTTTTCGGTAAGTTTTCTTTCTCCTTCCATAAAAGATGGTTGATGATCTCTCCATCGTAGATTCCGTCATCTTCCACATCAGAGCCAATGTACTCCCATGTCTCATCCGTTCCGATCACCTGAACCTCTCCATCCTCATATACAAGACGAAGTTCTGCGATCAGTTTAAATTCATCTCCGAAATTGTTGCTCTGGTTATTCAGTCCGAATTTTCCCTTGAACCAGCCATTTCCAAGAGATACTCTAAGCTCGTTCTGCTCTTTTACATCCTCTGTGATATCAAAAGTAATGTACTGCTCTTCATCATGATAATTGCTGTAATATGGTGTAAGAACTTCATCTCCGACTTTTTTTCCGTTTAATTCTGCTGTAAAAAGTCCAAGTCCACAGATATAAAGTCTTGCAGAAGCCAGACCCTTCTTCGCTTCAAAGCTCTTCACAAACAGCGGATGGAAAGTATCTTCTTTCTCTGTTGTGATCCATTTTCCAACCCACGGCTCTTCCATTTTTCCGGTCTCAAAATATGCCGGTTCTGAAACAGCAGTTTCGCCCTTATCATCTGTAACGGTAACTCTCACATAATATCTTGTGTGTACGTTCTGCTGAAACTCCAGTTTTTCTGCTGCACTGTTCAGTTCTTTTCCTTCTTTTACACAAAGAACTTCTTCGAAGCTTTCTGTCAATGACACTTCGATTTTTACATTCTGCTGCTCTTTTCCGGAAGCTTCACGAACCTTCCATGATATACATACAGTTCCAAAATCAAAGCCTGTTGGATTTTCCATGCCGTTTATTCTTACATTTTTAATTCTCATGTATCCCTCTCCTTGCCTTTTTATATGATTACGCTCTGTTTTTTCTGGTATCTTTCTTTTTTACTCTGACGTTATCATAGCATGAGGCTTCTGTATTTTATATTTTTATTTTGATGTATTTATAAATATTTTTACCTTTTTTTATATTTTCCTGTTCTCCACGACATAAAAAGCGCCCACACAGATCAGCTGTCATAGCTTCACAGCTGATCTACATGGGCGGAAAACTTTATTTATCTGTTTTTATTTCGAAAGCTTCTTATTCGGCAGCTTCCATTTTCTTTAAATCTCTTTCACAGTGATACATGATAAACATGATAACAAACATAGCAATTACCATGATAAATGGCAGCCAGTTGTACATGAAATTGATTGCTGTAGAAACGCTCTCCGGCTGTGCAATACCTTTGGCATCCAGGGATCCGTCATATCCGGCTCCGTTCAGAACCCATCCGAATACTGCTGTACCAAGACCAAGACCGATCTTCTGCGCTGCAGAAACGCCGGCATTTCCAAGACCTACGGTATCAATACCTGTTTTCTTTGTTCCGTATGTAATGGTATCAGCAACCATACCAAGTGCCATACCACCGGCCATACCAACACCACAGCCTTTCAGTACGTTACATACGATCATTACGATCGTGCTGGAACCGCCAAGTACTGCAAATCCAAGGAAACCAAGTCCCATAACTACCATACCAGCTTCATAAACTGCTGTTTTTCCAAACTTCTTCATAAAGGCCGGTGTTACAAACATGATTGCGAACTGTGCGATGGAAATAGAGTTGGATACCCATCCGTACTGTCCCATATCATAAAGAACATACTGACAGTAATAAACATTTCCCATTGCATACATGATAACTACGAAGAATACTACAAAGCTTGCAATTGTTACGATCACCCAGTATTTGTTCTGAAGAAGCGCCTTTACAGTTTCCCATGTACCGGCTTCTCTTCCTACATTCTCTGCTTTCTGATCATTTGCATTCTCATCATCTGTTGAATGTACTCTCTCTTTTGTTGAGAAAACACAGAAAAATGTGATAACAACCATTGCGATACAGTAGATCAGCATTGTGATCGTGAATGCTCTCTGTGTGTAGATCGTCTCAGTGCTGTCTGTAAAGATTCCAAGTAAGGTAACGAATGTTGAATTGATAACTACATTTCCCAGTGTCTGGAAGATCTGCTGAAGATTTCCAATGAATCCTCTCTCATACGGATTTGCTGTCAACAGTGAGATCATGGAATAATACGGCACCAGCATACCGGTAAGACATATTGCATTTACAATGTTGTACATCAGGAAAATATACACATACTGTGCCATTTCCGGGAAGTTCTGCGGAACAAAGAACAACAGCATTGTTGTAATTGCAAATGGGATACACATTCTAAGCAGCCAAGAACGTCCTTTTCCGAGCTTTGATTTTGTACGGTCAACCATACGTCCTACAATTACATCTGAAATTCCGTCAAATACCTTTGATACTGCAAAGATCGTTGCGATGATACCAGCATTAAGTCCTACTGTACTGGTAAAATAGATGGTCAGGAATGATCCGATGATACCATTGATCATGTTAAAGGCAAATCCTCCTGTACCATAGCCGATACGTTCGCTCCATGCCAGCTTGGCGTTGGGGTCATCATGTTTACTTGCTAAACTGAACATATCTCCTCCTCCTTTTTTCCCTTTCGGTTTTTTCTTTCGATGAACTTACTATAACCCCCACCGCGCTTTTTATATATCTTTATTTTGTTGTTTTTGTCGTTATCTTATCTATATTTTATCAATATCAGTATAATTTAGAATTCTTTTGGCTTATGTACCTCTCTGTACTTTCTCGGAGACAGCTGCTTCTGCTCGCGGAATACCTTTCCAAAATAGCTCTGTGACGGAAAATTCACATATTCTGCGATCTTGGACAAAGATTCATTGGAATACGTCAGAAGATTGGCTGCACGTTCTATCCGCACACGGGTAATGTAATCCTGCAGCCGCTCACCGGTCTCTTTACTGAACAGCCGTGACAGATAGCTGGCACTTACTCCAAGAGTATCTGCGATATCATCGAGATAAATTTTTTCCCTGTAATGCTTCTGTACATAATCCCTGCACTGCTCCACATAGCTTGAGGTGTGCTTCTGCTCCAGCTTCCGTTTTACCTCGGATGCCAGTTTCTCAACTGCAGAATTCCGGTATCGGATCATCTGTGCAATGTCCTGACAGCTGTCACACTTACTGATGTAAAAATCACTCAGCTGATACGCTGCGGCCGGCGAGATTCCGCCCTCGATCGCGGCCCGGGTACAAAGAGTGATTCCTACAATTGCCGTGTTTCTCCACTGGTTCAGTACTTTTCCGGATAATTTTCCGATATCTCCATCCATTGTCCGGGTAAAATGAAGCGCGTCCTCCACGCGTCCTTCCCGCACACAGTCCAGAAGCTGACGTTCCTCCTGATACGTATGGTGATAGGCATTTTCTTCGTCTTTTTTTATTTCGTAAATGATCTTTTCCTGCGCTTCTAGCTCTTCTGCGCCTGCAGCCAGATGATTTACCTTGGCAAGCTCCATATCCTCTGTTGTATTTTCATTTAAAACTGCATCCATGATCTGTGCAATGTCCATCACTTCCGAAAACTGAAATCTTTTCAAGATTTTCTCTTTATCTGTGTGAATCCCATAACGCTTATAGTATTTATGCAGCTCCACCTTATTCAGCGCGCCCAGACTGAGCGGACCTGCAAAATAGTACTGTCCCTCTGATCTTACACAGATAAAATAAATACTGTCTTCCTCTTTATGAAGAAGAGGCAGCTTCTGAGCGGCCGCCTCTTTCATTAATCGTTCTCTCAGCTGGCTGTTCCTGAAAATCGGATTCAGTTCTGAATTTCTCTGATAGCTTGACAACGTTTCGTCTGCCTGACAAAAAATATCAACGCCTGTCAGTTCAGACAATCTGTTTAATATGTATTTTTTATGATCACCCATAAGCAATTTCCCCAACTCTCCTATAGCAATTCACAAAATCAGTGATGCTGTAAAATCCATGTATCGTGTCTATCTGCTATTCATCATAACACAGACTCTTTGCAAATTGTATAGGATTTTGCCGGGTACGGAATACTCCGTAATTACAGTTTCATCGCTCCGCGGATACAGATTTCGATATAATCTTCGCCAAGATCAGTGTTCAAGCTGAGATCAAAATTGCCTGCTGCTCCCCACATTCTTCTTGTGTAATAACGGTAGTTGTCTGCACGGAGCTTTTCATTTTTCTGTACGACTGTCTTTGCCTCTTTTTCAGAGATATTCTGTCTTTTGGAAACTCTTTTGATTCTGCTCTCAAGAGGTGCTGAGAAGAATACCTTCAGACAGTTTTCTGAATTTCGAAGAACATAATCTGCACACCGACCCACGATCACGCAGTTTCCTTTTTCTGCAAGCTCACGTACTACCTTTGACTCCGCCGCAAAAATCTTATCCTTCGGTGCCTCATCCTGAGAATTACTGTTTAAATACATCTGATTGACAAGATCATAGAGGAGGCTGTTTGTCATGATCTCCTCATTCTTTTTAATAAATTCCGGTGTATAGCCTGTTGTTCCTGCTGCCATCTGAATGATCTCTGCATCATAGAAATCATAGCCAAGCTTCTCTGCAAGTGCCTTGCCAATATCGTGGCCGCCACTTCCAAACTGTCTTCCAATGGCGATGACATTTTTTCCCTGAATGCCATGCTGTGTCTGAGCCGCCTGTTCTCTCTGCTGTTCTTCCTGAACAGTCTCCGGAAACAGCATTGTTTTTACAAAAGCAAACTTCTTTCCGAAAAGTCTCGCGATAAATCCAACCAGCAGTGCGGCAATTACAGTACCTTCACGCACACCGTCCAGTCTGCCTGCAAAAACAAATGACAGTACTGCGGCGATCACAGCCATGGAAACATCAAAGCAGATCTTGGTAGTTCCGAAATTTGTTTTCCAGGTAAGGACGATCGCGCGGACAAAAGATTCTCCCGGAAGCATAACTACATCGGCCAGAACCTCCATGTACACACCAAAACCGAGGATCAGGCATCCGATGAGAAGATAAACGATCTTCATCACATACATCTCCGGGTTTACCCAGTAAAAAAGAAGCATGGTAAGATCGATAAAATATCCGAATACAATGGATACCGGAATCTGTAAAATATGCTCCAGTTTAAAATTCTTTCTCAGGATTATCAGCTGCAGTACGATCAGAAAAATACTGAAAAAGATGGTAAAGTTTCCGAGCGTAAACGGGAAGTTAAGGCTTAATACATACGGGATCGATGAGATTGGCGACGTTCCCAGGTTCGCCTTGGTGATAAGACTGACTCCCAGCGAGTTCACAAACAGTCCTACCAGAAAAATCAGATATCGTTTCAGTTTGTCCATTATTTATTCTCCTCTCTTTTTGTTTCATTTATTTTGCATTAAAATTTTTATAAATCTTTTCAAATGTCTGCATAAATCTTTTCTGTTCTTCTTCAGAAATACCGGAAAATGCTGTTTCTTCTATTTTTTCAAAAGCAGCTTCCACAAGCTTCTGATTTTTCTTACCGGATTCTGTCATAAAAATATGAAAAGTCCGACGGTTTCCGTTGAGCATTTTTCTCTCGATCAGGCCTTTCTCCTCCATGCGGTTCAGTATGGAGGTCAGTGATCCTGCTTCGATCAGGCATCCTGCCGCAATTTCCTTCTGGCTGGCACCGTCATGATCCTTCAGATAATCCAGAACTTTCGGCTGTCCCAGCGTAAGACCTGTGGTTTTCAGCTGCTCCATGAGCTTTTTCTGGATCATCATCTGATTTACCATGGCCAGATAGTGAAATGAATCCTGCATTTGTATGTTCACTTCCTCTCCTTTATCTAATCAAACGGATAAAAGCATTCGATTTAATTATGTTAATAGTTATAATTCAAATGTTTAGAATTATAACTATTTTATTTTGCTGTGTCAATATGTTTTTTATATTTTGTCTGGAATTGTCTGGAATATTGCACAATTTATCTTTCTTATTTTTATGAAAAGCACACAATATATGTGTATTACAGCGTATTAGTGTAAAAAAATAACAGCTATTCTTACTTTCACATCTGTAAAATGTTCGTAAGAATAACTGTTGAAAACTGTTATTTATATACTTCTTTATGAATTTGGATTTGGACAAAGCACTCTGCTTATTGCTCTCCACAACCACGCAGAAAACTTACTTATAGCAATTCAATAAATTATGCTGTCTGTTCTTTTTTCTTAGTAACTGTGAGCAGATGACTCTTGATCAATACCGGACGAACCGCATTATAGATGATTGCTACCAGGATCACTGATACAACCGCATTGACAAAGGTTGCCGCCGCGCTCATTTTTGCCAGTGCCTCTGCAAGCTTCTGTGGCTGCCCTAAAATATACTGCTTGTAAAAATATCCCACGATCGGATCAGCGATTACATTAAATGCAAGTCCTGCGATGGATGCGATCACACTCCATTTAAAAACATATTTCTTATCTGTGCTCTCATTGATCTTCGCGATCTTATGTGCCACAAGACCTACGATCAGACCGATACAGAATTTCAGGATAAAAGTTTTCGGCGCACCTGTAATATAAACCGGATCCATCACATCCGCGATTCCCATTCCGATCGCACCTGCAAGTCCTCCATATACACCGCCAAGAAGTAATGCCGCCAGCACGCAAAAAGCATTTCCGATATGGATCGATGTTGCATCTCCACCCGGCACTGGGATCTTGATCTGCAAAAATGTAAAGGATACGTAGCATAACGCTGCAAGTAATGCAGTTTCTGCAAGCTTGACTACTGTGTTGTTCTGTGTGTTCATAATAATGTCCCCTCTCGTTCTGTTATTACTTTTGTGTGTAGTTGTTTTAACGTGTCAGTGTAATAACACAGGAGTTATGATACTTTATGAGTGGATGTATTACAAGTGGCAATTTTTATTCTTTTTTAGGGGACAGTTTTGTAAGTTAGTAAAATATCACTCAACTCGCAAACAGTGCAAAATAAAGATATAAATATCAAAATTAATATATATGTAACACAGATTTGTTGTTAAAATATAGTTGTCATAATTCGTTTAACATGATTTGAAATTTTTTATAAAAAATGTGCTAAAAACAATCAAAGGAGATAAAAATATGATTCAGAACAAAATGTTTGAACTGGTTTTCCAGGGAGAAAAACCAGACAGCTCAGAAGCACTTGCCGATATCAAAGCTGTATTCACAAACGGCAATTCCTCTCAGTCGGTTAAAGGATTTTATGATGGAAACGGAACCTATAAAGTACGTTTTCTTCCGCGCGAAGCCGGAGTCTACTCCTGGAAAGTCACAGGTGCCGTAAAAGCAGAAGGACAGGAAGAATGTACTGCATCCACGCAGCACGGAATGGTACACACACAGGGCTGCCATTTTGTCTACGAAAACGGAGACTCCTACATTCCTTTTGGAACTACCGTATATGCGCTGATTCATCAGGATGACGCCCTGGAAAAAGAAACTCTGCAGACACTGCAGACGTCTCCTTTTAATAAGATTCGTTTCTGTGTTTTCCCAAAATCCTATGAATTTAACGAAAATGGACCTCGGGAATTCGCATTTTGCAAAGATGCAGAAGGAAACTGGGATGTAGATCATCCAAACTACAAATTCTGGAATCATCTGGAAGAAGTGATCTCCCAGCTTCAGGAAATGGATATTGAATCAGATCTTATCTTATTCCATCCTTACGACAGATGGGGCTTCTCAAAATTAGCACCAGAACAGAATGAAACTTATCTTCGCTACCTTGTCCGCCGTTTATCTGCATTCCCAGGTATCTGGTGGAGCATGGCAAACGAATATGACTTATGTTTTGCCAAATCAAAAGAGGAATGGTACAAAATCGAAGAAATCATAAAAGAAGAAGATGTATACGGCCATCTTCTCAGCAATCACTACTGCATGAAGCCTTATGATTACTCCCGTGAAAACATGACGCACTGCAGCCTGCAGAACGTGTTATTCCATAAAGCAGACAAGCTCATGCGTAAATATCAGAAACCAATCGTATTTGATGAATTCTGCTATGAAGGTGATATTCATTATTCATGGGGAAACATTTCCGCTCAGGAAATGACTCACAGATTCTGGTGTGCATACTGTATCGGTGCATTTGCAACACATGGTGAAACCTATCTTTCCGATGACGATGTACTCTGGTGGGCAAAAGGCGGAAAACTGAAAGGCAAAAGCCCGGAAAGAATCGCTTTTCTCCGCGAACTCATGGAAAGCCTTCCTTCTGCCATTGAACCTTGGTACGAGCCGGAATCTGTAACATTCGGAGATGAATTTCTCGGATATAAAGCCGGCCCGGATCATCCGATCATCTCTCTCGTTACCAGCCTTACTGAACCAGAAGATGATGCAGGTGCGCTGAAAGATAAAATCTTTTCCGGAAGATGCGGTGATCAGGTTTACATCAAATACCTTGGAAAACACTGCCCAAGAAAACCTTTCTTCATCCTTCCAGAAGACCATAAATACAAAATTGATGTCATTGACACCTGGAACATGACAAGAAAAACCATCATGACTGGCGCCAGCGGAATCACATGGCTTGATCTTGGCGAAGCAAAAGAAGGTATTGCACTTCTTGCTGTGGACGAATAATATCGTGATAAAATCAAAGACGGAAAGTTCTTCTCTGTTTATTTTGAGAAATGAACTTTCCGTTTTTTTATTTATTTCGTTAAGTTTATATAATTATACATATCTCAAACAAATATAACAAAAAAGCAATATCTAAACCGAATAGTTTAAATATTGCTTAATTTTTATACTCTCAAAACTACATACATGCTTGTTGATCGTTAATCAAACTCTTGAATCAATTCTTAACCTGCGTTTCTTGGTCAAGCCCTCACCCGATTAGTAACAGTCAGCTCCATGTGTTACCA
>NZ_JBBMEJ010000014.1:0-101591 GCF_040096615.1 Blautia aquisgranensis
CTCTTCTGCAGGTGTCTCCGTTACTTCCGGCTCTTCTGCAGGTGTCTCCGTTACTTCCGGCTCTTCCTCAGGTGTCTCCGTTACTCCCGGCTCTTCTGCAGGTGTCTCCGTTACTTCCGGCTCCTCTGCCGGTGTCTCCGTTACTCCCGGCTCTTCCTCAGGTGTCTCCGTTACTTCCGGTGAATCCCACATCACAGCAAAAACTGCTACATTCGCGGTCTCAACCTGAATTGTCTGCAGTCCTCTATTCTCGTTTACATTCAGAACCTTTAATTCTTCATTCGGCTGTAAAGTATTGATCTCTGTCTCATCTGTACTGCCGTTATAATGAAGTTTCACTGCTGTCACGCTGGTATTTGCCACATCACTGAGCTCAGGTACCATCGGGTTCTTATATTCGATTGTTATCCTCGCCCTGCCATTCAGCTCTGCCCTGTTTCCGTCAACATCTGCAAAATACACATCATACGCTGAAAATCCTCTTAAGATGCTTCCTTTATCTTCAGCTGCTTTCGTAAGTTTCTGAGAAACAGTATCATAAGACACTGAAGAATTCTCATTCACTGCATCTGCCTTCAGCGTTGTATTCTGCGGAAGAGCTCCCTCCTCCAATGCGTCTGCTGTTACTTTAATGGAATCATCTTCATATGTAAGCGTAGTTTGCTGCGCCTGTTCTTCCTGGTCTGCGCTGCCTACATCCGTTGTTACTTCTTCGGCTACTGGCTCAGATGCAGATTCGCCATCTGTGAATATATCCTCCGTTCCCTCCCCAAATACTTCACTTGCGGAGATTGTGTATGCACTCGGCATACAGGACACCATCAATGCCAAAGCCAACATAAATGCCAGGAGTTTTCTGATTTTAATTTTCTTCGATTTTTTCATACCATTCCCGCTTTCCTATGTGTGCATTAACGTGTACTATAACTCTTATTATCTTATTTATCGTTATATTCCTTTCTGCAAAAAAAAAGCTTTATGTTTTTTAACCAGTACACTTCATGTACCGCACAGATTTTAATTTTTTATAATTAAAGCTGTCAATAGAGTCAATTTCTAAAATATAGCTCTTATATTTTCAAACATTAGCAAAAAAATCATCTTATATATGATATTTGTAAGTTTTTTTTGCTTTTGAATGATTTTTTCAATTAATATCTGCTTATTTATGTATTTTATTATACATCACACTAAATTTCTCTGTAATACCCATTTATACCCAAAAAAGTGCCCCCGCAATCAAGCAGATTTCTCTCTTGACCCCAGGGGCTTCTGTTTTTCTTAATTAACTTAGCATATACTTCTTCAGTTCCTCTCGCTTCTTCACATTCAGCTTACTGAAAATATCCGTAAGATAATGTTTTACTGTATTTACAGAAATTTCCATATATGATGCGATTTCTTTATTTGTCCATCCGTCGCTGGCCATCATCGCGATTGAAAACTCCATCGCAGAAAGCTCATTTGTCACCTTTCTCTTCGCCTTTGTATTATGGATCTCCATCCAGCCTCTGCTGAAAGACATAACACCTTCTATGATACGCTTGTATACATCTGCATCTGTTTTTCGGATACACACTTCGATCAATCCGCGCAAAACACCATGATGTTCAATAAAGGGTTCTAAAAATCCATCCTTCTCAGCCAATACCCAGCCCTTCATTAATTCTTCCTGCGCTTCTTTTTTATGTCTTCTGTTGATCATACACATCGCCATAATGCACTGGATATAGATCATGCTGATCGGATACACATTCTCGGCCATAAACATCGCTGTCCGGCACATTCCATATGCGCTCCAGTATTCACCCTTCAGATACGCCTGATGTGCCATCACATACACTGCAAAAAGCTTCACACCTCCCGGAAGCATGCTGCTGTATTTCCAAAGATCAGGAATCTCATCTGCCGGCTGATGCAATAAAACAGTCCCAATATAACCTGCCAATATACAGAAGGCATACGTCTCCTCCGAAGCATCTGTATATCGGAGTTTTTTCATACAGTCCCGGATTCCATCCAGTCCTCTCCTTGCAGCTGCACTGTTGCCAAGCGTCATATTGGCATACCCATAAAGCATGCATGCCGAAAGCCGCAGCTCCATTGTCTCATCCTCCAGATAAAGTCTCGCGATCTCACTGCATTCCTTTGCCTTTCCTGAAAAATAGAAAAACTCCGCCCTGGCAATATTCCGGACATCCTTATCCTCAAACTGCTCTACCGTTTCTAGTGCCTTTCCCGGCTCAAAAGCAGAATTCAAAAGTGGCAGTACTGTACGTTTTTCCACTCACATCATCTCCTCTGATCAAATCAGCGCTTATCCTAAACCTCAGCCACCACTTTTTTATGAAGCATCGCAGTATCCCAGGCTCCGAATAGTGTACTATTTATATGTATAATTATACTCCATAAATATCCAAAAATAAATTCCAAGTTTTCCATAAAATATAAAAAGAGCTCCCTGGCATTCATATACACCTGGGAACTCTTTCCTGATCATTTCTTATTTGTCAAGGCTTCATCCAACACGAAGCTTGAATTTCTGGATTTCTTTCTCACTGGAAACTCTCTCGATCTCAGCACCGAGACTTCTCAGCTTCTCTTCAAAATTCTCATATCCTCGCTGAATATAAACAATATCATCAACAATCGTTACACCCTCTGCTGCCAGTCCTGCGATAACAAGAGCTGCACCTGCACGAAGGTCCGGAGCACTCACACGAGCACCTGTAAGCTTTTTCACACCATCAATGATAGCGGAATTGCCCTCCACCTTGATGTTCGCACCCATACGTGAAAGCTCATCTGCATATTTGAAACGATTCTCAAAAATACTCTCTGTAACAATGCTTGTACCCTCAGCCAGTGCCAGAGTAACTGCGATCTGTGGCTGCATATCTGTAGGATAGCCCGGATATGGCAGTGTCTTAACATGAGTACGATGAAGTGTATGCGGTGCACGTACACGAACGGCATCATCAAACTCCTCAACCTCACAGCCAATCTCCTCGAGCTTCGCTGTTGTAGCCTCCAGATGCTTCGGAATAACATTACGTACTGTAACATCTCCGCCTGTAGCTGCTGCTGCAAACATAAATGTACCCGCTTCGATCTGATCCGGAATAATGGAATATTCTGTACGGTGAAGCTTCTCAACGCCACGAATACGGATCACATCTGTACCGGCGCCCTTGATATTGGCACCCATGCTGTTCAGGAAGTTGGCAACATCAACAACGTGTGGCTCTCTTGCCGCATTCTCGATAATTGTACGTCCTGCTGCCATGGAAGCTGCCATCATAATATTGATCGTAGCACCAACAGAAACCACATCCAGGAAGATATGGCTTCCGTGAAGATTCTCAGCCTTCGCAACGATCGCACCATGACGAATATCCACATCTGCACCAAGAGCACGGAAGCCCTTCAGATGCTGATCGATCGGTCTGCTGCCGATATTACATCCGCCCGGAAGCGGAACCTCTGCATGCTTATATTTTCCGAGCAGCGCACCCAGAAGATAATAAGACGCACGGATCTTTTTGATAAATTCATAATCTACACTGAGATTGCCGATGGTAGAACCGTTGATCTTTACAGTGGATTTATCAACACGTTCAACCTGAGCACCGATCTCAGAGATTGCCTCAAGAAGAACATTGATATCTCTTACATCCGGCAGATTCTCAATTAATATAGTTTCATCAGTCATAATGGCTGCTGATAATATCGCAAGAGCAGCATTCTTCGCGCCTGCAATATCCACTTCTCCAACCAGAGGATTGCCGCCTTTAATCACATACTGTTCCATAACACACCTCTATTATTTTACTCCTCTATGAGCAGAAAATTTCTCTGAATTTATTAGTTCTCATCACTCTCTTTATGCGGAAACATATGTTCCACAAGCCCTTTTTTAGGTCAGTTGTATATTATAACACATATTTCGCATTTGTAAACAATTTATAACGAAAACGTGTCTGTTACGCTTTCTCTCCCCGTTTCAGTGCTTCAAGCACCAACTGAAGGCTTCCCTCCAAATCTTTATCTTCTTCATCAACAATGATGTCTGCGTATTTCTCATATAATGGTGTCCGTTCCTCATAAAGACTCTCAAGCGTCTGTCCATCTTTAAGCAGAACTCCACGTCCTTTCAGATTACCGAGACGTTTTGAAAGAAGATGCAAAGATATCTTGAGATACACCACAACGCCTTCGGATCTCAGATGCTGCATTGCCTCATCACAGTACACCACACTTCCCCCTGTGGCGATCACTGTATTCTCAACCTGGATAGATGCATTCACACGATTCTCAACCGCCTTGAAACCCTCCGGTCCATCCTGCTCGATGATCTCACTTAAGGTTCTTTTCTCTTCCTTCTGGATGATCAGATCTGAGTCAATAAACTGGTAACCAAGTACCTTCGCAAGTACAACACCTATGCTGCTTTTCCCTGCACCAGGCATTCCTATCAGCGTAATATTATTCATATTGTGTCCTTTCATTTTAGCATAAAATCCCTTAAATCTCAATGCTTCCGCAGTACGTTACTTCTTTCGTTTATTCGTCTTTTTCTTTACACTGTAGCCAAAAGTTCCCACCTTACGCCCCCCTGCCAGGTATTCTCCATGGGAATAAACCAGAAGTCCCGCATTGTTGAGCTGAAACTTGTTGTTTTTATCCATGTATGCTTCATCTGCATGAACCGCAAGTACATCTGCAAGAAACATATCATGCGATCCCAGTTCTTTAATCTCACGTACCCTGCACTCAATGGAAACCGGTGACTCCCCGATCATAGGTGCAGATACATACTGTGCTTTTTCTTTTGTAAGATTCAGCTTCTGAAATTTATCAACATCCCTGCCGGAACGTACTCCGCAGAAATCTGTTGCAAAAGCCAGTTTTTCTGTTGTCAGGTTGATGACAAATTCTCCCGTTTTCCGAATCATATCATAAGAATAACGGGAAGGTCGGACTGAAATATAAGCCATTGCCGGATTGGTACAGACCGTTCCTGTCCATGCCACCGTGATAATGTTGTCATTTCCTTCGCCATCTGTGACACTCACCATCACAGCCGGCAGCGGATAGATCATATTTCCCGGCTTCCATAACTGTTTTACCATTGCTTCCGGCCTCCTTATGCATAATCGCTGTTCATAAGCTGAGCAGCCTCCATCATAGCCGGAATCAGCTGTTTCTTTCGGGATACCACTCCCTTGAGATGGAACGTATCATTCTCCGGCTTGCGCTCAAAAGCGATCTCCGCCATCTTCTCACTTCCCTCACCATAGAAAAGAAGCTCTGTGGATTCCTCCAGAATATTAGTCAGCATAAAGTAAACTCTTGTGATATCATGACGTCCACACTCGCTTACCATAAACGGCAGCAGTTTTTCTTTAATCTCTTTAAGCTCTTCGCTGTCCATGGAACTGATCTGTCCAACACCAAACGAAACATTTCCCTCGCCGATAAATTTCTTGTAATCCTGGTAAAAAATCTCCTCAGGGGATTTATCCTTCAGGTTACTTCCGGCAGAGAACATCTCTCTTGCGAACTCCTCGATGTTGATTCCTGCGATCAGTGCAAGTGCGCTGGCTGCGATCTTATCCTTCTGTGTACATGTCGGCGAACGGAACATCAGCGTATCCGAAATGATTGCCGCACAGAGAAGTCCTGCGATCTTTTCCGGAATCTCCAGTCTCTGCTCACCGTAAATTTCATAGAGAATCGTTCCTGTACATCCAACCGGCTCATTGCGGAAGGAAACCGGTGTCATGGTCTGCAGTGTTCCAAGCTTATGATGATCGATGATCTCAAGGATCTCCGCCTTCTCAATATTGTCAACAGCCTGATCCACCTCGTTATGATCCACAAGCACAACCTTTTTCTTGTGCATATCCAGAAAATTACGTCTGGAAATCGTTCCGATACATTTTCCGTGAGGATTAATGACCGGGAATGCTCTGTGGCGGTTCTTTACCATGACTTCCTGAATATCGTCTGTAAAATCCTCGGTGTTGAATGTTACCATATTATCACGTTTCATAACATAATTTACCGGAATACTCTGATTGATCAGACGGGCGATATTAAAAGTATCATACGGTGACCGGATGATTACGATATTTTTTTCATGGGCAAGCTTCACAACCTTCTCGGAAACTACGATATTCAGTCCTACGATAATACAGCTTACATTCTGGCTGATTGCCTGAAGATGATCCTCCTCACGGTCTCCCATGATGATCATATCATTCTCCTCGATATAACCCTCCATCATTTTCGGGTTGGCTGTTCCCACGAGAACTTTTCCCTTTATAAAATATCCGTGGCTGTTTCCCTCAACAACTTCTCCGCCTACAGTCTCTGCAATTCTCTGATACTGCGTTCTCGCATTGGAAAGCAGATAGCTGTCTGTCGTATCCATGTATGTCTTTGCAATATCGCCAATAGTCACAAGACCTTCCAGGCAGCCGTCCTTATCACGGATCGGAAGAGATACGATTGCGTTCTTCTGCATCAGATCCCAGGCATTTTTCAGAGACATGCTCTTGTCTGCCGGCGGGCTGATGCGGATATCCATATCCTTGACCTGTGTGCCGATATTTCCAAGATAAGCCGGCGGCTGTACGCCAAAACGATTCAGCACATATCTGGTTTCCTCGTTGATCTGTCCGGCTCTCTTCGGAATATATTTCTTGTTCTGTGTGGTTCTGTTCTTAATATCTGCATAAGCAATGGCCGAACAGATGGAATCCGTATCCGGATTCTTATGTCCGATTACAAATATTCTCTCCTGGTTTTTCATTCACATCCATCCTTTTTCATCCAAAAATTATCGATCTAATTCAATTTGATATTGGCAAAAAGTGAGCCAAGGGATGTGGTTGCTTCCTCACCGGATTCCGGCAGTTCAAAAGTCTCTTCCTCAACCTCTTTTGCCATCAGGTCTGAAGCTTCCTTGATGCTTAAGCTGAGCTTGCCATCTTTGATCGCGATCACCTTAACCTTGACCTTATCTCCCACGCTGACAGCCTCTGAAGGCTTCTTGATCCTTTTTTCGCAGATCTGGGAAATATGTACCAGGCCGGAAACTCCGTTTCCAAGATCAACAAAAGCACCATACGGCTGCAGGCTCTCAACAGTTCCCTCTGTCACAAAGCCAACTTCGATATTCGAGATCTTATTTCTGCGCTCCTGCTCAGCCTTCTCACGGAGTAGTTCTTTCGCGGAAAGTACCAGTCTCTTCTTTTCTTTATCAACATCAATAACCTGCACCTGAAGCGGTTTATTCAGATATTCTTCTGTATCCTCAACATAGCTCAATGCCAGCTTGGATGCCGGGATAAAGCCGCGCACGCCTTCCACATAAGCAATAGCGCCACCATTTACGATTCCCTTCACAACAACATCCAGCGCCTCACCGGATTCCTGAAGTTCTTTCAGCTTATCCCATGCAAGAACCTCCGCTGCCTCTGCTCTGGAAAGCAGGATATTTCCCTGTCCATCATCTTTGCGAAGAACAGTTGCCTGAATCTCTTCGCCCGGCTGAACAGCTTCTTTTATATTAAATCCCGGCTCTCTGGAAAATTCCTCTGCCGGAATAAATCCCTCCGCATAATATTTAAGATCAAGAACAACTCCTGTCTCGTCAACACTTACTACTGTACCGGTGATAATATCACCCTCTTCAATTTTCTTAAAAGAAGCTTCCAGCTCCTGCTCAAAATCCTTCATAGACTCCGCCATTTCCTGACCTCCCGTTCATGCTTTCATCTTTTTATTATTTACCGTAATTATTATAGCATGCGCTTTTCTCCTGCGCCATGTTTTTTTGGCTGTTCAATCCGGCTATTAACGCCATTTCCGGCATCTTTTTCAAAAACTCTCTTTCTTCTACAAAAAAAGCCTCTGTCTTAATAACAGAAGCTCCATTTCCCCAAAAACATAATTTCCCGTAAAACGAGGAGTGCCCCGGTAGTGGCTTACCGGGGCGATTATTATGAAAAAAATTGTATGTGTAATGATACAGATACACACCATTACAGCGTCTTTCGTACTGTTCTTTCGAACTATTGTTATAGTAACAGGTAAATATGAACAGAATATGAACGCACCGTGAACTTTTAGCGTATTTGCACAATTTCTTTATGTTTTTTCCTCTTTTTTTATAAAAACGCCACATTTATATTTCTATAACTTGTCTTAAATATTGTACATTTTATACATTTTATACAAAGTCAGAAACAGTAATCCCAATAAAAGTGACATTTCAAACACCTTCCTCTTACTGACGGGAAAGCATTCCTTTGATAAACTGAATTGCTTTCTCAAAAATATTTTTCACATCTGATTTTGTAACACCCATGTCTTTCAGAGTGCTGTATGCATCATCTACATATTTTTTGATCTGGTCATCACTAACGTCAATTCCGCGGAATCTGCTGATGATATTTACCAGTGAATTCTTATCATCATCAGAAAGAGACACACCATAATGGTCTGCTGCTTCATCAATTCCCTGTGAAATCTCATCGTCTGTAATCTGGTTGGAATCAAAAAGTCCCTTTACATAAACAATGATATCGCTTACCTTATCCGGATCTGCTGCAAGAGATTCAATCTCGTTATCTTTAAGAATCTCTTCTGCCTGACTCATAACAGAGCTGGAATCAGATGCCATAACCATCATTGGTGAAGTACAGGAAATGATTCCTGCAACAACCAGTGCTGTAATTCTGTTCATTTTTTTCATGATATTTTCCTCCATATGGGCTGCTGCCCTTATACATAAACATTGACTGTCTTTCAAGTAACAATAAACTTATTTCCCTTTTAACGTCCCCCAGTATAACACACCTGACCGGTACTCTGTAAACTGGAATTTTCCATTTTTCACAATTTGCAGGTCAGACTTTATGTATATTTCAGAAAATATATTCACAATATTTTCATATTTTCAACAAACTTCTCTAACATCTTACTTATACAATAAATATTGTAAATTTTTCATTACTTACTTCTGTCTGACACCTCAGACAGAACCTCCTTTCTATGACAAGTTATAGATGTGCAGATGGTAATCTCTCCATTTCCGTCTGCATCACGCAAAAAGAACCCGGAACAGCTGCCCGGGTTCTTTTTGTATCGTTTTTTATTTATTCTCTTCGTAAATACAGTTAGCAAGTTCAGCAAACTGTTCCAGCGTCAGTGCCTCGCCCCTGATATTCAGCGGAAGATTGCACTTTTCAAATATTCTCTCGAGATCTTCTTTTCCCAGGGAAAAATCTCCGGAATTTTTGATTCCGTTCACAAGAGTCTTTCTTCTCTGGTTAAAGGATGCACGGATCAGTCTGAACATGAGACGTTCATCATATACCTCCACCGGCGGCTTCTCGTAACGTGTCAGTTTAATCACTGCACTTCCCACCTTCGGTCTTGGCATGAAACAGTTCGGCGGTACATTCGCCACGATCTCCGGCTTCGCATAATACTGCACTGCCAGGGAAAGTGCTCCATAATCTTTGGTGCCCGGTCCGACCTGCATACGATCTGCAACCTCTTTCTGCACCATGACTGTAATCGAATCCACCGGAACATTCTTCTCAAAAAGTCCCATAATAATCGGTGTTGTAATGTAATACGGCAGGTTCGCTACTACCTTCACAGGCTTTCCGCCACTTTTTTCATCTGCGATCTTCTTGATATCTGTTTTCAGAATATCGTTGTTGATTACTGTTACATTATCCCAGTCCTTAAGCGTATCTTTAAGGATCGGAATCAGAGAACTGTCAATCTCCACAGCAGCAACTTCACGCGCTGCCTCTGCAAGATACTGTGTCATGGTTCCGATTCCGGGACCGATCTCCAGTATAAAATCATCCTTCGTGATTCCTGAAGAATCAATGATTTTTTCCAGAACATGTTCGTCGATCAGAAAATTCTGACCAAACCTTTTCTGGAAAACAAAATGATACTTTTGAAGGACTTCAATGGTATATTTCGGGTTACCAAGATAAGGTCTGGCCATATTTTTTACCTCTGCTTTTCTGTTTATTTAATCAGCTGAAATCCTTTTCAAGAAGTACGGTGTAACCATCACGGTCCACTCTCTTCTTAGATCGTTTGAATAATCCACCCTGAGCTTTTGCCATTGCATTGTCCAGCAATGTTTTTACTGTTCCGATGCACATCGGCTGATCTTCTTTCTGATTAACTCCGATCAGATTGTACAGTGCAAGCATACCCATCTGGTCAATACGGAATCCGTTCTCCATTGTGTATACTTTTGCAAAATTAACGAGCTCATCATTTGTAAATACCGGAATGTTGATCATGGATGTAAACTTCTTCGCAAACTTCGGATATCTTGCAATCAGTTTACGCATGCCAATCTTCTCATCTTCCAGAATGACGATCATTCCCTTTGTATTTCCGGTCATTACCTCATCAAGCTCATCTGCAGTTTCCTGTGAAAGCTGGTTTGCATTCTCAATAACAAGAAAACCTCCGGCAAGCTTCCGGGCAATTTCTGTAATATCTTTTCCATTAATGTCTTCTGCGAATATATAAGCAACCTTGGATGCCTCAATATTCAGTTCTTTACAGATTGCCGGAATCAAGCTTGAAATCAATCTTGTTTTTCCGGTTTCTCTGCCACCCATAACGATCACATTTCCTGTTCGTGAAGTTCTGTCTGTTGCACCCTTCTGTACATCACAAAGTACCTCGAGAATCTGTTCTTTCATTCCCGGAACTGCTACAAAATACGTAAACAGTTTCTTTTCTTCATCTGTAAGCTGTTTCTTTCTGGATATGATCTTATTCGGATCGCGTTCAGGCTGAAGGGTCTCAATGAACTTCTCAAGCTGTTCTTCCTCACTGAGTTCTTCTTCTTCATCATCCTCGTCCATATCATTATCTATGAGATCAGAAACAAAATCATCATCGTCTTCCATATCTGATTCTGCTTCAAGATCAAGGTTTACATTGAAATCATCATCACTGTATTCCTCTTCCTCATCAAGCGGCGTTTCTTCTTCCGCTATATTGGTTCGATCGTCAGAAAGCTCAAGTTCTTCTACAGGTTCTGCTTCGCCAGACTCTTTTACTATATCTTCCTCATTCAGATCTGCAATTGTGCCATCTTCTGCTGCTTTCTGCATTCCTGCAGGTCCGTTAAGAAATTCTGCTTCTGCAGCCTGGAGATCTTCCTCTGTAACCGGCTCCTCTTCTTCATCAAACACCAGATCAGGAATTCTCTTTTCTGATTCTGTATCTGCTTCCTGCTGTGCAGAAATCTGCGCCATAATGTCTTCAATATCAGCTGCATCCGGCTCCTCCGGAACAAACTCATCCGCAGCAAGATCCAGATCATCCTCTTCATCCGGCGATTCTTCTGTTACATCTGAAAACTGTACATCCGGAGATTTCTCTTCTTCCGGAATTTCAATTCCCTGCTCAGAAGCCGCTGCAAGAATTGTATCTTCCAGATTAAATTCTTTATCTTCATCTTTATCTTCGTTTTCTTCTTTTCCAACAGAAGCAGCAATATCATCAATACTGCCAAAAATTTCTGATGTATCCGGAAGATCTGCTGAAGCACTTGCATTCTCCGGATCTACATTAATCATAGACTTAGGAATTTTAAGCTCTGGCATACGGATCGTTGCTGAAAAATCCGGTTCTCCCGCTTCATTCAGCGGAACTCCAACGGATTTTTCTTCTTTCTCTTCTTCAAGCATCTCAGATACATTCTGAGAAAGCTCTTCCTCTACAGCCTTTTCAGCTTCAGATTCGACAGCTTCCTGATATGTCTCCTCTTCTTCTTTTTCCTCTTCGGCTTCCGTCTTCAGCTGAACCGTTCCTTCTGACAGATTAGAAACGCCTGTTTCCAGTTCTTCTTCAGCATTTTCAGATTCTGTGGCCTCGTTCTCTGTATCCTCCGGTTCTCCGGCAACTGTTTCTTTTTCCGCTTCCCCTTCGCTTTCTATTTCATCATCAGAAGGATTCTCATCCTCCTTCTCATCAGCATTCTCCTGACTTTCCGGAACTTCGTTCTCCTCAGATTTCTTACTTCCTCCAAAAAATTCTCTGAAACCTTTGGATATTTTTTCCTGAAGTGTCTCAGCACTGCTCAGATCACGTTCATCATCAATCTGAACTGTATCTGTAACCGGCGCTTCCTCATATTCAGGCACAGTAGTTTCTGTTTCTTTGGTCTCCTGAATCTCTTTCGCCTTTTCCGGCGGAATCAGATTCGGAATAAACTGTTTCTCATATTTCTCTTTCTCTTCACCTGTAAGAACGCCCATTCTCTGTTTCAGATCAAGAGCTTTCATCACATAGTTTCCATCGTTAAACCAGAGTACTATCTCATTGCAGAGATCCAGACATTTCTGCTTGTCTCCCGCTTTATAATAAAGCTTGGCCAGCTCATAGGACCATCTCTCTGTAAACTCCTTCTCCTTATATTCCTCAAGAATACGGATCTGCTCATTCAGAGATGCGTTCTTTGCTCTGGCAATCTTATATTTCAATATATACTGGCTGTTATCATTACCTGCCACTTCTCTGTATTCATCAAAGAATTCTGTAGCTTCACTGATCTGCCCCATCTTCAGGGATACCTCGATCAGACGGTAAAGTATGTTCTTACCGATCGGCGCTCTGTGATACGCAAGAAGAAAAATTTCCTTACTTTCCTCATAACGCTTGTTGGCTGCGTAAATCTCGCCCACAACACAAAGGGTACGGACATTTTTCACGCGACGCCAGTCGATGCTGTCAACGATCTGCATAGCGCCTTTGTAATCCTGGACTTCAACCATTTTGTTGATTTCTCCAAGCTTGACGCGAAACTCCTCTTTATCCAAAATATTCACCAACTTTCCATAATTAGAATCAGTTTACCATATGCATACGGGCTTGTCAAAACCCTTTAGGCATATAAACATGCCCTTTTACCACCTGAAAAACCTTGTTAATCTCAAACTGATGACTGACGAAATCATCCAGTCCCGTACAGGTGATCAAAGTCTGTATATCATGTATGCTTTCCAGCAGATAAGTCTGCCTGTTACTGTCCAACTCCGAAAGAACATCGTCCAGAAGAAGCACCGGTGTATCCTTAATTTTCTTCTTAACCAGATAAATCTCCGAAAGTTTCAGCGAAAGTGCCGCAGTTCTCTGCTGCCCCTGTGAACCGTACTTCCTGATATCGATCCCGTTCACCTTTACACAGAAATCATCTCTGTGCGGTCCCACAGAAGTCAGTTTCATCCGGAGATCACGCTCTCTGTTCCCCGACAGTTTCTGTTCAAATTCCGCAGCAGTCACACTGGGCTCATAAAGAATTTCCAGTTCTTCAATTCCACCGGTCAGTCCTCTGTGAAGTCCCTTCGCAATCTCATTAAGCTCCTCAACGAATTCTTCTCTTTTTTCGATGATCTTCTGTCCGTAACCGGTCATCTGTGCATCCCAGATATCCAGTGTATCCTTAAGTCCGGGATTCATATAACAGTCTTTGAGAAGACGATTTCTCTGGTTCACAATATGATTGTAGCTGGCCAGCTCCGTGATATAAACACCATCCAGCTGACAAAGCTCCGAATCCAGGAAATGTCTTCTCTCTCCCGGCCCATTCTTGATAATATTAAGATCCTCCGGAGAAAAAAACACAAGATTCACCACTCCCAGAAGCTCCCTCGCCTTGCGTATGGGCAGCCCGTTAATGGCAACTCCTTTTGCTTTGTTTTTCCGGAGGTGCATGTCTATTTTGTATGAAAGCCCGCCCTTTTTTACCATCATCCGAATATGAGCTTCCTCATTATCGAAACGGATCATCTCCCGGTCCTTGCTTCCCTTATGGGATTTACTGGTTCCTGCCAGATAAACAGATTCCAGAATATTGGTCTTTCCCTGGGCGTTATCGCCGTAGAGAATATTGGTCCCCTGATCAAAATTCATCTCCAGCGACTCATAATTCCTGAAATTATTCAATTTGATGGATTCAATGTACATTCCTTCACCCAATCACATAAATGTCTTTTCCATCATAGGAAATGGTATCTCCCGGATGTACTTTACGTCCGCGGCGATTCTCAACCTCTCCGTTCACCAGAACAAGGCCATCGTTGATCGCATATTTTGCTTCAACACCATCTTCCACAACTCCGGCCAGCTTCAGTGCCTGGCCAAGCTTGATAAATTCATCTTTTATTCTGATTTCCAATTCTTTTCCCTCTTAAAAATTATTCCATGTGTTATCACCCGGTAAAATCCGCTATATTACTCTTTCGGATTTTGTGGCAATTAAACTACCTCTTTCTGTTTTTTATAAAAAAGTGGTAGTTTTAAATTACCCCCTGATGACTGTTTTCAGAGTTTCGTGCTTATATAAAGCGTACGCAGCTGACGGACACCTGCTGCCAGCTGCATATTTTTCGCATAGTTTATACAGACTCTGTGGCATCTGTATGTTCATTATATTGTACAAATACTATCTGGCCTGGTTCTGATTAATGTTTACCGGAAGAATCAGATAGGTGTAACTTTCCTCTTCATCACGGATAAAGCATGGTGCCTTCGGGTTTACAAGATAGATTGTAACAGTCTCATCATCAATAACACGAAGTGCATCGATCAGGAATTTCGGGTTGAAACCGATCATGATATCTTTACCCTCTTTTTCAATATCAATCTCTTCATTCATGGAACCCATTGCAGAATCAATACGAAGCTCCATATCATCATCTGTGATATTGATAATAATCGGTTTCTTATCAACCTCACGAACCAGAAGTGTCGCACGATCGATACAATCCAGGAACTCTTTTTTGTTAATTTTCAGTTTTGTCTCATAATCACTGGAAAGCATCTGATCAATTCTGAAATATTCGCCCTCAATCAGTCTGGAAACTACCATCGTCTGGTCAAATTCGAACAGTATGTGGTTTTTTGTAAAGTAAATGCTGACCTGATCATCTACTTCACCGGACAGGATCTTACTTACTTCACTTAAAGTTTTGCCTGGAACTACCACCTTCCGGTCAGAATAATCTTTCTTAAGTGGCATTTTTCGGATCGCAATACGGTGACCATCCAGAGAAACTACCTTCAGGCAGTTATCTTTAATCTCAAAAAGTTCACCAGTCATCAGCTTATTGTTTTCATTGACGGCAATAGAAAAGATTGTCTGTCTGATCATCTCTTTTAACGTATACTGGGAGATCGTAAGTGGTTCATCTTTTTCGATCATTGGTAAATAAGCAAAATCTTCTCCTGATTTTCCTGGAATATTGAATTTTGCTTTTTCACAGGTGATGGTTGCAGCATATTTATCATCTGTTTTAATAGTAACATCATTATCAGGAAGTCGTCTGATGATCTCATAGAAAATTTTTGCATCAAGAGCAACCATTCCTTTTTCTTCTATAGTACCTTCAACAATTGTTTCAATTCCCAGTTCCATATCATTGGTGGTAAATTTGATCTGGTTTGTTGTTGCATCCATAAGAATACATTCAAGTATTGGCATGGTGGTTTTTGATGGAACTGCTTTGAGTGCGATACTTACACTTTTTAACAGATTTGATTTGGAGCAGATGATTTTCATAATGTGTATAACTCCCTTTCTGAGTAAATTGTGGTTTTTATAAATATATTTATAGAAAAAATCCGCCGTAACCGCCGTAGGGGCTCAGATTTTGTGAAAAACTCCCACAAGGCTGATGTTTTCAAGGTTTTTCGAGTGGGATAACTTTGTGTATAAGTGGTAGTTTCGGATGTGAATAACGGTGGGATAAAATTACCGCCGATTTTTCGCAAAAAAGTTGTACACATTCATCCACATACAATCAACACGTTATACACCAGTAATGTGGAAAACTTTCCTAACCTTGTGGATTAATCTTCTTTTTCAATATATCAATGGTATTTTTTAAGTTATCGTCGTTCTGCAATTCGTTTTCGATCTTTTCGATGCCGTGCATAACCGTTGTATGGTCACGGTTTCCCAGGGCTTTTCCAATATTTTTCAGTGGTGTGGAAATAATTTCACGGCAGAGATACATGGCAACCTGACGCGGCATAACGATCTTGGAGTTTCGCTTATTTCCACTTAAGTCAGCCGGTGTTACTCCGTAATGATCGGAAACAACGGAGATAATATATTCCGGTGTGATCACTTTTTTCTCATCCGGAGAAATAATATCCTTCAATGCCTGCTCGGCCAGTTCCAGAGTAACCTCTTTCTTTTCGAGTTTGGCTCCGGCCATAACTTTATTGAAAGCACCTTCCAGCTCTCGAATATTGGATTTGATATTGGTTGCGATGTATTTGATGACATCTTCGCTGATGCTGTAACCGTTCATCTCCTCATTTTTATGAAGAATTGCCATTCGTGTCTCATAATCCGGCAGTGTGATGTCTGCGATCAGACCCCATTCGAACCGTGAACGGAAGCGCTCTTCCAGGATTTCCATGTCTTTCGGAGGTTTATCCGATGAGATGATGATCTGTTTTTTGGCGCTGTGGAGACTGTTGAATGTATGGAAAAATTCTTCCTGTGTGGATTCCTTTCCTATAATAAACTGAATATCATCGACGAGAAGAACATCAATATTTCTGTATTTTTCACGAAATTTACTCATTGCTGTGTTATTTCCGTTTCGAATGGTTTCGATCAGTTCGTTGGTGAATTCCTCGCTAGTTACATAGAGAACCCGGCTGTTCTGGTCGTGTTCCAGTATGAAATGAGCGATGGAATGCATAAGATGGGTCTTACCGAGACCCGCGCCGCCGTAAATAAAAAGCGGATTATAGGTATCTCCCGGTGATTCGGCAACTGCAAGGGCTGCTGCCTGAGCGAATTTGTTATTGCTTCCTACAACGAAGGTGTCGAAAGTGTATTTTGGATTTAAATGAGCTTCTTCGTAACGTGTATCCTGAACCTGTTTATCATAGGAAGTATTTTTTTCTTTTTTCTTGGGGAGATCTTTTTCCAGGACGAAGCGAACTTCGCATTCTTCCATGCCTGTCAGCACACAGATCGTAACCTGGAGAGGTATTTTGTAGCGTTTACTGATGTAATTAACACCAATGCCGGCCTGCTCAGAGGGAACAATGACTGTTATCAGATTTCCGTCAACCTCATAAACTTTCAGCGGCTTAAGCCAGGTATTAAAAGGGACATCAGTCACCTCATATTCAGATTTGACAGTGTTAAGGATCTCCTCCCATTTTTCAATAACAGTGTTCATTTTTTCCTCCCATGAGTATTATAATAACCCCCAGCCTTCGACTGGAGACAGATATCCTTTTATATATTACAATGAAAAATCGGTTTTCGCAATGGAAAACGTGGATATTTTGGGGAAAACATTGGGGATAATATTGTGGATAACCTGGGGAAATAGATGTGGATTAGCGTGGAAAACAGTGTATAACCGTTAAAAAGGTTTCCATAAGTAGGTAGTTCGTGGAAAATGTGGAATATTTATGTGTATAAAATAATCCACTGCTGAAATACCGCATTTTAAAGGGATTTTTCAAAAAATCGCGAAAAAAATACCCTCGAAAAGTGGATAAATTCGACGGTAATCCACGAGTTATCCACAAGTTATCCACAAAATGTGGATAATGTTACGTAAACCATAAGCACTTTCCACATAAACGCCAAAATAAAAAAATGCAAGGTGGTGGTAGTTTTAAGAAACGTTGATTTTATCGGGTTTTTTGCAATTTTTACTTGACGAAAAGGCGGTTTATTTATATAATTGAAACGATGTTCTGAATGATAAGTTATTTCATAACAATTAAAAATAGATAAAGGAGGTGCTTTACCTATGAAGATGACATTTCAGCCAAAAAAGAGATCCAGAGCTAAGGTTCACGGCTTCAGAGCTCGTATGAGCACAAAGGGCGGACGTAAAGTATTAGCTGCAAGAAGATTAAAAGGAAGAAAACAGTTATCAGCATAAGCTGCAAGACCGCATTTATGTGGTCTTTTCTTCTATCCGGAGAAATATCCGCAGGAGCGGAATTTAATTAAGGAGGATTCGTTTGATAAGATCAGAGTCCTTAAAAAAGAATCAAGATTTCAGAGTTGTATATCAGAACGGAACATCATACGCAAATCGGCTTCTGGTGATGTACGTGCTGAAGAATCAGCACAAGAAGAATCGTCTGGGAATATCAGTAAGTAAAAAAGTAGGGAATAGTGTGGTTCGCCACAGACTCACCAGATTGATCAGAGAAAGCTATCGTCTCAACGAAACAGATTTTGACAGTAACCTTGATATTGTAGTTGTAGCGAGAGCCGGAGCGAAAGATAAAGGCTTTCACGAGATCGAGAGTGCACTTTTGCATCTTGCAAAAAAGCATCATATAACAGGGAATGAACATGATAAAGAAATTTCTGATTAAGATGATAAGACTCTATCAAAAATATATCTCGCCGATGAAGAGAACGAAATGTCCTTATATTCCCACATGTTCTCAATATGGTTTAGAAGCAATCGAAAAATATGGCGCATTTAAGGGAAGCCTTCTTGCGGTATGGAGGATATTGCGATGCAATCCTTTTTCCCACGGAGGCTATGACCCTGTGCCATGAATTATTTTGTGACTGTTTTGTCTCTTTTCCCGGGGCAGGGCAGTTACCGGACTTTTACAATTGAATAAGAAGTCTAGGAGGAAATGAATTTGGAACTGTTTTTAGCAACAAAAACCGGAACTCCTATTATCGGACAGATCGCGTCTGTGATGGGATGGATCATGGATGGCATATATAAGATGCTTGACGGCCTGTTCGGAATCCAGAACATTGGTCTTTGTATCATTATCTTCAGTATTCTTATCTTTGCCTTTATGACACCGCTGCAGATCAAGCAGCAGAAATTTTCCAAGTTAAGTGCCATCATGCAGCCTGAGATCCAGAAGGTCCAGAAGAAATATCAGGGTAAAAAAGATCAGGACTCTATGATGAAAATGAACGAAGAAACCCAGGCTGTTTATCAGAAATATGGTGTTTCTCCAACCGGTAGCTGTGTACAGTTAGCCATTCAGATGCCTATTCTGTTTGCTCTGTATCAGGTTATCTACCGGATTCCTGCTTACGTTGGAAGTGTAAAGAACATTTTTACTGGTGTAGTTGATAACCTGGTAGCTGTAAACGGATACACAGATATCCTGCAGCAGTTTATCACAGACCATTCCATGACACGAGTACGTCTCGTTATGGACAGTGCCGGAAATGCTACAAGTAACTCTATTGTTGATTTTCTGTATGCACTTTCCCCTTCCCAGTGGAAAGAGCTGGCACAGATGGATCAGTTTTCAGGATTTTCTGATGCGATCACAAAAGCATCCGGCAATATTTCCAAGATGCAGGGCTTCTGTGGCCTGAATATCGCAGACCAGCCGCTGTATTATATCATGGAATTCTTCAAAAATCATGGTTCTCTGTTACTTGCGATCGTAGCACTTCTGATCCCGGTTCTTGCATGGGCAACTCAGATGCTGAACCTGAAGCTTATGCCACAGGCAGCAACACAGCCGGCAGACGGAAATGATCAGGCCAGCGCAATGGCAAACTCCATGAAGACCATGAACATGGTTATGCCTCTGATGTCTGCATTCTTCTGTTTCACATTCCCGGTTGGTCTTGGTATCTACTGGATCGCCAGTGCTGTCGTTCGAAGTGCCCAGCAGTTTGCAATCAATCGTCATCTTGATAAGATGAACATTGATGATCTGGTTAATGAGAATATGAAGAAGATCGAAGCGAAACGTGCGAAGGAAGGACTTCCGCCGCAGAAGATTACAAATCAGGCTCATCAGTCCGCCAAGAATATCAATAAACCTGTAATTGATAAGGGTAACAGCGGAAACAATGGTGCTTCAGACAGAGCTCGCAAGGTTGATGAAGCTTATGCGAAGTCAAGAAATGCAAAAGCAGGAAGTATCACATCCAAAGCTAATCTCGTAAGAGATTTTGACGAGAGAAATAAGAAGAAATAATCAGGAACGGAGGGGTTCGTAATGGAGGATTACATTCAGTTTTCAGCAAAAACAAAGAATGAAGCTATCACAAAAGCGTGTCTTGAGCTTGGAACTTCCAGTGACCAGCTTGATATTCAGGTTATCAGTGAAGGCAGCTCCGGATTCTTCGGAATCGGCAGCAAACCTGCCGTGATCAAAGTTCGCAGAATCGAGCCAGTTTCTGATATGCAGGAGATCGAAAATCTGGTAGAGTCCGTTAAACTGGATGCTATTAAAGATGAGAAGAAATTAGACAAGCCGTTTACTCCGAATATGAAGAAAGAAGCTGCACCGAAAGCTGCTCCTGTAAAGGAGAAGAAACCGGTGAAAGCAGAAGCAGAACAGGAAGAGAAAACATCTGAAGAGGCACCTGTAAAGAATGCACAGCCAAAAGAGAAACCGGCAAAAGACTTCCAGCCGAAGGCAAAACCTGCACGTGAGAAACAGCCGAGAGCGCCGAAGGAGCCTCAGCCGAAGGAAACACGTGAGAAGGCACCGAAGCAGGGAAGACCGGTTGAGATCATCACTGATCCGGAGAAGATCAAAGAGATCGAAGAGAGAGCAGTTGTATTTCTTCGCGATGTATTTGGTTCCATGGATCTTGGAGAAGTGGAGATCACATCCAAATACAATACAGCAGATGGTTCTCTTGATGTAGATTTTGAAGGTGAGGACATGGGTATCCTCATTGGAAAAAGAGGACAGACACTGGATTCTCTCCAGTATCTGACAAGCCTTGTAGTAAACAAGGGCGAGTCCACTTACATTCGAGTAAAACTTGATACAGAGGATTACAGACGCCGTCGTAAAGAAACTCTGGAGAACCTTGCAAGAGGAATCGCTTTCAAGGTGAAGAAAACCAGAAAACCGGTAGTTCTGGAACCGATGAATCCGTACGAAAGAAGAATCATCCACGCATCTCTGCAGGGCAACCGCTATGTAGAGACAGTCAGTGAGGGTGAAGAACCTTACAGACATGTAGTGGTAAAGCTGAAACGCAATAATTATTGATTTCAGTACGACAAGCCGCACCCGGAGCGTATGCTCCGGGGGTGTGGCTTGTTTTTTTATGTGAAACTGGAATTTAGCATTGCAATATCTGCGACAATTATTTATAATCATGAAGAGATGTTATTCTAGGTGAAAGCGTGAATAACACGTGTTTTTGCGTGTAAAAAAAAGCTTTTCCGGGATAACTTTTTTTGTGTCCACAGAAAAGTTTGAATAATAGTTCAGAAAAGGAGAGTGAAGAATGGAAGAGACAACCATCGCAGCAATCTCCACAGCTATGAGTGCATCCGGCATCGGTATCGTAAGAATCAGCGGTCCGGAAGCCTTTGAGATCGCAGCAAAAGTATACCGTTCCAAGGGCGGAAAAAAATCTCTGGAAAATGTTCCAAGCCATACAATTCACTATGGATATATATATGATAACGAAGAAATGGTAGACGAAGTCCTGGTAATGGCCATGCGGGCACCTCGCACTTATACAGGAGAAGACACTATTGAAATTGACTGTCATGGCGGTGTTCTTGCCATGAAAAAAGTGCTGGAAACTGTGCTGAAACATGGGGCAGAAATTGCAGAACCGGGTGAGTTTACCAAGCGTGCATTCCTTAACGGAAGGATCGATCTGTCCCAGGCAGAGGCCGTTATGGATGTAATACAGTCCAAAAATGAGTACTCATTAAGGAATTCTGTGAGCCAATTAAGAGGTTCAGTCCGAAAAACAGTACAGCAAATAAGAAAAAAATTACTGTACCATATAGCGTACATTGAATCAGCATTAGACGATCCGGAGCACTATGATCTGACAGGATATTCGGAAGAATTAGAGGAGATTGTAGCAGAAGAGAAAGAAAAAATACAGGGACTGCTGAAAACATCTGGAGACGGAAAGATCATTCAGGAAGGCATCCGGACCGTTATATTGGGAAAACCAAACGCAGGAAAATCATCTCTCTTAAATCTGCTGCTGGGAGAAGACAGAGCCATTGTAACAGATATCGCAGGAACTACGAGGGATGTACTGGAAGAGTATATTAATCTGCATGGAATAACATTAAAGCTGGCAGATACAGCAGGAATTCGCCAGACAGAGGATATCGTAGAAAAAATAGGTGTGTCCAAAGCAAAAGAAATGGCAGCAGACGCAGATCTGATCCTGTATGTCGTAGATTCGTCCGTACCGTTAGATGAAAACGATGAAGAAATCATAAAAATTTTGCAAGAGAAAAAGACAATTGTTCTCTACAGCAAGACAGATCTTAAACCAGCCATAGATATAGAAGATTTAAAGAGCAGAATAAATCAGCCGGTAATCCCGATATCCGCAAAAGAAGAGACAGGAATCGAAGAACTGGAAGAAAAGATCCGTGAAATGTTCTTCAGCGGGGAGATCAACTTTAACGACGAAGTCTATATCACCAACGAACGCCACAGACAGGAGCTCCTGAAAGCACAGGAAAGCCTAACTCTGGTACAAACCAGCATTCAGTCCGGCATGCCCGAAGACTTCTATTCCATAGACCTTACCGACGCCTACGAAAGTCTCGGTCGGATTCTGGGAGAATCCATGGGTGAGGATTTAGTAAATGAGATATTCTCGAAATTCTGCATGGGTAAATAGAGCAAAGGAATGCAGAGGGGCCATGGCTTTATGGCCCCTTTGCGGTTTTCAAATTTACCAAAATAAAAAAGAATCAGAACATAAAGAAAAAAGGAGAAAAAGCATGAAAAACCTGGAACAGTTTTTTGATATCGTAGTAGTAGGCGCCGGCCACGCCGGCTGCGAAGCCGCATTAGCCTGCGCCCGTCTGGGACTCCAGACCGTCATGTTCACAGTCAGCGTAGACAGCATCGCACTGATGCCATGTAACCCCAACGTAGGCGGCAGCTCCAAAGGTCACCTCGTCCGCGAGCTGGACGCCCTTGGTGGAGAAATGGGAAAAAATATCGACAAGACATTCATTCAGTCCAAGATGCTCAACCAGTCCAAAGGACCAGCCGTACATTCCCTTCGTGCACAGGCAGACAAACAGGCCTACAGCACAGAAATGAGAAAAACACTTGAAAACACAGAGAATCTTACCATCCGCCAGGGAGAAGTAACCAAGCTTCTTGTAGAAGACGGACACATTACGGGAGTAAAAACATTCTCCGGAGCTACCTATCATGCAAAAGCAGTCGTTCTCTGTACAGGAACCTACCTCAAAGCCCGCTGTATCTACGGCGATGTAAGCAACTATACGGGACCAAACGGACTTCAGGCAGCCAATTATCTCACTGATTCCCTGAAAAAACTGGGAATCGAAATGTTCCGTTTCAAAACAGGAACACCGGCCCGAATCGCCGGAAACACCATTGATTATTCCAAGATGGAAGAACAATTCGGAGACAAAAAGGTAGTTCCGTTCTCCTTCTCAACAGACCCGGAATCCGTACAGATCGAGCAGAAATCCTGCTGGTTGACCTATACAAATGAAAAAACACACGAAATCATCCGTGCAAATCTGGACAGATCCCCGCTGTATTCCGGTATGATTGAAGGAACCGGCCCAAGATACTGTCCGTCCATTGAGGATAAAGTAGTACGTTTTGCAGATAAAAAACGTCATCAGGTATTCATCGAACCGGAAGGTCTTTACACAAATGAAATGTACATTGGTGGAATGTCAAGTTCCCTTCCGGAAGATGTTCAGTACGAAATGTACCATTCTGTACCAGGCCTGGAACACGCAAAAATTGTAAAAAATGCTTATGCCATCGAGTACGACTGCATTAATCCACGCCAGCTCTATCCGACACTGGAATTCAAAAAGATCAAAGGACTTTTCAGCGGCGGACAGTTTAACGGAAGTTCAGGCTACGAGGAAGCTGCGGCTCAGGGACTGATCGCAGGAATCAATGCAGCCATGGAAGTAAAAGGAAAAGAACAGCTGATACTTGACCGCTCCGAAGCATACATCGGAGTTCTTATTGATGACCTCGTAACAAAAGAAAACCATGAGCCATACCGAATGATGACAAGCCGTGCTGAGTATCGCCTGCTTCTCCGTCAGGATAATGCAGATCTCCGTCTTCGCAAAAAAGGCTGGGAGGTCGGCCTGGTAGATGATGAAACCTACAATAAATTACTGGAAAAAGAGCGCCGGATCCAGGAAGAGATCCAGCGTGTTGAACATACAAATATCGGCGCATCTGCAGAGGTACAGAGCCTTCTGGAATCCCTTGGAAGCACACTGCTGAAATCCGGAACAACCATTGCAGAGCTGATCCGCAGACCGGAGCTTACTTATGTAGCACTGGCACCGATCGATAAGGAAAGACCGGAGCTTCCGGAAGATGTATGCCAGCAGGTAGAGATCAACATCAAGTATGACGGCTATATCCGCCGCCAGATGAAGCAGGTAGAGCAGTTCAAGAAACTGGAGCAGAAAAAGCTTCCGGAAGACATCGATTATGAAGAGGTAGGAAGCCTTCGTATCGAAGCACGCCAGAAGCTGGAAGCGTACAGACCGGTATCTATCGGTCAGGCATCCCGAATCTCCGGCGTATCCCCGGCAGATATTTCCGTGCTTCTTGTATACCTGGAGAGCAGATCCGGTCATAAACATTAAGAGATACCGAATAAATAATGAAATAGAGAGGAAAATACATGTACAACTTAGAAATCCTTGAAAAAGGCTGCGAAGAGCTTGGGATTACTCTGAATGACACTCAGAAACACCAGTTTATCCAGTTTTATGAATATCTTGTAGAAAAAAACAAAGTCATGAACCTGACCGGAATCACAGAATTTGATGAGGTTCTCGTGAAACATTTTCTGGACAGTCTCTGCTGTGTCAAGGCAGTGGATATGACAAAAGTAAAAACTGTCATGGATATAGGAACAGGAGCAGGATTCCCGGGAGTTCCGTTGAAAATCGCTTTTCCGGAGGTGGAAGCCTGCCTTCTGGATTCTTTGAACAAGAGAGTAAAATTTCTCCAGGAAACTTTCGAGCTTCTTGGTCTTGACGGAATCACAGCGATTCACGGAAGAGCCGAAGAGTATGCCCAAAATAAATCTTACCGGGAAAAATATGATCTCTGCGTGTCCAGAGCTGTATCCGGACTGGCAACCCTGTCCGAATACTGTCTCCCATATGTAAAGGTCGGAGGACTTTTTGTATCCTATAAATCCGGTTCTGTAAAAGAAGAAGCAGAAGCAGCAGAGAAGGCAGTAAAGATCCTCGGCGGAAAGATCCGTGATATTCAGTATTTTGATCTTCCGGGATCTGAGATCAGACGTTCTCTTGTTATCATCGAAAAAGTAAAAACGACTCCGGGAAAATACCCGAGAAAAGCCGGTACACCACTTCGAGAGCCACTGGCATAAAAGATCATTCTGTTTCACAAAAATATCACACATTCATCCTACTTTTATCACAAATTATTTTTACACTATAAAGTGATAGAGATGCTCCTGGATTCCCCCATTCTCTGTTTCATCCAGGAGCATTTTCTATTGTGTAAAAGAAAGCCGGAGTAAAAAAGTTCTTATCTTTGGCCAGATGCCTTCGTAAAAGGTGTCTTATAATAAAAGGAGGAGAGTAAATTGATCGAAGTAAGTAATCTGGTCAAAAAGTATGGCGATCATACTGCAGTAGACCACCTTTCCTTTCAAATCGAAAAGGGGAAAATTTACGGATTCCTGGGACCGAACGGTGCAGGAAAATCAACAACAATGAACATGATCACCGGATACATTGCTTCTACAGAAGGAAAAGTAATGATCGATGGTCATGATATTCTGGAAGAACCGGAGGAAGCCAAGAAATGTATCGGCTATCTGCCGGAACTGCCGCCGCTTTATTTTGATATGACTGTTCTTGAGTACATGAAATTTGCGGCAGATCTGAAAAAAATCCCGAAAAAAGACAAAGACAAACAGATTAAAGAAGTCATGGATATGGTAAAGATCACGGATATGAAAGACCGTCTGATCAAAAACCTTTCCAAAGGTTACCGCCAGAGAGTAGGACTTGCACAGGCAATCCTGGGATATCCGGAGGTGATCATTCTGGATGAGCCTACCGTAGGACTTGATCCGAAGCAGATCATAGAGATCCGTGACCTGATTAAAAGTCTGAAGAAAAAACATACAGTGATCCTGAGCTCACATATTCTTTCTGAAGTAAGAGCAGTATGTGATTATGTTCTGATCATTTCCCACGGAAAACTGGTGGCCAGCGATACACCGGATAATCTGGAACGTCTGGCAGCAGGTTCAAACAGTCTTCTTATGAAGGTAAAAGGAGAGAAGGATACCGTTCATAAGACACTGGGATCCATAGAAGGCGTTACCGGTGTGGAAATGTCCTATGACAGCGATGAGGAATTGTGGAAAGTTAAGGTTTCCATCGAAGAAAATGTGGATATCCGGGAAAAAGCTTTCTACGCTATGGCAAAAGCAGACTGCCCGATTTATGAAATGCAGGTTAAGAGAGTTTCTCTTGAGGATGTATTCCTTGAACTCACCGAAGGAGAGAAAAAGACCTCCAATGGCCAGAAAAAATCAGACTGGAAGCCGGTAGAAGAAACTACAGAAGAGCAAAAAGAAGCTTCAGAACAGGAAAAGGTTTCAGATGAGAAAGAGGGGGATCAGTCATGACAGCGATTTTTAAAAGAGAGCTGAAAAGCTATCTGACATCCATGGTCGGATATCTTTTTATATTTTTTGTCCTGGTGCTGACCGGAATTTATTTTTCCGCATATCAGCTCTCAGGCGGTTACTCAAAGTTTGAATATACATTAAGCGCACTGACATTTGTGTTCCTGATCGGTGTGCCGATTCTTTCCATGCGTGTACTTGCAGAAGAGCGTAAGCAAAAAACAGATCAGCTGCTTCTGACAGCACCGGTATCTGTATGGGATATCGTATTTGGAAAATATCTCGCTCTGGTTGCAGTATTTGCCATTCCTGTAGTGATTATGTGCTTTTACCCACTGATCATGAGTAAATTCGGAACAGTATCCTTTGCTTCCGCATATACCGGAATCCTGGGATTTTTCCTTCTGGGATGTGCCAATCTGGCAATCGGAGTATTTATGTCAGCACTTACGGAAAGTCAGGTAATTGCGGCAGTACTTACTTTCGTATTCCTGTTTGCTTTTTATATGATGAATGGAATTTCATCTTTCTTTTCACAGACTTCCATGTCAACAGCAGTAGCCTTCGGACTTCTGATCGTGGCGATCGCGATCATTATCTATACCATGATTAAAAATGTGCTGATTTCTGCTGTGATCGGTCTGGTGGGAGAAATTGCCCTTGTGATCGTATATGTTGTGAAATCCAGTATTTTCCAGGGAGGCATCCAGAAAGTACTGAATGTATTTAATCTGAGCGGACATTATGATAATTTTACAAACGGTGTGTTTGACGTGACAGGAATCGTTTATTTTATCTCTGTTATCGCAATCTGCCTGTTTCTTACCATGCAGTCCATTCAGAAGAGACGCTGGAACTAGGGGGTGAATAGAAATGAAAAATAAACATAAACCAGATCCGAAGAAGCTGGTAGGAACCATCAGCAAAAAGCATCTGAAAAACGGTTCCTACAGCATGGCTATGGCAGCAATCTTTATTGTGATCGTGGTTGTGATCAATATGATCGTAGGTGCCATTCCATCTAAATATTCACAGCTGGATGTAAGTTCATCCAAGCTTTATACCATTGGTGATGAGACAAAAAAAGTTCTGAAAGCACTGGATAAAGACGTTACTATTTACCAGATCGCACAGAGCGGATCAGAGGATGAGACGATCTCCAATCTTCTGAAACGTTATGAGGATGAATCAAAGCACATCAAGGTCGAGGTAAAAGACCCGGTTGTAAATCCGAAATTTGCTTCGGAGTATACAAGCGACGATCTGGCAGCGAACAGTCTGATCGTAGTATGCGGAGACCGTAACAAGGTCATCAAATACAGCGATATGTATTCCACATCTGTTGATTATAATACCTGGCAGCAGACAACCACAGGCTTTGACGGTGAAGGACAGATCACAAGTGCACTTGGATATGTAACTTCTGAGAACCTTCCGGTACTTTATACACTGTCCGGTCATGGCGAGAAGGATCTGGATTCCAGCTTCAAGGAGGATATCCAGAAAGCCAATATCGACATCAAGGAGCTGAATCTTCTTATAGAAGGAAAGGTTCCGGATGACGCAGACTGCCTGATGATCACTTCTCCGACAAGCGATATTTCCGAGGAAGAAAAAACAGAGATTCTTGATTATCTGGAAGCTGGCGGAAAAGCCATGATCTTCTCAGATTATACACAGGAGGATCTTCCGAACTTCGATGCAGTTCTTGAAAACTATGGTGTAAAACGTGCAGAAGGAATTGTATTCGAGGGAGACAGCCAGCATTACGGAATGCAGATGCCGTATTATCTGGTACCGACTGTCAACAGCACAGATGCAAGCTCTGAGACAGCTTCTGCAGGATCCTATGTACTTGCTCCGTATGCACAGGGAATTCAGAAAACAGATGACGTGAGAGACACAGTAACTATCGACAGTATTCTGACAACCTCTGACAAAGCTTACTCTAAGACGAACATGCAGAGCACACAGATGGAAAAAGAGGACGGAGATATTGAAGGTCCGTTCGATCTTGGCGTGGCGATCACAGAAAAACTGGATGGTGACAAGGAAACACAGATCGTTTATTATTCCACAGCAAATCTGATGGAGAGCCAGGTAAATCAGATGGTATCCGGTGGAAACGAGAAGCTGCTTCTGGAATCCTTAAGCTGGATGACAAACACGGATGAGAGCAGTTCTGTTTCCATTCCGTCCAAGAGCCTTGAGACTACAAGCCTGACAGTTACAGATTATGATGCGGCATTCTGGAAGATCTGTACTATTGGTCTGATCCCGGGAGTGTTCCTTGTTGCAGGATTTTTAATCTGGCTTAAGAGGAGAAAAGCATAATGAAAAAATCAACGAAACTTGTTTCCGCTGTTGTTGTACTGGCAGTTCTCGGCGGCGTTTATGTAGGAATAAATTCCTATGTATCGAAAGAAGAGAGTGCGGGAAGCAGCAGCGAAGAGGAAAGCAAAACAGAGGTGTTTTCCGTGAAAACGGATGACATCAAATCCCTGGAATTTATCATAGATAAGAAGGATACGACTTTTGAGAAAAAAGATGATTCCTGGGTAAAGAAGGATGAGACTGCTTTTCCGGTAAATCAGACAACGCTTGATTCCGCAGCGTCTGCCTTGGAAAAAGTAGAAGCAGACCGTGTCCTTGAAAAAGTAGATGATCTTACGGAATATGGACTGGATTCACCGTCCAATTCCGTAACAGTTACCACAGCTGACGGAACAACGAAGTTCAACATTGGAGATGAAAATACTTCTACAAATCAGTATTACATTTCCAGAGATGATGAAGACAGCACCGTATATGTGGTAGCAGCAGATACGGTAACACCGTTTATGAATTCTCTTTATGATTATGCACAGGGAGAGGATTTCCCGACGATCGATTCTTCTACAGTGGAGAAGGTTCAGGTTAGTGAGGATAAAGATTCTTATGTGCTGGAAGAAAATTCCGACGGTGCTACCTGGGATGTTTCTACAGACGGTAGCAGTGATAAAGAAACCGCAGATACCACAGCAGCAGGAAATGTAACCTCCGGACTTGGAAATTTCGCATTTGATGAGTTTGTAAATTATAATGCGGAGGATCTTTCCCAATATGGCCTTGATAAGCCGTATGCGACGATTACAGTGGATTATCAGGAAGAGGCGGAGGAAGATTTATCAGAAAGCGATTCTGAGGCCTCTGAGAGCGTTTCAGAGGATAGTGGCGCAGACTCTTCAGACGGCAGTTCTTCTGATGAGAAGAAGACTACGACTGTAGATAAGCAGCAGGTAATCTACGTAGGTGATGAAGCCGGTGATGACAGCAGATATGTAACGGTAGATAACAAACAGGTTTACACAATGTCTACAGATACATTAAGTGCGGTGATCGATAAAAAAGCTTCGGATCTCTGGTCACTGATCGTTAATTATCAGTCCGTAAAAACACTGGATCAGCTTCAGGTTACTTACGGAAATGAAACAAGTACTGTAAATGTTTCACGTGAAACATCCAAAGATGATGACGGAAATGAGACAGAAACAACGACTTACAAGCTTAACGGCGATGAGATCGACAGTACAACATTTACAACCTTCTACAATAAGCTTATAAATATGGCAGGCCAGAAACGGCTTACAGATACGTATACACCTGCTACAGATCCGGAAATGACGGCAGTGTTTACGGATACAGATAATAACCAGACAACAGTTACTTTCTACACATATGATACGAACTATTATGCAGTTATTGTTGGAAACAAGGTATTCCTTGTAAACAAGATGACAGTAAAAGAAATGTTCACAGCATATGAAACACTGACAAACGGTGGAGCAGAAGCTACAGCGACACCGACAGCAGAAGCGGAATAAGAGAAATAAAGAAAACCGGAAATCTCCAGAGATGAAGATTTCCGGTTTTTTATTTTTTATATATCTAACAGAAGGTTCGGGGGAGCTTCTGTCAGTGACTTAAGTTGATGCTTAATGATTAAGCAAGACCTCTTTCTTCCAGCCAGTCGAAAAGAACGATCTTATCTTCTTTCTTTCTCTTGGCCATATGATTGAACTGAAGGATCGTCAGGATTGTGAAGATCACAAACAGTACAGCCATTACGATTACGGAAGTAGTAATGCTTCTGCCACCACTGATCGTTGCACGGAATGCATCGACTGTGTAGGTGAATGGCAGGTATGCGTGGATCTTTCCGACAAATTCCGGAGAAATCTCAACCGGATAAGTTCCGGCAGATCCTGCAAGCTGAACTACCATGAATACCAGCATCAGGAAGCTTCCTACTTTACCAACGGTAATGTTGAAGAAGTACATGATGGATGTAAATGTCATGGATGTCAGGCAGGCGAACAAGATCGTCTTGCCCATCTCGGCAGGTGTAAATCCATTAAACTGATGTAACAGCAGGATCAGGACAATTCCCTGAAGAATTGCAACCGGATAAAGTACGGAAGCTTTGCTTGCCCACCATGCAAAACCGGATTTCAGTTTGCCCTTGTACTGAGCCAGAGGATACATCAGGCAGAATGCCAGTGCACCAACCCAGAGACCTACAGACATCATGTAAGGTGCCATTGCGTGTCCGTTGTTCGGAACATCGGTAAGTTTACTTTCATCGCTTACAACAGGAGTTGCAAACATCTTGATCGCTTCATCACTTGCAGAATTGTCTTTTACTGTATCTGCGCCATCGCTAAGGCTTGTTGTCAGTGTTTCAGAACCATCCTGCAGTTCTTTCATACCATCTCCAAGCTTCTTGGAACCATCATAAAGCTGAGAAGCACCACTCTGAATCTGAGAAGCACCATCTGTCAGTTTCTTGGCACCGCTGTTAAGTGTAGTATTATTGCTTACAAGTTTCTTTGTACCACTGAGAAGTGTAGAGGTACCGTTTGCTAATGTTTTAGTACCGTTTGCAAGAGTAGTAGCACCGCTTGCAAGAGTTTTACCTCCGGTAGAAAGCTGACCGGTTCCGCTGGTAAGAGCAGAACTGTTAGATGCAAGAGTTGCAACACCATCAGTGTATGTTTTGATACCTGCTGTCAGAGTCTTAGAACCATCTGCCAGCTGGGAAGCGCCACCATTAAGAGTGGTGTTATTGTCTACAAGCTTCTTGGTACCATTGTGAAGAGTAGTAGTACCATTTGCTAATGTCTTAGTACCGCTTGCAAGAGTAGCAGCACCGCTTGCAAGAGTTTTAGCTCCTGTGGAAAGCTGACTGGTACCATCGGTAAGAGCGGAGCTGTTTGCGGCAAGAGTTGCAACGCCGTCGGTATATGTTTTGATTCCGTCTGTCAGTGTTTCGGAACCGTCTGCCAGCTGAGAAGCACCGGATTGAACCTGTGGAAGTGCACTGGTGATCTGTTTTCCGGCTGTTTTCAGGTTCTTTGCACCATCTGTCAGTTTCTTGTTGTTAGCAGTTAACTGATCAAACCCTTCATTCAGGGCTTTAATTCCATCAGCAGCATCCGGGAAGGATGTTGTATTTGTTTCAAGAGTCTGAAGTCCTGCGGAAACCAGTTGTACTCCGTTGTTTACTAATTTAGCACCGTCATAAAGCTGATTAACTCCGGCAGAAAGGGCTGATACCAGATTTGGGGAAAGTCCTTTTGTTTTTTCAGCGAGCTGAGAAGCACCTTCAGCCATCTGGTCTGCGCCTGTGTTCATGGCAGCAGCACCGTTATTCATGGTAGTAGCGCCATCGTTAAGTTTAGAAGCGCCATCATTCAGAGAAGAAACGCCACCTTTCAATCCATCAGAGATCTGAGACAGTCCGGCAGCTGCGTCATTGAAACTGGAAACGGTATCATTCAGACTTGCCTGTGTATCGGAAAACTTCTGGGATACATCAGCTGCCAGCTGGGAAACCTGATCTGAATAATTACTCATATAGGAACCATCTACATCTGTCGTACCTTCGGCGGTACCATACAGGGTATTAATCACATCGTTGAGGCTTTCGGCTGAAATAGTTCCTTCTTCGGATGCAGACTGCTGAATTGCCTGAAGAGTAGCAGCAGCATTGTTCATGGTATCCCGGGCAGTGCCGATTTTGGTATTGGCATCGGAAAGTACTTCACCGGTAGTCTGACCGTATCCGGAAAGAAGATCATTGATCTGACTGCCAACACCGGAGAACTGTTCGCCTGCAGCCTGTACTGCAGGAATAAGGCTCTGGGAAATACTTGTGCTTACTGTAGTTGCGATACCTGCGGCTTTGTCAACATATCCTGTAGCATCTGTGATGCCATTTGCAGCATCTGTGATGCCATTTGCAGCATCTGTCATACCGTTTGCAGCATCTGTCATACCGGCGGATGCGTCTGTCATGCCCTGATGTGCTGTGGAAAGACCGTTTGCCAGTTCCTTGAGAGACTCTTCTGTTGTGCTGCCTTCCAGAGCAGAAACGTTGTCGCTCAGATCTTTCAGTCCATCTTCCAGACTCTGGGTTCCGGATACAAGTGAAACAGAGCTTTCAGTGCCATTAGTTACGGCTGCATTCAGTTTGGAAATACCATCGGAAACATCGCCAAGTTTTTCAAGACCGGAAAGCTGTTTTGCGCCTTTAGCCAGTTTATTTGCACCATTAACATAAGCAGTTGTTCCATCTGCAAGAGTATTAGCACCGCTTACATACTGTGAGGCACCACTGGAAAGAGTATCAATGCCTTCGCTTAATGCCTTGGCACCTGATTCCAGGCTGCTTGCACCGGTTTTTAATGCCTCAGAGTTTTCATTAAGCTGATCAACACCAGCGGTGTACTGCTGAACACCTTTATCCAGTGCGTCAACACCCTCTGTAAGTTCAGGAACTTTTTCTGTAAGAGTGCCAACACCACTGTCCAGCTGTTTCGCACCATCATCCAGATCCTTGGCACCACTGTCAACCTGAGCGACACCATCAGTATAGGTTTTCAGTCCTTCACTTAATGATTTTGCACCGGATTCCAGACTGCCTGCACCGCTGTTCAGTGCATTGGAGTTCTCATCCAGCTGATCAACACCAGCGGTGTACTGCTGAACGCCTTTGTCAAGAGTATCAATACCGGATGTCAGCTCCGGTACTTTAGCGGTAAGAGAAGAAACACCGCTGTCCAGCTGTTTTGCGCCACTGTCAAGGGATTTTGCACCGCTATTGACCTGAGAAACACCGTCGGTATATGTTTTGAGTCCTTTGGTAAGGGTTTCAGAACCACTTACGAATGTAAGAGTACTTGTGGAAAGTTTCTTCAGGTTTTTGGTAATTGTTTTATTACCATCAGCTGCTGTATCCAGTCCGCCTTTAATCTTTCCGGATCCGTCTGCAGCTTCCTGCATGCCGTCACCTGCTTCTGAGATAGAATCAAAAACTGTTTCGGTGTAGGTTTCGGTAACCTGGGATGCGATGTTATCGCGAAGCTTCAGAATAGCTGTTTCACTGAGTTTGGAAGCAATGTAGTTGGTTCCGGGGTTGGTCTCATAAGTCAGCTGCATCTGCTTCGGATTCTCATCCATTACAGTAGAAGCATTTTTTGAGAAATCTTCCGGGATCGTGATAACCATGTAATAGGTTCCGTTTGCCAGTCCGTCCTCAGCTGTCTTGCTGTCTACGATGTTAAATGCCATTGAGTCGTTGTCTTTGAGCTCATCCGTCAGATCTTTACCTATACTTAGCGTCTTGCCATTGTACTCGACAGGTTTATCTTCGTTTACCACGGCCACCGGCAGGTTATCCACGCTTCCATAAGGATCCCACATGGATTTCAGAAACAGGCCTGCATAGATGATCGGGATAACGATGATGGCAATTACTACGATAAGCATAAGCTTGTTACGAAGTAAGCTTTTCCATTCGTTTTTGATCATATTACCTATCCCTTTCTTATTTAGTTTTCTTTTATTTCTAAAATGTATAACGTTCCGGGCAATTCATATTCTGAAAAAGTTTCTGTCGATATATCAATGCCAGGTTCGTTGCAGTTGAATAATCAAACTTTGTTCCAGTAATAGCTTTAAAATCTATTAATCATATTGAATTCTATTAATAGTTTTTAAATCCATTATCAAACAAAGTGTTGATTTTCTTTACGCGATGTATTATACTAAACACATAACACAGATACAACCATTAAAAAATTACTAAATGTAGATTAATAGACAAAAATATAATAAATGTCTAAAAATAATAAAAAACAGTATTAAAAACAAAAAATATATTTTAACAAAATATATATGGTTATAGCATTCAGGAAAACTATCGGATCAAACTGGATTTATAGCGATGCAATATTTATTGGAACACTATAATCTTTTAATACATTAATTTTACGTTTACTATGACATAAACAGGAAAGAGATTACGATTGGGGGAAATTGAGATGGCGGAAAAAGTTGACAGAAGAGTGCGTAAAACAAAGGCTCAGCTTCGCGCGGGACTGGCGCGTCTTATGCAGAAAAAAAGTATTAAAGAAATCACGGTGAAGGAACTGGTAGAAGAGGTAGATATTAACCGTTCGACGTTTTATCTGCATTATACAGATATTTATCAGATGTTGGAATCTGTTGAGGGAGAACTGATGGATGAGATCACACATCTGATTGCAGACTATCCGCTGGATCCTCTTAATAATAAAGAGAGCTCTTATCCGTTTATTGAGCAGATATTTACGATCCTGGATAATAATAAGGATATTTGTATTGCACTTCTCGGAAAAAATGGAGATATGGCTTTTGTGAATCGAATTGAGAAACTGATCGCAGAAACGGTATTGCATCGCTTATCTATTAAGCTGCCAAAAGATAATCGAGACATTGAATATGCGTATGCGTTTTGCCTTAATGGCTGCGTGGGAATGATCAAGACCTGGCTTTCATCAGATAATCAGGAATCTACACAGCATATGGCAGAGCTGACGCATAAACTGATTGATAATACGACACATATGTATTTAGAACAGGCTTTGAGATAGTAAAAATAGACGATTTTATTTGCTTGACAGGAATAAAATGAACAACATAAATATTCCCATCATTTCAAGTGTGCAGGACACTAAGTGATGGGAATATTTGCGCTAATGAGGATAGGTAAATTTGAGATTAAAACAAAATAGATCATGAGTGTGTTTCACGTGAAACACACTCATGAAAATCAAAAAGCTATATAAAAACAGTGCTTATACTTTTTTCTAAATAATGGTATAAGCACTGTTTTTTGAGAACAAAAATTTTAACCGAATCAAGTAAGTCCCCTGCTTCAATTGCGAGGAGCAATAAGCAGTGGGTGGGACTTACTTGTATCAGGAGGGGTACAAGCTCCTCCTGATAAACTGCGGAGCAGTTATTCGGTTATGAGCAAGTAGCGAAAGCGGATTGCGAATATCCGATTGACTCGGATCAAGTAAGTCCCTTGCGGGATTACGAAAATATTCGATTGATTTTACAGGAAGATAGATACCTGTTCCAGGAAAGCTTCAGGATCTTCGATATGAGGCAGATGTCTGGTATCAGGAATAACAGCAGTTTCAATAGAAGAATTCAGTTTCTGATATTCTTCTGCAATAAGCGAACCGGAAGATTCCTTTTCGCCGGAGACAATATAAATACAGGCATCGGAAGAAGATACTGCATTATTGATACTGATATTTAGATATTTGCCAATATAGCTGGAATACAGATATTTGGCATTGGCTCCACCTTTGTGAGCTGATTCATAATAAGTATCTACAAGCGTATCTGTTACGTGGAACGGATTAAAAAACAGATTCTCCATAAACATACTGCTGATGGATTCACGTGCAGAAACCATATGATAGATCAGCGTTCCGAAGATCGGAAGCTCAATAAAATGTTTGAACAGTTTATTGTCTTCACAAGGAGCCTGTTTCAGAGAACTGAGGCTTGGCGGATTGATAAGCATGATCTTGCGGAAGTAATCGGAATTATTACGGTATGCCATAATTGCAAAAGATCCGGAAAAGCCGCTTGCGATAACATCGGTTTCTTCCTTGATAACATTCTTGGCAAAATCACAAAGTAACTGTGCGAATACAAAATTTGTATAAGTGATATCGGGCTTTTCGGAACGTCCGCATCCGAGGAGATCGAGGGTATAAACGGTATGCTCTGTTGCGAGCTGCTTTTCAACAGCCTGCCATTCATAGCCGGATGCACCAGGCATAATATCATGAATAAGGAGAAGAGGTGTTCCCTGTCCCTGTCTGGTATAATGAATCTTTCCGAAACGCCAGTCGTATGTCTTACTGTGCGGTTGCTCCAACATATCCTTGAGCTGGGAAGTAGCATCTATAAAACGGTTAGCAATATGAATAACTCCTGCGGCTGTTCCTAATAACGCGGCAAGTGTAAGTAATTTATGTCCATTTTTCTTCATTGAAAGCCTCCTGAGATCTTAAAAAATAATCATGGCAGAAGATAAACAAGAACGCTGTACACACTATATGTAAAAATACACTTTATTACTCTAAGAATTCATGAATCTGCCGTGATTTTTTCTGAATATTTCTATTCCATATTATACGCTATCAATATAAAATTTACAATAATTTTGTGACCATGGAGCGAAATGGAATCACTCTCCGGAAATAAAATGTTTCACGTGTTCCATAGTAGTTCTTAAAATAGAAAGATTATTTAATATATCTTCCGTTTCCAGGGAATGATTTGCGTTTTCTATGAGAAAAACAGGAACTTCTTTTTGCTCAGCCAGTGTACAGATAGATGGTGTTTTTGCCCATGGATCGGAAGTGCCGTGAAAGACAATAGCGCCGGAAAGAGAAAATTGAAATGTTTCTGTGAGCGGAGTGAACAATATGCTTTTGGCAACTAAATTATACTTAGAAATATAAGCAGATGCGATGACGGTACCAATGCTTTTGGAAATAAAAAGAATTTCACCGTAAGAAGACCAGTCAAGATCTTTAAGCAATTGTTCAGTTTGTTTGAACGCAATGTCAAAAGCCTGCTTCATTTTTTCGGAATTGCCTTTTATATTGCCGGGAAGTGATTCGTAGGAAATAGATTTTATCTGATATCCATAATGCCTGGCAAGTTGAATTGAATAGTACAGCAAAGGTTTATCGACGGTATATCCGATACCTGGAAAGATAACAGCCAGTTTTGGGGCAGTTTTGTCGGTACTCATAGCAAAATGGGAAGCTCTTTCATACAATAATTTTTGATGAAGAGACTCCTGAAGCTCTTTTAAAGTTATTGAGATCGTGCAGGAATCAGATGGAAGATAATCATAATCTGTGATACGGCCATCTTCCATTCCGGCATACACTGTGTGAGAAGTTCCCATGAGATCTATATCTTCTTCAATATCAGAAAGTAATTCTTCGTAAGTTTTCATATTAAAATCCCTTCTTTTTTGTTTTACTGCATCTTCTTGTGATGCTATGTTTCACGTGAAACATGTAAGACTGATCTGCTTTTGAAGATAATAGCAGAATAGAAAATTACAGAGTATTCCCCAGGATGATATTGATCAAAGCCTTATTCAGCATGATCGTACGGTTCCATGGATTGATAATAACTCCCTCAATGGATGGTTCCTGCAAAGCAGACTGAAAAATCTTGTCTATGTCTGCGGTAAATGTGGACATGATCTGATTGCTTCCTTTTAATTCCTCGTCGAAACTGGTAAAAGCAGCCCACCATTGTTTACCATCTCTGGTCTGAATAGCCTGGAGATTGATTTTTCCGTCGCCTTTAGGCGGATCTACGGCAATGATCAGCTGGGCCTGCTCTTTCATTCTTCGTCTGAGCACGGTAAGAGCGTGAGCGAGCATTTCTTCTGTAGCTTCTTTCTGAAGGGCTGCAATGGCAGCTTCAATCTTTTCGTTTCCCTGAAGTGCTTTGTCTAGTTGAGCTTTAGCAAGGTTTTTATTATTTGAATTCATGTTTGGAAAGTTCCTTTCAAAAAGTAATTGGGTACATTATAGCATTTAAGGAAACGAAGCGGCAATAGCAAGAAATGAAAGGGGATTTTTTGAAAATTAGATATAAAAAATAAGAAAGTCCAATATATTGTACACTATAAAAACATAACTTAAAAAAGACAAAAAATAATAAGAAATATGACTTATAAGTACTAATTATAGGGCTAAAACAAGAATAAAGTCCTATAAACAGTACTTATAATGGTCAAACAAACATATATTTGGATGATAAATAATGTATAAAAAAGAAACCATATGAAGGAAAATGCAGAAGAAATAAAGAAAAATATGATTTCGGATCAGACGAAAACAGGAAAATTAACTGAGTGATAGCGTTTCAACAAAATATGACATTAACTGGAGAGCTTTAGAATATGAATTGCTACATCAAAGGTTCTGGACGTGATTTGTAAGTCTGCGAGCATCTTTCTTGTGCTTCATGCCCTGAGCTTCTTTGCTTTGACGCATTAATTTATTGAATCGAAATAATACATGTTTGCGAGTTTACGAATCCCTTTTTGGACTTTACACCCGGAAATTTCGTAGATCTGTCCCTTTGGTTAATCGATTTTTTGAATTGCTATAAGAAATTCTTACGATTCCAGTAATAAGCAGAACCTGATAATCAGGAAAATAAGGCTGCCCGTGAGAAAATCAGGCAGAAAAAGCAGAAAAATTTCTGGACAACCAGAGAAATAAATAAAAAGGACAGTTACTGGCTGGCAAAAATATGGAGAACTTAAAAAGAGAGAACAATGTTGGCGATAATGATGCAAATGATTTTTAAAAGCTTTGAGAACGGATTTTACAACATAAAGTTAAAATGCTTAAAAAGAGGTATATTTTATAGAATAATACTATAAAACCAACATATTTTAATATTTATTATTTCGTAATATTATATCAAAAATACAGTGATACGTAAATACGTATTAAGAAAATGCGAAAAATATAAACTGTGTTTCATTTTATTATATGCCAAAAATCGGATTTATATTCCGAAAAGTGGACGGAAAATCATCTGAAACATTTCCTATCTTCCTGTTCAATTTGACGGATTTTGATGCAGATATGCACGATATTGAGGGGAATAGGTGTTGTTTATCAAAGGGTAGCCAATTAACCTGATCCGTGGGGCTCTGATACCTGATATGTTGATACACACAGTTGGACAATGGCAGATATGGGCAGACATTATTTGTCAACTATATATTAAGAAGAGTTCAGAAACTTTATGTATGTTCTTACCATTCCGTGAAACTATGGTATCAGGTCCAGGGAATCGGAATACAGGAATTGATATATAGAAATAAAAAAATCACTGTATTGGCTGTATCGAAGGAAAAAAACTCAGAGTATGAAACTCAAGAAAGCTGCTCGCAGACTTGCAAATGCATATCGAGAACATTTGGCACAGTAATTCATGTGTTGAGAGTCTGGACTTGATGTAATAATTTCCCGGAGTGCAATAGATACTCATAGAAAGAAATTATCTTCTGGCAGATACCTGGTGGTTGTTTAAGCAGTGTAGAGTATCTGATTAAAAGAAATCACTTTGGGTATACTACACAATAAATGAAATGATTCAAAAGCCAATTTCTATTGTTTCACGTGAAACATTATGTGGCGGTTTAAAAATAAAAGTGTTATAATGGTGTCCAATGAGTAAAAATCCCTTAAAAACAACAAAAGGAGGGGTAAAATGGGAAGAATCATTGCAGTTGCCAATCAGAAAGGCGGGGTTGGAAAATCAACAACAGCGATCAATCTGTCGGCCTGCCTTGCTGAAAAGGGGAAAAAGGTTCTTGCTATCGACATTGATCCGCAGGGAAATACCACCAGCGGACTTGGCGCAGATAAGAACGCATTGGAAAATACCCTTTATGAGCTGCTGCTTGGAGAAGCAGAAATCAAAGACACCATTATAAAAAATATCGTAGATAATGTTGATCTGATACCGTCCAATATGAACCTTTCAGGTGCAGAGATTGAGCTGGTTGAGCTTGAGGATAAAGAATTTATTCTGAAAAAGATCACAGATAAGCTGCGTAGGAAGTATGATTACATAATCATGGATTGTCCGCCATCACTGAGTATGCTGACGATCAATGCGCTGACAGCAGCTACATCCGTTCTGGTGCCGATTCAGTGTGAGTATTACGCACTGGAGGGTCTGTCACAGCTGATACATACGATCGAACTGGTAAGAGACCGACTGAATAAACGTCTGAAGATCGAGGGCGTGGTCTTTACCATGTATGATGCCAGAACAAATCTGTCACTCCAGGTTGTAGAAAATGTAAAAGAAAACCTGGATCAGAATATATACAAAACCATCATTCCGAGAAATGTACGTCTTGCAGAAGCACCAAGCTATGGAAAACCCATCAATCTGTATGACTCAAGATCCACAGGAGCTGAAAGTTACAGACTCCTGGCTGAAGAAGTTATTAACAGGGAGGGTGAATAATGGCTGCAAGAAAAACAGGAGGTCTCGGCAGAGGCCTGGATGCACTGATCCCGAATAAAGCCGGAGGGTCGGCGAAAGAAACACCCCCAAAAACAAGATCCACAGTAAAAAGAGAAAAAACAGTTTCTGAGAAGAAACCGGCTGCGGAGCGCCTTGTAAAAATTTCCAGTGTAGAGCCGAATCGGAATCAGCCGAGAAAGCATTTTGACGAGGATGCACTGATGGAACTTTCTGAGTCCATTAAACAATATGGAGTTCTTCAGCCTTTACTTGTATCAGATAAGAAAGATTATTTCGAGATCATAGCAGGGGAACGTCGCTGGAGAGCTGCTAAGATGGCAGGCCTGAAAGAAGTTCCGGTTGTTGTAAAAGAATTTACAGATCAGGAGATCGTGGAGATTTCTCTGATTGAGAATATTCAGCGGGAAGACCTGAATCCGATAGAAGAAGCGATGGCTTATAAGCGCCTGATGGAAGAATTTCATCTGAAGCAGGACGAGATCGCAGACAGAGTAGCTAAGAGCAGAACTGCCGTTACCAACTCCATGAGACTTCTGAAGCTTACAGCAAAGGTGCAGGAGATGGTGATCGCAGATATGATCTCAGCCGGTCATGCAAGAGCACTTCTCGGAATATCGGATGAAGCACTTCAGGAAAGTACGGCCATGAAAGTTTTTGACGAAAAGCTCAGTGTCCGTGAGACAGAAAAGCTTGTAAAAAATCTGGTTTCTCCTGCGAAAAAAGCAAAAACAGAGAGAAATACCGCAGAAGATGCTATTTATGAGAGCCTGGAAGAAAAAATGAAAGGCATCATGGGAACAAAGGTATCTATTCAGCGTAAGAAAAACAACAAAGGCAAAATTGAAATTGAATATTATTCCAGAGATGAACTGGAGAGGATCATTGATCTGTTCGAATCTATCAGATAGGAGGCAGAATGAGCGGGATTTTTGAAAGCATAGGAATTGATTCCGGGATTGTGATCATCATTTTGCTTATCCTCACCATCATTCTTCTGTTCAATGTGGTGAGCAGCAATATGCGTCTGAGCCGTCTGGAACGGAAATATAAGCTGTTTATGCGAGGCGGGGATGCACAGTCACTGGAAAAAGTATTTGTAAGAAAATTTGCACAGATTGATCGTCTGTATGAAGCAAAGGAAGACCACGATCACGACATCAGCTTTATTAAGAAGAATCTGAATGTAATGTTCAGCAAATACGGTGTTGAAAAATACGATGCTTTTGATGATGTTGGAGGAAAACTCAGTTTTGCACTGGCACTTCTGGACAAAAACAACACAGGACTGATCCTGAATGCGGTTCACAGCCGTGATAACTGTTTCCTTTATTTAAAGGAGATTGTAAAGGGAGAATCTTATGTTGTGCTCAGTCAGGAAGAGGTAGAGGCATTAAGAAAGGCTGTAAATTTCGGACTTGGTGAGATTGAGAAAGAATAAGCTGCAGACAGATATAAGTGAAAAGCAGCTGGAGATCCAACAGCAGAAAATATAAGAATATTTATAATACAGGAGGAATATCATGTTAGACATTAAGTTTGTGAGAGAGAATCCGGAGGTTGTAAAACAGAACATCCGCAACAAATTCCAGGACAGCAAGCTGGAGCTTGTTGACAAGGTTCTTGAACTTGATAAAGAGAACAGAGAGATCAAGCAGGAGGTTGAGGCTCTCCGTGCAGAGAGAAATAAGATTTCCAAACAGATCGGTGCTCTTATGGGCCAGGGAAAAAGAGAAGAGGCTGAAGAGGTTAAGAAGCAGGTTGCTGCATCCGGAAGCCGTATTGAGGAGCTTTCCCAGAGAGAGAAAGAGGTTGAGGAAGAGCTTCTGAAAGATATGATGGTAATTCCGAACATCATCGATCCTTCTGTACCGATCGGTAAAGATGACAGTCAGAACGTAGAGATCGAGAAATTCGGTGAGCCGGTAGTTCCGGACTTCGAAGTTCCGTATCACACAGATATCATGGAGAGCTTTGATGGAATCGACCTTGATAGCGCAAGACGTGTTGCTGGTAACGGATTCTATTATCTGATGGGAGATATCGCACGTCTTCATTCCGCAGTTATCTCTTATGCAAGAGATTTTATGATCAACAGAGGATTTACTTACTGTGTACCGCCTTTCATGATCAGAAGCAACGTTGTTACAGGTGTTATGAGCTTTGCTGAGATGGATGCAATGATGTACAAGATCGAGGGTGAGGATCTTTACCTGATCGGTACAAGTGAGCATTCCATGATCGGTAAATTTATTGATCAGATCATTCCGGAGGAAGAGCTTCCTAAGACTCTTACAAGCTATTCTCCATGTTTCCGTAAGGAAAAAGGTGCTCACGGACTTGAGGAGAGAGGCGTTTACCGTATCCATCAGTTCGAGAAACAGGAGATGATCGTTGTCTGCAAACCGGAAGAGAGCAAGATGTGGTTTGACAAACTGTGGCAGAACACAGTAGACCTGTTCCGTTCTCTTGATATTCCGGTTCGTACACTTGAGTGCTGCTCCGGTGACCTTGCTGACCTAAAAGTAAAATCTCTCGATGTTGAGGCATGGTCCCCACGTCAGAAGAAGTACTTCGAGGTAGGAAGCTGCTCCAACCTTGGTGATGCACAGGCACGTCGTCTGAAGATCCGTGTAAACGGCAAAGATGGTAAGAAATATCTTGCACATACATTAAATAACACTGTAGTAGCACCTCCGAGAATGCTCATTGCTTTCCTGGAGAATAACCTGAATGCAGACGGTTCTGTAAGCATTCCGAAAGCTCTGCAGCCATACATGGGTGGCATGACAAAGATTGAGAAAAAGACTCGCGCGTAATCAATACGCAGACTTTTTCAGGGAGGTGTTCTTGTGCACAATTATTTAAAAGCCGTTGGTTTTTCACAGATTACCAAAAGAAACGAAATAAAAGAAATTATCAAAGATGTGATCGAGACCTATGATGAAAAGGTTTGCGTGGAAAATCATCCGGAAGGTGTTTTTGTACAGTTTTCCAAGAATTACGGATGTGATTGCGGAATCAGCGTTTGCGGTCAGTATGATGAGAACGGTGAATTTCACGTGGAATATTACTTCCCGTTTTTCAGGGGAACAGGAATCACATCCAGGGAAAAAGTAACGGTTGAGCGTCATACAGAAAAAGAATCTTATGCAGGTGCGTGTGATGATCTTCGAATTGGTGTGACATTGATCTTTTATCTGTTGAACCCAGCAGAATATATGCAGGAAAAAAGTAAAGGCCTTAAGGATCCTGGTACCGGACCTCTGACGATTTCCGGCCTGGCTTCCGAAGGAAAGATCCTTTTCCCGGTGCAGAAGGATAAAGAGGCTGTAAAGGTAGAGAGAGAGCTTTCCAAAAACAGAGCCAATCTTATCGCAGCAGCGAGAGAAGGCGATGAAGAGGCAATGGAGAGTCTTACAATGGAAGATATGGATACGTATTCCATGATTTCACAGAGAATCGTTACAGATGATATTCTTACGATCGTAGACTCTTATTTCATGCCGTATGGAATCGAATGTGATCAGTATAATGTACTTGGCGAGATTCAGGATGTTATGAAATTTAAGAATATTCTGACCGGTGAAGAAATCTGCCAGATGACGATCGAGAGCAATGATATGCAGTTTGATGTCTGCATCAACAGTAAAGATCTTCTTGGAGAACCGGCAGTTGGACGTCGTTTTAAGGGAACGATCTGGTTGCAGGGACAGTTGCATGTTACCGGCTGTTAAGTAAAGGCTTCAGAATTAATTCTTGTAATTTCAAAATAAATATAGTAGAATAATGGTTGTGAAAACTTTCCGGAAACACTTCGGAAGCGTTCACAACCATATATGTCGTCATAGCTCAGCTGGATAGAGCACTCGCCTCCTAAGCGGCAGATTGTTCGATTCCTTCGAGCAGTGAAAATTGCATAAATCTTAAAAATGTCTCAGTAGCTCAGCTGGATAGAGCACACGCCTCCTAAGCGTGGGGTCGGAGGTTCAAATCCTCTCTGGGACGCCAGAAAGCACCGCTGCAAGCCTTTTTTCGGGGTTTGCAGCGTTTTTTTGTTCCTCCTTCTCCCGGTAATTTCACTTCCGTTACCGGGAGATTTTTATGCGCCGCATGATGTATATTTGCTAATTGGACTTGAACGTTTTTCAGAAATTTGCTAAGAAAATTCTGCGTTTTGCTAATTCGATTTTTCGGATCACTTTGCCGGGGCTTGCGCTGCTATCAGGGCTGCGAGCGCACTTGCCAGCTCCGGCGACTTTTGAAGCTGCTCCACAAGGCTTTCAAGGTCCAGGGTCGCAGGCTCCGATTTTGCCGGTTCCTCCGGCGGACGGACATTGCGGAGATCAGGCTTGGCATAGAAGGCAGTCTCGAATTTCTGAGCATTGACCTTTCTATCCTCGTCCAGAATGTGAGCATAGATACTGGTTATCATGTCAATCTCGGCATGGCCTGTATCGCCCTGGGTGGCTTTCAGATCGCCGTGGTTCAGTTTCAGCTTGTAGGTGGTACTGGAATGACGGAGAGAATGAAAGACCACCTTCGGCAGCCCTGCGTCCTCACGGAGCTTTGCAAACTCTTTGAGGATGATCCGATCCTCGCAGGGCCGTCCATTGGGAAGTGCCACCACCAGATCGAAGTCCTGATACTCGTCGCCAAGGAAGCCTTTCAGCTCGTCCTGGGACTTCTTCCATTCCCGCAGAATGTAAGCCAGTGTTTTTGGTAGCCACACCTTACGGATAGATAGCATTTTGATGTGTTTTCCAGGGATGAACGCAGAGCGTCAAAAGTTACATCAATGTCAGAATGGCGTTTAGCAGATACTGGTTGGGAAGATGCCTGCTCATGGGCAGAGGCATAATATGCGATGATTATGGAGATAACAATTATGACTGCCAGTATGGAAAGCCAGAAATAATCTATAATTCTTTGATTGCAAGGTATTTTGTTGTATTGCGTGTCTTGGTCAGGTTCACCTCCTCTCTATTTCGTCGAGTTTTTTAAGAAATCAATCTCCATTTGTTGCTGCTGTGTTTGAGCTTTTAGTAGTCGGTTTTCAGCTTTCAACTTCTCAATATCTGATAATTGAGAAATCGCTTTGTTCTTACCTCGTCGATCATATAATCCTTCGATTCCTTTATCTTTGTATTTTCTAACCCATGCATAAACTTGTCCGTAGGAGCAACCATATTTATTCGCTGTAGAAGAATAATTACATCCCGTGTTCAAGGCTTTGCGGTATTTTTTTGGATTTCAATGTGTCAAACTCCCGTGTTTATGAAAATTGTGTTTTTCTTGGCAATATGTTACAATTACTCCATATAAATTTATAACTTTTCTAGACAGAAAGTAAAAGGGGAACGTCATGAAGTGTATTAAAACAACGGACGCGGTAGGACATGTACTGTGCCATGATATTACCAGAATTGTGAAGGATGTGGTAAAAGATACAGCCTTTCGTAAAGGACATATTGTACAGGAAGAAGATATTCCGGTTTTGCTATCTCTGGGAAAAGACCATCTTTATGTGTGGGAGAAGGATGAAAATACTTTGCATGAAAATGAAGCAGCGCAGATTCTGTGTGATGTGTGCATCAATGAGAATATGCATCCAACGGATGTAAAAGAAGGAAAAATTGAGTTGATTGCAGATTGTGACGGAGTATTTCAGGTGGATGTGCCGAGGCTGGATGCTATTAATGAGATTGATGAGATTATGATTGCCACCCGTCATACAAATTTCCCGGTAAAAAAAGGTGACCGTCTTTTAGGAACCCGTGTGATTCCGCTGGTGATTGCAAAAGAAAAAATGGATTTGGTGAAGAAAACAGCAGGAGAAAAACCGCTGGTATCGCTGGCACCTTATAAGAAACGGAAGGTAGGAATTGTAACCACCGGAAATGAAGTATTTTATGGAAGAATTAAGGATACTTTCACACCGGTAATCATCGAAAAAATGAAATCTTACGGTGCTGAAATTCACGGACATATTCTGTGCAATGATGATATGGAAAAAATCACTGCCGCTATTATGAAATTAAAAGAAGAAGGGGCAGATCTGATTGTCTGTACCGGTGGTATGAGCGTGGATCCAGATGATAAGACACCGGGCGCGATCAAAAATACAGGAGCGAGAATCGTATCTTATGGTGCTCCGGTACTTCCGGGAGCGATGTTCCTGTTATCCTATCTGGAAGATGGCACACCGGTAATGGGACTGCCGGGATGTGTGATGTATGCAAAAGCCACCGTATTTGATCTTGTTCTGCCACGTATTATCGCAGGTATAGAAGTGACAAAAAAAGATCTGGCACATATGGGAAATGGCGGATTCTGTCTTGGCTGCAAAGAATGTCATTATCCGAACTGCAGCTTTGGAAAGGGCGTATAAGAGCAGGACAGGAGGAATAAGCATGGAAAAGCTTACGGTAGAGTAGGCACTGGAAGCACTGCTGGAACATACAAAAGTAATAGAGGAAACGGAAACTGTACCACTTTTGCAGGCATGTGGAAGAGTGTTGGCAAAGGATATGATTGCAGGATTTGATAACCCGCCGTTTGACAGATCACCTGTGGATGGTTATGCCTGCAAAGCGGAGGATATAACGGATGCATCAGAAAGTCATCCGGTACTACCGGAAGCAGATGGCACAACGAAAAACGTATTTCCATGTAAAGTGGAAAGAGTGATTGAGGACGTGTTTTCGTATATCTTGATCGTATCTACGAAAGAAGAAGCCAGGATTCGCGTAGATGTGACGAAAGAACAATGGCAGCAGTACCAAAAGCATATTTCTGGAAATAAGATATGGATTGGGATAGATGAAAAAGATGTGATGTTATTAAAATAAATGAGAGAATCACCGTATCAAGGTTGAGGTAATCTATGATACGGTGATTCTTTCGTGAAAAATGCGAAAAAGCTTTCAATATCCAGTTCCGGTGGTTTAATATGCGTTTGTCAAACATTATTTCGTAAATACTTTCATTCAATCCCTTCTGGCTGCACAGATCAGGGTCAGGTGATATTTTTTTGCAAGATCAATTGCTTCAGAAGTAGGAGAAGCCTTGCTGGAGAGAATTGGAATCCCTGCATGGATGACCTTTAAAGTCATATCAGTAGGTATTCTGCCGCTGGAATATACCATACATTGATGCAGGTCAATATTGTGCCGCAGAGCGTAGCCGATCACTTTATCCAAAGCATTGTGCTGTCCGATATCTTCGCAGGAAAACAGAATGTGATCTTTTTGAGCGAGAATGCAGCTATGTGTGGCAAAGGTAATGCCATGGAGAGGAGAACCATCCGCAAAGGCATCCGCCATATGAAAGATCCATTCTGGTTTCCAGAAAATCGGTGTAAGTGACTGCGGCTCTTTGGATGTAACAAAGTAATCATTTAAAATATGATTGCCGGTACAGCAGGTAGGAGTTACTTCTACAAAGGCATCCGATGAGGATTGTGTGCTGCGTGCCGAATTTTTTAAATAGACTTTTGCACGTTTTCCATATTCACAGATATAGATATGATCTACATCTTCGGAAGACGTGATGATTTGTTCTGTCAGCAATCTTCCAAGAACCAGTTCAGTCAGATGCTGGGGCAGGCAAACAAGTTTCATAGTCAGATGATCATTTATATAGACATCCATCATATGTTCGTTCAATACTTCTTCTTGTTCCGTACGGGATTCTCCATTTCTTCCGATATATTGATATGTTTTTGTCTCTAGCAGAGACAGATTTTGTTATTGTTCGTTAATATACATAATTTCTCCAATTGAAAAAACAATTCTTTTATCATGTTTACTATGTGTTATACTAGATCTAGTATAACGGACATCTCTTTATTTCGAAAGAGTGAATTGAGGGATGAAGGAGGAAATAAAATGGGAAAGATTATGGCGGTAAATATCAGTGAGAAGAAAGGTACACAGAAAAAGAATGTACATAGTGCCAGACTGATGGAAGAATTTGGAATCGAGAAGGACGCCCATGCCGGCAAGTGGCATCGCCAGGTGAGTCTTCTTTCTTATGAAAAAATAGAAGAATTCAAGGCAAAGGGAGCACCGATCGAAGACGGAGCATTTGGAGAAAACCTGATTGTAAGTGGATACGATCTGAAGGCATTGCCGGTTGGCACCAGACTTCGCAGCGGAGAGGTATTATTAGAAGTGACACAGATCGGGAAAAAATGTCATAGTGGATGTGAGATTTATAAAATTATGGGTGACTGTATTATGCCAAGAGAAGGTATCTTTACCAGAGTACTTCATGGTGGCGTATTGACAGAAGGCGATGAAATTGTGATAGAGAAGGCAGCAGGTGAGGCAGATGGAGAATAAGCTGAATCATTTTGATCAGAAGGGTAACGCTGTTATGGTGGATGTGTCCGGAAAGATACCGACATCCAGAACAGCAGTAGCAAAAGGCAAGATTCGTGTCTGTTAGGCTGTGATGGATGCAGTGAAACAGGGGACTGTGAAAAAAGGAGATGTACTTGGAGTAGCAAGAGTGGCTGGCATTATGGCGGTAAAACAGACATCTCATCTGATTCCGATGTGTCATCCGCTGATGATTCAGAAGTGTTCGGTAGATTTTGAACTGGATGAAGAAAATCTGAAATTACGGCAATCTGTACAGCCAAAACGGAAGGTCAGACCGGTGTGGAGATGGAGGCGCTTACTGGTGTGAATGTGGCACTTTTGACAATTTATGACATGTGTAAGGCAATTGACAAGTCCATGGAGCTGACGGACATTCATCTGGTAGAAAAAAGCGGAGGAAAAAGCGGGTTATATCGAAACCCGAAAGAATAGTATGAAGGATAGATTTGGAAGAGAGATTGACTATCTGCGGATATCCATTACAGATCGATGTAATCTCAGGTGCGTCTATTGTATGCCGGAAAATGGAGTTGTGCAGATCCCGCATGAAGAAATTCTGACTTATGATGAGATTACCAGAATCAGCAGATGTATGACTGGTTTAGGTATACGTAAGATCAAACTGACCGGAGGAGAACCGTTAATTAGAAAGAATTGTGCCACACTGGTTCGAATGTTAAAAGAACTTCCTGGCATCGAAAAAGTGACATTAACGACCAATGGTGTATTACTCGAAGAACAGATAGCAGATCTGGCAGAAGCGGGGCTTGATGATATAAATATCAGTCTGGATACTTTAAATGCAGCAGAGTTTGCAAAGGTAACCAGGAGAGAAAGTCTGGATCGGGTGCTGGAGGGAATCCAGGCGGCATTACAGTATCCGCAGATTGGATTGAAGATTAATTGTGTGCCGGTAGTGGAAGAGCAGGAAAATCTGGTATCGATAGCGAGACTTGCAAAGCAATATCCGATTCATGTTCGTTTCATTGAAATGATGCCGATTGGATATGGAAAGGATTTTCAGTTTCGGGGAGAAAGTGAAATATGCGAAATATTAGAGAAAGCATATGGAAGAATGACTCCAATAAAAGAACGATATGGGAATGGACCGTGTCATTATTATAAAATAGAAGAATTTCAGGGTAAAATAGGATTTATCAGTGCGATGACACATAAGTTTTGCGACCAGTGTAATCGTGTGCGTATGACAGCAGAAGGATTTTTAAAAGCCTGTCTGCAATATCAGACTGGAACGGATTTGAAGAATTTGATGCGTTCAGGATGCACAGATGATGAACTGACAGAGGCAATACAGAAAGTAATATGGGAAAAACCGGTCAGTCATCATTTTACATCGGAAGAGATTGAGACAGATGAATGTAAATTAATGTCCCAGATAGGAGGATAAGGAATTATGAAAGCTGCGATTATCACATCCAGTGATTCTGGATATGCAGGAGAGAGAGAAGATAAAAGTGGCTCGGTAATCCAGGAAATTTTGGAAGCGAACGATTACGAAGTGGTGCATACCATTCTTTTGCCGGATGACAGAAAGATGCTGGCAGATGAGATGGCTCGTATAGCAGATGAGGGAATAGCAGAGCTGATTGTAACTACGGGTGGAACCGGATTTTCGCCGAGAGACTGTATGCCGGAGGCAACAAAGGATATTATAGAACGTGAAGTGCCGGGGATTCCGGAAGCAATGAGAGCATATAGTATGACGATTACACCAAGAGCTATGCTCAGTCGTGCAGCAGCAGGTATTCGAAAAGGAACACTGATCGTGAATCTGCCGGGAAGCCCGAAAGCAGTCAGAGAAAGTCTGGAATATATTATTCCAGCGCTGGAACATGGATTACAGATCCTGACCGGGGAGGCAACGAACTGTGCCAGAAAATAATCGGAAAATGCAGACTGATATATCTGAATTAGAAAACGGTCAGTTGGCAGAACAGCAATTGCCATCAGATTTTACGCTGGTAGTCCTGGCAGGTGGTGCCAGCAGCCATATGGGAAGGGAGAAGTCAGATCTGCTTTTAGATGGACAGACATTTTTGAAGATACAGATCGGAAAAGGATGTCAGTTGGGAGCAAAACAGATCTTAATTTCTGGATATCGTGGAACACAGTGAGGGGAAGAGATTGTGCCGGATCGAATTTCCGGTCAGGGTCCACTTGGCGGTCTGGAGAGCTGTTTTCGAAGGGCAAAGACAGAAAAATGCCTGGTGCTGGGGGTAGATACGCCGCTGGTACCTGTGGAAGAACTTCAAAATCTGTTGAAGTTCGCAATGGAAAAAGCCGACCAACCGGTGACTATGCTGTGTCATAATGGAAAAGAAGAATCGCTGATAGCGGTATATGATGCCAGACTTTATAAAGAGATCACAGATTTTCTGGAATCAGGAAGATCATCGGTGTATCGTATTTTTAAATACAGTGGGATATTCCCTATACCATACCAGTGCACCGGAAAACTATTTTCAGAATATCAATGATCCGGAAATCTATAAGAAAGTCTGCACGGAATGCGAAATTGCTGATATTTTCACAAAGGAATCCGTTAAACTATAGATTTTTAAATACTGTAGGAATTTTTGTTTGTTATACGGAATCCAATGAGGGATATTTTCAGAATATTAACGATTCTGATACATATTTAAAGACTAAAATGATTATATAATCTCATCTTTGACAGTTGATTAGTTAAAAAAGTGCCACAATCCCTGTGCAAGGGGTGTGGCACTTTTATCTGCATACACGAAATATAGTAATGTTTTATCTCTGCTTACTTTTTTTCTGAATTCCTTTCATTTTCCGTTTTGTTATGAATTGATAGTCCGTTCTGAATCCGCAGGTTTCATGGAGATCGTCAGTGATTTCCTGACGTTCATATATCGGCATGAAGCCCTGTTCTTCTATATCCGTAAATTTTATGTCTTTTAAAGTGTGGAGTAATTGTTCTGTGGTATTATTAATTACGCAATCGATTGCGTAACGTGTAATTACTGCACAGAATGGAGGAGAAGATGAAGAATTTTACAGATTTAACAGGAAGAAAAGCAATCGTTACAGGTGGAACGCGAGGACTGGGATATGGCATGGCAGAAGGCTTGATGGAAGCAGGAGCAGAAGTTGTCATTGTAGGATCATCTGCAAAAGCAGAAGCAGTTGCGGACGAATTTACCAAAAAAGGATTTTTGTGTCATGGAGTAATTGCAAATCTGGCAGATGCCAAAGATCGTGCAAGAGGATTTGAAGAAGCTGTGGAAAAGTTGGGAAATCCTCTGGATATTCTGGTAAATGCAGCGGGAGTACAGCGCTGTCATCCAAGTGAAGAAATTTCCAATGGAAGATTATCAGTATGTCATTGAAGTGAATCAGAATGCAGTATTTGACTGGTGTCAGAGAGCTGCCAAAAAGTTTATTGCACAGGATAGCAAGGGCAAGATTATAAATATTGCATCTATGTTATCTTTCTTTGGTGGTTATACTGTTCCGGCTTACGCAGCATCGAAAGGGGCAGTAGCTCAGCTCACAAAAGCATTTTGTAATGAGTGGGCATCAAAAAAAATTAATGTGAATGCTCTCGCACCTGGGTATATGGATACAGAGATGAACACGGCACTGACAGATCCATCGAATCCACGATATGCAGAAATTACCGGACGTATTCCTGCTCACGTCTGGGGAACTCCGGAAGATATGAAAGGTCCTTGTGTTTTTCTGGCATCAGATGCATCCGACTATCTCAACGGAGCAATCATTCCGGTGGATGGAGGGTATCTCGTAAAATAGCATAATACAGAAGGCATATAGGATTATGAAAGGCTTCCGATTAGGTTTTAAATGATTTTTCGGATAATAGCACTTCCATGCAGATCGCATACAGGATCTGCAAACAGGTGGTGTTTCAGGCAGAATTCGTCTACAGCTTTGTTACATCCGGAAAACTGGGTACTGTATACGTCATGGATCAGGAGAACTCCGCCGATAGACAGACGTTCATAAAACAGAGGTAATGCAGCAGCAGTTGGAGCATAGAGATCTGCATCTAATGATACGAAACAGAAAGTTTCATCGGTAATATCGGAAAAAGTATCCGGAAACCATCCTTTATGGATGATCACATGTGATGGATCAGGCATGATGCGAAGAACAGAGTCTACATCTGTAGAAGAAAAGTCACCTGTTTTAGCGCGAGACAGATGCCTGGAGGTTTCTACGGCAATATCTTTTTCTGAAAAGCCTTCAAAAGTATCAAAAAGATGTATTTTTCGATCTGGAAAGGCTGTACTGATCAGGCAAGAAAAATCACCCTGGAAAACACCAAGTTCTGCCACATCTCCAGGGATATTTTGTTGATGCATCTGTTCGGCTAAAAGGCGCATAACCGCAACCCGTGCATCGAACATGCGAAGTGCAGAAGGATCACAAAATGAACCGTGATAGCCCAAGTGCTCCATCTGCTGCATCATAGAACCACGCCGCTCTTCATCCAATACGCCAAGAATAATCAGATCAGGAAGAAGAGCAGCGGCCTTTGATGGAGAACAGATTGGGATATTACCAATAAATTGTCCATGTTTGCGCGGATCATTATCGGCAAAGCACATGATCTGATAGGAATTTCCAAGAAGTCGGGCAGTCATCTGCCCAATCTGTCCGGCACCGAATATAATAGTTTTGTAGACATGTTTTGTCATCATTTCATAGCAGCCTTTCTTTCAGCTCGAACCTGAATCATTTGTCCTGTGATAGATATTGCGATTTCAGCAGGTGTTTCTGCTTTAATATTAAGTCCCACAGGCGTGATAATACGGTCTAATTCTCGCTCATCGATTCCATACTCTTTTACGAGACGATGAAATACACCAGCTCTTTTGGCGAGACTTCCAATGACGCCGATATAGAATGCAGGTGTGGCAAGAAGTTGTGCCTGCACAATCGTATCATAGGCATGACCTCGTGTCATGACACAGCAATAATCAGCATCTGTGATAGAAATGCTCTGATCCAGATGATCAAAATCGCAAAGGATTGTCTCCGCTGCATCCGGGAAAAGAGCAGGATCTGTAAATTCCGGACGGTCATCCAGAACGATGCAGTGAAAGTCAACACTTGCAAGTATTGGTACCAGCTTTTGTGAAACATGCCCGCCTCCAAATACATAGACAGTTCCGGATGTACCGATTTGTTCTGTAAACAGGTCACAGGTTTCATTGCGATGACGGCATGGTCTTGCTGATAAGGAAGATAAGATGGAAGAAGGAACATCAGCATTTCCAGTCAATCCATAGGATGCACTGTAAAGACTCATACCGGATGTAGCATGAAGATCACAGATCAGCCAGAAATCTTTTCGTTCTTTATATAATGTCTCAGCAGTTACTGCAAGTTCCATAATAATAGGGTCATTATGGTCCAGATACTGGAAAAATACGGTAACATCACCACCACAAATCATACCGATATTCTCAACATCTTTGCGATTCAACCGGAATTCATGTTCACAGGATTCTTTCTTTTCAAGAATATCAAGCGCCATAAGCTCTGCACGATATTCGACAGAACCTCCGCCTATGGTTCCGGCAACTCGGCCTTTTTTTCCAACCAACATACGGGAACCGGCACCTCTTGGCGTTGATCCTGAGGAAGCAACGATGGATGCAAGCACAAGGTCGTTTTCTTTTTGAAATTCTTGTTGTATGATCTGAAATAAAGTTCTCATATATAAAACACCTCCTGTAATTTTCTATAAGTCATATCGTCATGTGACAGATGGTCTGTATCATATTTTGCAGATCAAGAGCCTGTTTAAGCTGTCGTTCATGAGATTTCAAAGCTTCGGGACTGTTACATTTACACAGACTTTCCGCAAATCGTTTTTCGATGGTTACACGTTCGGTTTCCTGAATTAGTTTATCTGATAAAAAGACGATAGCCGCTTCATTCAGAAGTGTCTTCTGTAAACCATGATGTTGTGAAATAATCTGACTGATTTCAGTATAGCCTAATTGTAAGAAAAGATCACCACCTGTTTTGGTGTGATGTTTTTGAAGTCTGGCAATATCATGAAGGAGTGCTCCGGAGCGAATCAGTTTTTTATTAAAAAAGTAACCATGAGATTCCAGCAGATCGCAGAAATGGCAAGCCAATTCAGTCACTGCATCACTGTGCGCCTGTACATGATGAGGAAGAGACACCGAATCGCGAAGCATCCGGCATAGTTCGTCATGCAAGTCAGGATGAGGCTGCAGGTAAGTCAAATCAGATAAGATAACATGATCGTTATCGTCTGTGTTCAGATGATAATAGGAACCACATGGAAGACGAAAATACTGTCTGGCATGCTGTTTTGAATCAAGCAAATACAGATAAGAAGAAATTACATCTGTATGAGCAACAATCGCAATATCACCCTCAGAAGAACGAAGAATCTCATAAATTGCCTGCGAAAAACGCATGCCAGATGCGAAAGGAGTTTCTGCTCCTGGAATCGGGTAATCAGGATTCATTCCACGTGCTTCATATATGTCCGGCCATCTTTTGCGTATCTCATCAAATGAAAGACCATCCCATTCTCCCAGATTTCGTTCTGTTAAATCTGAGATAGTGATATGTGGAAGATCAGGTGTGATATGTGCAGCCGTTTCCATAGCTCTTGACAAAGGACTGCAGTAAACAGCAGTTATTTTATCATCCAGTTCTCCGTGAAGAAGGACTGACTGCAGATGTCCAAGCATAGATAAAGAAAAATCAGTCTGACCGATACAGTAAGAATGTTCATCTGGATATTGTGGTTTTCCGTGTCGAATAAGATAAAGATTACGCATTGAAAAATCCTCTGAAACACTTTTCAAATATTGCTTCGGAACAGGTACGTGTTTCCTCTGAAAAACGGGCATATCGCTTCAAAAATTCTTCTCCGTATGGTGTCAGCTCACTGTGACTGCCCTTTACACCGCCCTGACTTCGAATAATCAGCGGTTCATGAAGCTGAGATTCTAATGTATGGATCAGATTCCAGCTGGTGGAGTAGGAAATGTGCATGCGTTCGCAGGCATCACGAACAGATCCTGTTTCATGAATCAGTGTAAGCAGCGAATAAAGCTGTTCATCAAAGAAGACCTTTTCCCGTGCCAGCTGAATCTGAATCTCTGAACGGATCAGACTTTGATTGTGTGCACGAAGAAGTTCTGCATAATCCTCTGGTGTATCCGCATCATGAATGATTCCAGGATCTTCTACATTTAAACAATACATGGGAGTTCCACAATGTTCTACAGCACCCTTCAGACCAGTGTTTCCATCATTGCTTAAAATGGACTCAATTAATGAGGAACGAATCAGGATCGGATGACCTGGAGTTCCGTTACAGACCGGAGTGACAAGAGGCTGTCCAAGAGAAAGCATTTGTGTAACGGTATGTGCTGTGAATAGTGGAACATCTACAGGTGTAAAGAGTACCGTATCCACTTTGTCTTTTAAATATTCCAGTCCAATCCTGACAGAATCAAACATATGAGTAGTTTCATAGTCCTCATTTCGAAGAAAAATAACATGATTGGAAGCAAGGTGGCGTTCCAGAGCATCCGCATTGTATCCGGTTACCACCACTATTTTAGAGATTCCGGCCTGCCGGAAGTTATTAATCACACGCTGCGCGATGGAAATGGATCCAAGCTGAAGCATGGGCTTGAAGTCTCCCATTCGTGACGATTTCCCTGCAGCTACGATGAGAGCACCTGTCTGCATCATAGATACCTCCCGAAAAATAATATTGTACAAATTTGATATTATTATAGCATAAAAAGTGGGAATAAATAGTGAAATTTTCGACAAAGTAATAAAACAATATAAAAAAGAGAAAAAAATAGCCAACTAATAATTATTTACAATTTGTAAAACTGTACAAAATTATGATAACATGAAATTATACAAAATAATGTAAACAGGAGAACGTTTCCATGGATAAGATTTTTGAAATTACCGCAAAAGAAGTTACGATACAGGTAAAAGATGAGCGCACAGGAGAGCAATACAGTCGGACACTTCCGATTGATTATTATGAGAATGCGAATGTTTTAAAACTCAGCGGTGAGAATCTGGACGGAAGCAGCTCTTCCATTGTTTTCTATTCTGTCAGAGGAATGGAAAAACTTAAAGATCTGACGGGTAAGGGAGTCGATCATGATCCATGCGGAACACATAAGTCAGAAGATTTGTAACATCGGAACGTGTATTTTTTAAAGGAGGAATGAAACATGATTAAAAAGACACTGAAGATCAATGGTGTGGAGCGAATCCTTATTCTTGATAAGGATGAGACACTGGCTCAGGTACTTCGTGAGCATCTTCTTCTTACAGGATGTAAGATCGGTTGTGGAGAAGGTCATTGCGGAGCATGTAATGTTATTATGAACGGAAAAGTTACAAGATCCTGTATTTACAAGATGAGCCGTGTTCCGGACAATGCAGAGATCACAACAATCGAGGGTGTGGGAACAATTTCTGATATGCATCCGATACAGGTTGCATGGATGGCATATGGATGTGCACAGTGTGGTTTCTGTTCACCAGGTTTTATTATTTCAGCAAAGGTTCTACTCGATAATAATCCGAGCCCTACCCGTGAAGAAGTGAGGGACTGGTTTAACAAGCAGCGTAATCTCTGTCGTTGTACAGGTTACAAGCCGCTTATCGATGCGACCATGGCGGCAGCAGCAGTTATGCGTGGCGAGATGACCAAAGAAGACCTCGTATTCAAGCAGACAGGTGATTCTATCGTCGGTACAAACTATATCCGTCCATCAGCAGCACAGAAGGTAACAGGTACCTGGGATTTCGGTGCAGATGATGCATTAAAGATGCCGGAGGGAACTCTTCGTCTTGCACTTACACAGGCCAAGGTTTCTCACGCAAATATTCTCAGTATCGATACAACAGAAGCAGAGAGTATGCCGGGAGTTGTTCGTGTTATTACAGCGAAGGACATTAAGGCAGCAGGCGGAACCAACAAGATCAATGGTCTTGTAATGCTTCCGAAACACAATAAGACAGACGGATTTGAACGTCCTGTACTCTGCGACGAAAAGATCTTTCAGTTTGGTGATGCGATTGCGATCGTAGCTGCCGACACAGAAGAGCATGCACGTGCAGCAGCAGATGCAGTTAAGGTGGAGATCGAAGAACTTCCTGCATATATGAACGCAATGGATGCAATCGCACCGGATGCAGCAGAGATCCATCCTGGTACTCCAAACGCATTTTTTGAGACAAACTGTATCAAGGGACCGGACTTTGACTGGGACAGCATTCCGGATTCACAGCAGGTTGAGATCGAGTCCTACTGTTCACGCCAGCCTCATCTTCACCTTGAGCCGGACTGTGGTTATGGATATATTGATGAAGACGGTATGATAACAGTGCATTCCAAATCTATCGGTATACATCTTCATATGCCTATGATCGCAGATGGTATCGGTGTACCAATGGAAAACTTAAGACTTGTTCAGAACCATGCAGGCGGAACATTTGGTTACAAGTTCTCACCGACAAATGAGGCTCTGATTGGTGCAGCTGTTAAGATTCTGGAACGTCCGGTATCGCTGGTATTTAATCAGTTCCAGAACATTACTTATACAGGAAAGAGATCTCCTGCATTTATGAATATTAAGCTTGCAGCAGATGAAAATGGTAAACTCTTAGCACTTTGGGGTAACAACTATGTAGATCACGGTCCATATTCAGAATTTGGCGATCTGCTTACCTTGAGACTTTCTCAGTTTACAGGCGCAGGTTATGGAATTAATTCTATTCGTAATAAATCAACAACCGTATTTACAAACCATGCATGGGGCTCCGCATTCCGTGCTTATGGTTCACCACAGTCTTATATGGGATCTGAGATTGCGATTGACGTGCTGGCAGCTAAGATGGGAATCGATCCGTTTGATATCCGTGAAATGAACTGCTATAAAGAATCAGAGGGCACTACCATCCCGACAGGTTATCCACCGGAGGTATATTGTGAGGAAGATTTGTTTAAGAAAGCACGTCCATTGTATGAAGCGGCGAAAAAACGTGTTGCCGAAAAGAATGCAGCTTCTGACGGAAAGATGAAATATGGTATCGGTGTATCTCTTGGAGTATACGGTTGTGGTCTTGATGGTGTTGATACATCAAATGCATTTGCAGAATTAAATCCGGATGGAACCGTTACGATGTATGCTGCATGGGAAGATCATGGACAGGGGGCTGATATGGGTGTTCTTGTATCATCTCATGAAACACTGCGTCAGGCAGGAATCAGACCGGAACAGATTAAACTGGTTATGAATGATACGAAGACATGTCCGAATGCAGGACCTGCAGGAGGATCACGCTCACAGGTTATGTCAGGTAATGCATGTCGTCTGGCTGCAGAAAATCTTGTAGCAGCAATGAAGAAAGAAGACGGAACATTCCGTACTTATGATGAGATGGTAGCAGAAGGGCTTGCAACAAAATATGAAGGTAACTGGGTAACTACATTCTGTGCAGATCATCCGATCGATCAGGATACCGCACAGGGCGATCCATTTGCAACTTATATGTATACTATCTTCCTGCCGGAAGTTGCTGTTAATACAGAAACAGGTAAAGTTACCGTTGAGAAATTTACTTGCGTAGCTGACGTAGGTACGATCATGAACAGACTTCTTGTAGAAGGTAATTTCTATGGTGGTCTTGTACAGGGTATCGGTCTTGCTCTTTCGGAAGACTTTGAAGATTTGAACCATGACACCACTTTGAAGAATTGTGGTATTCCATATCCAAAGGATGCTCCGGATGATATTGAACTTCACTTCAATGAAACATATCGTCCAAGTGGTCCTTACGGTGCGGCTGGTTGTGGTGAGGCTCCACTGGATGCTCCACATCCTGCAATCCTGAATGCAATCTTTAATGCGACAGGTGCACGTATTACACGTATCCCTGCCCGTCCGGAAAGGGTTCTTGCAGCATTAAAAGAACTTGAGAAATAAGCTTAATTCATAATGTGGTTGGAGTAAAAGCTGCCAACTGTGATATAATCAGGGGAGACGGGAAACTGCCTCCCCTTTACAGACGAAAGGAGTATCAGGTTATGACATACATACAGGAGAGAGGTTCTACTCACGTTTATCATGTAAATCGAATGTCAAAAGAAGAGATGGATCATATGATCAGTCTCTGCGTCCATGAACAGCCGGCCTACTGTGTTGCAGCCTGTCCTTTCAAAATGGATACAAAAGAGATGCTGTATTATGCTGCAAAAGGAAATTTTAAGAAAGCGTTGGCAATTTATGAGAAAATTACACCATTTCCAATGATTCTCTGTGATGGATGTACGGCACCTTGCGAAGATAATTGCAAGCTTTGTGAACTTGGTGATGGTGTCTCCATACGAGAAGTAGAACGTGCGATTGTCCGGTATGGAGAACCGGGAAGAAGAAGCAGTGTATTCCGCATGAGAAAGAAGAAAAAGGCAGCAATCTTTGGTTCTGGATTATTTCCACTGTTTCTTGCGGGGGAACTGGAAAAGAAAATGTATCCTACGACGATTTATTGTAAGGAAGAAGATTATGAAAGCTATATTGCAGCGGCAGCCGGACATCTTTTGGAATCAGACCGCAGCAATGAAGCGAAACGTCTGAAATCTATGGATCTTTCTTTTGAATTTGGATGCAGTTTGAATCTTTCGTTTATCAGAGAAAAAATGGAACTGGCAGATGTGGTATGCGCATCAGAAGAAGTGGCAAAAATGTTAGCTCCGGAAGAAGCAGCAGATGTCGAGATTATGTTAAGAGAACAGGCAAAGATTGTCAGCGGACCTGCGGAATCTGTGATGGATGCGGCTTTTGCCGCAAAGCGGGCAGCTTTGACAGTGGATCTTCTGGTACAGAATTTATCGCCGCACAGCAACAGAGGCAGTGAAGGAGCAGTGACTACCAAGCTTTATACGAACATGGAAGGAATCCATGGATCGAATAAGATTTTCTGTGGTCAGGATGGGTATTCAAAAGAAGAAGCTGTAGAAGAAGCAAAACGATGTATTCAGTGTCATTGTGACGAATGCATGAAAGGCTGTGTGTATTTAAGTGAATATCAAAAACATCCGGGTTTATTAGCCCGTGAGATCTATAATAATACTCAGATTATCATGGGAGATCATCCGATGAACAAACCGATGAATGCCTGTGCCCTCTGTGGACAGTGTACGGTGATCTGTCCGAATGGATTTGATATGAGTCAGGTGTGTAAGTCAGCAAGAGAAAATATGGTATCCACAGATAAGATGCCGCTGGCGCCACATGAATTTGCACTGATGGACATGTTATTTTCAAATTCAGAGGCTTTTTTAAGCAGACCCCAGCCGGGATATGAAACTTGCAGATATGTATTTTTCCCGGGCTGTCAGGCAGGGGCGATAGCGCCGGATGTGGTTATGCAGGCATACGAAGATTTAAGTAATCGGGTAGATAGAGGTGTTGCTCTGATGCTGGGATGCTGTGGTGCAATCAGCGAATGGGCGGGCCGCTATGAAATGACAGAAAAAGTAAATGAGCAGCTGAAACAGGAACTGGCCAAGCTTGGTGATCCGATCATCATTGCAGGCTGTCCAAGCTGCATGAAGCAGCTAAAAGAAAGTATTGGAGCACATGTTATAGGAATCTGGGAAATTTTGAGAGAAATCGGACTTCCACAGCAGGCGAAAGGACTGGAGATACCGGTTGCCATACATGATGCCTGTGGTGCCAGAGGGGATGCACAGACACAAGATATGATACGACAACTTTTGTCGGATATGGGATGTATCGTTGAAGATACAGAATATTCCAGAGATTTGTCTCCATGTTGTGGATATGGAGGTCTGACGGCATATGCCAATAAAGATATGGCAGCGAAAATGACAGAAAAGTGTCTGGAACGTTCCGATGCACCATATATTACATACTGCATGGCATGCAGAGACCGATTTGCCAGAGAGGGAAGAGAATCCCGACATATACTTGAACTTCTGTATGGGGCAAATGCCAGCAACATGCCTGATATCAGTGAGAAACGCTACAACAGGCTCATATTGAAACAAACACTTTTAAAAAACATCTGGAATGAGGAACCGATCATGGAGAAAAAAGACTATACTGTTGCCTATACAGAGGAGGCAATCCATATGATGGATGAGCGCATGATACTGAAAAGTGATGTGGAACGTGTGTTATCAGATTACAGAGAAAATCAGGAAGCAATCCTGGATGAAGAAACAAAAGAACTGGTGACAAGAAGCAGACTGGGAAATGTCACATTCTGGGTGCGGTTTGTGGAAACAGAAGACGGATATCTGGTACACAGAGCATACAGTCATCGAATGAATATTATGAAAAGGGTGGGACAGTAATGGCAGTAGAAAGAACATATTATACGATTGATCCGGAAGGAAAGCTGACCTGCATGAAATGTAAGGTTCCTCTTGTAAAAGGAAAAGCAAAATTTATGTATCTGGAAAATGGGTTTCCTGTGGAAATGCCTGTCTGTCCAAAGTGTGGGTTTGTGTATGTTCCGGAAGAACTCGCACTTGGAAAAGTGCTCGCGGTGGAGCGTGCATTGGAGGATAAATAGATGAACAGGCATCCGGGAGGGGAAGCGCAGACGCTTCATCTTCTGGAGAACATAGAATGGAAAAAAGAAATGAAAGCACTGGATCTTGGAGCAGGAGAAGGAGACACGGTACGAATCCTGAAATCATTTGGGCTGGATGCACATGGTGTGGATCTTTTCCCACGGGGCAGTGATGTGGAAACAGGCGATTTTCTGCATTTGCAGTATTCATCAGACAGTATAGATCTTTGCATCAGCCAGTGTGCATTTTTTGTCAGCAGAGATCAGAAAAATGCACTATCTGAATGTTGGCGCGTTTTAAAAAAGGAAGGTTTTCTTTTACTGTCAGATCTGGATACTGGAAATCTTTTGGAAATGGCAGAACAGACAGGATTTACCATTCTCCGACAGGAGGATCAGACGTTACTTTGGCGGGAATATTATCTGGAAGCAATCTGGAATGATTCGTTCTGTTGCGAAGAGTATAAGCTTCTGCAGAAAGAATATAAAGGAAAGAAGCTGCGCTATACCATGTTGGTTGGCAGAAAGGAGTAGCACATGGATCTTTATGAAAGAATCATAGAACTTAGCAGTATGGGTTATCATTGCTCACAAATGGTTATGATTATGACACTGGAAGCCATAGGTGAGGAAAATCCACAGCTTGTAAAGGCTCTGGGAGGTCTTGGCGGTGGGATCGGTTACTGTGGAGATACCTGTGGCTGCCTGACAGGAGGAGCCTGTGCGATAGGTTTGTTCCTTGGCAATCTGGCTCCGCAGGAGAAAGAAGATATACAGATGAAACCGGCTGTGCAGGAATTATATCAGTGGTTCCATAAGAAGACGGAAGAAGAATTTGGTGCTTTTTATTGTAAGGATATCACTTCTAATTTGGATTGGGGAGTGATTATGGAGCAATGTCCTGCGCTGATTGCAGATACTTATACGAAAGTGATAGAAATACTGACAGAACGGGGAATATTGGAACTATGATTACGCTGGGTAAAACAAAAAGTGTATGCCCGATATGTATGAAAGTACTTACGGCTAAAAAATGTATCGGTGAAGATGGCATTTATCTGGTGAAAGAATGTGATATCCACGGAAAGTTTCAGACACTGATCTGGGAAGGAACGGCAGCAGAGTATCTTTCCTGGGGAAGAGAAAACCTGTCTGCGGAGACTCCGGTAAATCCCAAAATCAAAGAGAAATCCTGCCCGGATAATTGTGGACTCTGTGAGGAGCACGAACGAAAAGGCTGTTGTATGGTACTGGAAGTGACAAAGCGCTGCAATATGCACTGCCCGGTCTGCTTTGCTTCGGCAGGAGAATGTCTGGAAAACGGTGATCTTTCAATTGATGAAATAGAAAAGCAATATGATTTTCTGATGGATCATGGAGGACCATTCAATATTCAGCTCTCAGGTGGAGAACCAACCATGCGGGAGGATCTTCCGGAGATCATACATATGGGTAGAGAAAAAGGGTTTACATTTTTTCAATTGAATACCAATGGAATCCGTCTTGCGCAGGAAGCAGGATATGCCAGAAAACTAAAAAAAGCAGGACTGAATACAGTATTTCTTCAGTTTGACGGTGTCACAGATGATGTGTATCAGACATTGCGCGGACGCTCTATGATAGAACTGAAAGAAAAGGCTGTGTTAAACTGTTCGGAAGCGGAACTGGGAATTGCCCTGGTACCTGTCATTGCGCCAGGAGTAAATGACATGCAGGTTGGAGATATTCTGAAGTTTGCGATGGATCATATGCCATTTGTAAGAGGAGTACATTTCCAGCCGATCAGCTATTTTGGCAGATGTTCTCAGCAGCGTCCACAAGCTCCGATTACCATACCAAAGATGTTGAAGCTGATCGAGGAACAGACTGACGGGCTTATGAAAAGCAAGGATTTCGCCGGTGGTGGAGCAGAGAATCCATATTGTTCTTTTCATGCAAGTTATCTGAAAAAAGGTGAGAGGGAACTGAAACTCCTGGAAAAGAAATCAGACAGAGGATGTTGTTGTACTACCAGCGATGATTCCAGACAGTATGTGGAAAATCAGTGGAGCTATAGCACAAAAAAATTTAGTGATGATGAAATGACACAGACAGATGCGCTGGATGAATTCCTGATCCGGGTTCATAATGAAACTTTTGCAGTATCAGGGATGATTTTTCAGGATGCATGGAATCTGGATCTTGAACGTCTGAAAAGATGTTATATCTGCGAGGTGGATTCTGATTATGGAATGGTGCCATTTTGTGCATATAATCTGACGAATTCGAAAGGAATATATTTATACAGAAAGTGAAACGATCGAATATAGATGCAATGATCTGTAAGCAGGAAGGCATTACAGAGATTACAAGAGATGAAATACACAGAATACAGCTGGAGAAATTAAATATTGTACTGAAGAGAGAGAAAGAACGAGAGGGTTTTTACCGAGATTTGCCGGAAAGACTGGAAAGCCTGATAGATTTGAGAAGCCTTCCTTTTACGACAGAAACAGATCTGGCACGAGATGGAGGCAGGATGCTGCTTTGCTCCCAGGGGGAAGTACAGAAAGTGATATCAGAACAGACAAGCGGAACTACCGGTGCCGGTAAACGTGTATTCTATACAGAGGGAGACTGTGAACACACCATAGAACTTTTTATGGCAGGTCTGGGTGAATTTATTTATCCTGGAAGTATAACGATGGTAGCTATGCCATTTTCAGGTCCTTTTGGATTAGGAGAACTGATCGCGGAGGCAATCAGACGTCTGGGAGCAAAACCTCTTTCAACCGGGACAGGAAGAACTTATGGCGAACTGAACAGGATTCTGGAAGAGGAGCAGCCGGATACGTATGTGGGAATGCCGACGGCATTGCTGTCCATGCTTCGAATGTGCGGAAAAGGCAGTATAAAAAGAGCACTGGTATCCGGAGATGCCTGTCCGAAAACTGTCATGAAAGCAATCGAAGAAATTCTGCAAACACGACTTTGGCCGCACTATGGTTCCAGAGAGATGGGGCTTGGAGGTGCCATTTGCTGCACGGTGCATGAGGGCATGCATATGCGGGAAAACCATTGTATTACAGAGATTATAGATGAGAACGGAAATGTGCTGCCGGACGGTAAATGGGGAGAACTGGTGATTACAACCATTGGAATGGAAGCACAGCCGTTGATTCGATATCGAACCGGTGACTGGACAAGGATCATTCCAGGAAGATGCCTCTGTGGAAGTGAAATAAAACGCCTGGACTTTGTAAAGCGGATGGATCCATTGGGAAGTATCAGAGAGATGGATGAATTGCTGTTTGAGATTCCGGAACTGGTAGATTATTGTGTGAAAATTGTAGATGGAAAAAAGGAAATTACAGCGCTTTTTACATCGGACAATGGAGAAGAACGAATCAGGAGTGTTTTGGAAGAGAAGGATATTCGTTCATGGAACTGCAAAAAAGCAAAGTGGGAAGATGGGGCGCTGTATCCTGGCAAACGAGTTACAAGGCAGTGATTTCGTGGTATCATGGAATCACTGCCTTGCCTGTTATTCAGGATAGTATGGACAATCTTCCTGGATGCATTCGCGATTATCTTCGCAGTATTTACACGTTATAAAAGATGACGGAATGTTTACAGAACAAAACTGACTGTAAAAATGAACAGCTTCTTCAATGGCAATTCTGCTGGTACGCTTGCAGCAGCGAGGTCCACCAACATCTGCCAGTCTGGATAAAATAATGGAAACAAGTTTTTGAGGAAACGGCCATGCATCTTTGTGAAGTGGACTGGATCCAGTCATAACGGACATGAAAATACCGGCTCCGGCAGCAGCTCCACAGACACCCCAGTAACCACAGGTACCGCCCGGAACCTGCTTCGCTCTTTTACAGATCTCAGATAGTGCAGCATCGTAATTCATATGTTCTCCATTATTGCGAAACGCTGTCAGAAGAACGCACGGAACAATTGCATGATGCTCTGGTCCATGCATATGTACAGATGGAAGATCCATAATTTTTTCCAGAAGAAGCAAAGCATCTTTTTCGGTACTGTCTCTGAGCGCTGCGATTACCGGAGCATATGTGCCATAGCTGTGACAGGCATCACAGATAAAGTGACTATTTTCACAGACCGCATTGGTTAATTGCTCTTTATGGCAGATACTACACGTCTGAATAGAGCTTTCAGCACGATACGTAATAGGAGCACCACAAATCAGACATCCGGAAAAATGTTCCGCTTCACCACAACAACAGGAATTATTCGTATGATCCATTTGATTCACCTCCGGAGAATTTATTTTAATAGTGTTAACGATGTAAAAAGTATAACATAAAATGAAAAAGTAATGATAAAGTATCTTGACAATCATGTTACTTTGGGTATATGATTTGATCCAATAAAGGGGAGTAACCTGCGCTTAACAAATTGCGTTTGTGATGTTGTCAGTACGGTGGAAGCATCCGGTATCATAAGGAAATGGTGAGACTTTTATTGCATTTTTTATTATGCAATGAAGGTCTTTTTTTTATATTTTTTTCAAAGAGGTCTTTCATTGCATAAGAAATTCAGGTAGTAAATACTTAGAAACGATGAGGCGGAAGTGATGAAGGAAATTTATCAGCAGACGGTAGAAGAGGTTCTTGAAAGGGTGAATGGCAAGAAATCTGGACTTACAAGTGAACAGGTGAAAAGATCCAGAGAAAAGTGTGGGTGGAATGAACTTACAGAAGGAAAGAAGAAAGGTATCCTGCAGATTTTCTTTGAAGGAGCTGTCTATTTCCCGACAGCTCCTTTTCTTGTATTCATTCGGCTGATACAAAGCGACAAAGCCGGCACAATATCATAAGTAATATATAAAACTCTGATGTACATGTTTTTTTTGAAATCGTAGTACCACAGTCTGCAAACAAACGATATAAGCCATCTTTTCCAGAAACGGAAGAGTAGATTTGAAAGAGCCTGATGGAATCTCCCCTTTCCATCAGGCTTATATATAATGGAATACTCCCCTATTCCTCTTATTATTCCGCAGATTCTTCAGCTGCAGTTTCTTTCTTTTTTCTGGATTTGCCAGAAATCATTTTATGACCAGAGTAAATGGCCATAGCCATGCAGATCAGTGAACTGAATGCACAATATTTATGTGCTGATTTCATATTCTTATAGCCGGTGTAGCAAGTTCCGATCATGGAAACCAGCGCACCGATAGACCAGTATTTATGTGATTTCATTTGAACCTCCTGAGCTTTTTTTATATCATACATCTTTTTTAGAAATATGCAAACTTGAATTTATCGTCTTGTTCCATTCTTATCAAAATTCTTTTTTAATGCTATTTCTGTTGGGAGAATAGACCCAATTAAAGGAATAAGTTGAATACCACAGATAATTCCTCCTATACTCCCAACACAATCTTCATTTTTTCCAATCACTAAAAGCATGAATATTACTGTTATCGGCAACATAACCATTCCACAGACATACCAGACTTTACCACAATATTTATGAGCAAATTCCCATGCGAAATTGCAGATGAACAATTATTATGGAGAAATTATAACAGAGTATTTGACAAATTATATGTGTTTTATTGTGTTGTCAGTGGAAATCTTCTCCATACTTTTTACTTTCGGAGTGGTAAAAAGTGTTGTTGTACTGTTATTTGTGGACACGGCAATTTTTATTGGATTGTTAGTAGTTGGTTTGGTAAAAATGGATTTGAGAGGGAAAGAAGTTTTATGATTCAAATTTTATATTTCAGAAATAACAATAAGATACTATTTTTCCCACGCCTACTATGAGAACGGCGGCTATGAGATAGAAATTGCATATACTGGCGAATAAAAGAACCGCTGTTGCATGGTTTATTGGCTTCCATGTAGCTGGTATTCGGCTGAGGTATTGAAAGAGCTGGGATTGAAATGAGGGAAGTGGATAAATGTTTTGATTGACGAAATAACCTATACATGATAGTATAAATCCAAAGATGATGGTCTATCAGAGAGACTGTTATATATCTTCAAGTTTAAAAAGATAATTTTCAATAATTTTTCAAAAATCAGAATCGACAATTCATGACAAATCAATCCTGAATCGGGGAACGTTTCTCATAGAAAAGAACTACAAAAAATAAGAAAATAAAAACGGAAAACCATTGTCTGTAGTATAAGTATTTGTTATTATGAAGTAAATAGCGGATATTTTACAAAGTAAAGCTTAATCTAGAGAATCTGCCAGTGGCAGGCCTCTGTAGATACCAAGGTATACAAAAGGAGAATGAAAAAATGAAAAAAGAAGACATGTCCTGTATCGACTGCGCAGTAAAAAACTGCAACAAAATGGATAAAACCTATCCGGATTTCTGTCTGACAACACACATGGATGAAGAAGTTCTAAATGAAGCTATGGAATGCTACAATGAAGACGAGAACCGCAAAGTAACAATCGCTGCAGCTGAAGTAGAGTATGAGAATTACTGCAAACATACCCGTGTCGAAGAAATCATGGATTTTGCAAAGAAGATTAATGCGAAAAAGATCGGGATCGCAACCTGTGTCGGATTGTTGAAAGAAAGCCGTATCCTGGCAGATATCCTGCGCAGACATGGCTTTGAGGTGTATGGTGTCGGCTGTAAAGCCGGAACACAGAAGAAGACATTGGTCGGCATCCCGGAATGCTGCGAAGGTGTCGGTGTGAATATGTGTAATCCGATCCTGCAGGCAAAGCTTCTGAACAAGGCGAAGACGGACCTGAATGTTGTGGTCGGACTTTGTGTGGGGCATGACAGTCTGTTTTACAAATATTCCGAGGCACTGACTACGACAGCAGTGACGAAAGACCGTGTATTGGGGCATAATCCGGTGGCGGCGCTTTATACTGCGGATAGTTATTATTCGAAGTTGAAGAAGAGTGAAGAAGAGTAATATTTCTAATTTGGGCGTTTAAAGATACATAAAGATATCCCATTCAAGCATTTCTCTTTTTATCCAACGAAAAAAAGAACACACAACACTCTGTATGTTCTCTTTCTGTATGTGAAGTCCAATATTATACTTTGAAGTAGCTATCCAATCCTTTGAACTCTTCCGCTTTCATTTCTTTTGTAACATCAGCATAGATGTTCAGTGCAGTTGAAATATCTGAATGTCCGAGTGCGTCTTGAATGACCTTTATATTTACTCCAGCTTCACACATTCTTGTTGTAAATGTATGTCTAAGCGAGTGGCAGCTAAAATGAGGAAGTAACACATCAGGTTCATCACTGTGCAAAAACTGCTCATCATTGCAATCACGGATAATTCTTCGGATTGTCTTGTAGTTTGCGAATATCCGTATAAATAGAAAAAGCCCTTTGAGAAGAGGATTTCTCCCCTCTCAAAGGACAACCAGACAAACTGGAACTTGTCGGGGCAAAGCCCCTCCATCTTGCTACGCAAGACCGTTCTGTCGCTTAAAAGCCCCACTGGGGCTTTCATTGTTCTGCTTCGCTCCACAAACGCGAATTTTCAAATTAGTCTTTGCAAATAACCTTTGAACCTTCACCATCAATTACAATTCCCTGACGGTTGTTAATTGGGCATAGATTCAAATCCGAAAACTCAGTCATTATTTTCTCGGTAACTTTCTTAAATGGTGCTGTAAGATAATGCGGAAGAACATAGAAATCAATCAAATCAAGCCCTGCATCATCTTCTTGTGAGTAGTCCTCCGGCTTTTCATCCATTTGCTCGATATATTGGATGCTTGGAGCGCATATAATCGCACCTGCCGACTCGCCGATCATCAATTTTCCATTTGCCAATTCCTTTTTCAGCAGCCCATCAGTTCCCGTTTTACGGAGCCGGTCCATAAGAAAAAAAGAATTTCCGCCGGTAAAATATATCACATCTGCATCTTCAAAAACAGACTGTATCGTTGAATAAGCCTCCGTTGAAATATCAATTTCAGTTACGATTGCTCCCAACTTTTTGAATAATTTTCGAGCCGAGCCGACATAACCGGTGTAGCCTTCACGCAGCGAAGCTGTTGGAATAAATGCGACTTTCTTATTTTCAATTTCTTCCTTTATCAGACTTCCTACACTTGAAAAATGCGAACATAAAAATAGTTTCATCAATATTCTCCTTTATAAATTCCGATTTATCTTTGCCTTATGTTATCATAATTCGGTTTAAATTGCTATAAATAGTCTTATCCCAATAATAGAAAACCCCAGAAATCATTAAGATTCCGAGGCCTTATGTTTGAACATATTTACCTTTTAATTTATGTAAGACAGATGTGGAAGTACAGCAGGAGCTAGGAATAGGCAGGACTTCTTTTTATAAAATGAAGAAGCAGGCACTTGGATATTTAGGATTTTATTTTTATGAGATCGTGGTACCGCAGGCAAAGGATAAAAGATTTAAACCGTCACTGGGCGTTGAGGAAGAGTAGGTGAGTAATATGAGATACGAAGATTCGATGAAAGGTGTAGCTGATCAGATAATCAAAGAACAGCAGCGAGTCAGTAAAATTATAAACAATCCAGAAGAGTTCCATTGGCATGACGAATATGCAACGTTGAATTTCTTTCGGTTTATCTGCAAAAATATCGGTAACTTGAGAAATGGAGAAATTGAAAAAATGGCCACACGTTTAAAGAACATAGATCAGAAAGCAGTGGAAAACCATGTGAATGGTGCTGTTTGGGCATTTGATTATGATAAGATGTTCTGTGTATTGATGGAAAATGAAATTTGCCGAAAGGTGTGTGAAAAGAATAAATATAACAGTTGGATGAATCTGATTGGACAGTATTGTGTTTCAAGTACTTAAAGACGAAGAAAGTTGTTGGAGAGAAATAATTTCCAGCAACTCTGTCTTTAATGAATATAGTTCATTTTTTTATTCAACTATTCCCATGATATATACAATATGTAAATGTGCAATTCAAATATCAGTTTATGCTAAGTACAAAAATAATAATAATTACTATTATTGACAAGAGAATAATTATCATGTATAATACAGATATACAAGAAACAAAGTGTTAGAAAAATTGCTAGGAACTTGGTAACAAAAATAAATCGACATTTAAAAGGGAAAATGACTATGATAAAATATGAATGTGAACCATGTGGATATATTTATGATCCGGCAGTAGGAGATCCAGACGCTGGTATCGATCCAGAAACTGCATTTGAGGATATTCCAGATGACTGGACATGCCCAATCTGTGGATTAGGAAAAGATGTTTTCGTTCCTGTAGAAGACTAAGCAGAAAATGCAGGTACGAAACTGCCAGACATTAAAAGAGCCTAAGAGAACATATAAAAGAAATGGAGGTCAAATTATGACTTACGATTTAAACATTACCTTTGATGACAATTTAGTAACAGGAAATGAAACAATTGATACCCAGCATAAAGAATTGATCGACCGTATCCAGAACTTTGTAACTGCCTGTCAAAATGGCGACAGCAAAGTAAAAGCAATCAAAATGCTGGATTATCTGGATGAATATACTGACTTTCATTTCAAAGAAGAGGAAAAGCTTCAGGAAAAATCCGGTTATCCAGAGCGTGAAAAACATTATGAAAAACATGAAGAGTTTAAAAAGACAATTCAGGAACTGTATGAATACCTTCAGGAGTATGAAGGACCAACAGATCAGTTCAGTGAACTTGTACAGAAAAATGTAATCGACTGGCTGTTTGGACACATTAAAACATACGACCGCTCTGTGGCAAAATTTATCTTTATGAAACAAAATCCAGATCGATGCTAAAATAAACCAGGGAATGAGTTCACTCAGAATGTAGACAACATGATGAAGTAAACTAGGGGCTGTCACAATGCAGTCCCTTTCCTGTTATAGCGATATTCTAGGTAATATATTGCGCTGGCATGACATATTATTTTACTACTACTATATGGGAAGAGCAAGCAGCTCTTCTTTTTTTGTCCTTTTTATCCAATTTTAAGTTGTAAAGTCTCTTTTCATTCGACAAAATTCTCCACAGACAGAGGATATGCGACGAGCATTGATATGAACATCTATTTATGGAAAGAGGATATTGAAGACGGGGAATCGGTAATGACAGCCGAATATAGACCTGTAGAATACGGAAAGGACTATGATGTTGTCAATAATCCTGATAAATTTCAACTATGTATAGATGGAAAAGAGATTAAATAGTAATCTCCTGAAAGCAAGCTTTTTGTCAATTATTTCAAAGAAAAATTAAAGGATAACAATACATAGTTTTGACAATGATATTTTGAAAAATTTTATAGGAATGCTCTATTATCAAATTGACATAGGAATATGGTAGCGTATAATTAGAATTGAATACACTGAAAAAATGGAGGAATTACATGAAAGCACATAAATATTGGTCAGTAGGAGCATTGATCACAATGCTTGGGACTTTTTACACTGGATATAAAAAGCAAAAATCAAGTCACAAATACTTTGCTTTAAGTTCTATGTTATGTATGGTAATGGCGATATATACAGGTCATAAAATGATTACCGGGAATAGGAAGAAAAAGGCGAATAAAGAGAAAGATACAGAAAGGGAGGGATAAATAATGTTGGAAGTAGGGGTTAAGGCACCGGATTTTGAGTTGCCAGATCAAAATGGGAAAATACATAGATTATCGGATTATACAGGAAAAAAAGTGATTTTATATTTCTATCCCAAGGATAATACAGCGGGATGCACGAAACAGGCATGTGGGTTTTCTGAGCGATACCCTCAGTTTACCGAAAAAGGAGCAGTTATTCTTGGAGTCAGTAAGGATTCTGTATCCTCTCATAAGAGATTTGAGGAAAAATATGGATTGGCATTTACACTTTTAGCAGATCCAGAGCGGAAAGTTATTGAAGCGTATGATGTATGGAAAGAAAAGAAAAATTATGGCAAAGTCTCTATGGGAGTAGTAAGAACCACATATCTTATTGATGAACAGGGGATTATTATAAAGGCAAATGATAAAGTCAAGGCTGCAAATGATCCTGAAAATATGCTCAAGGAATTAGATTAATGAAGATAATATTATCCCCTGCTAAAAAGATGATTACAGATACTGACAGCATAGCGCCGGATGGATTGCCTGAATTTATTGAAAAGACGACAGAGATACAAAGTTGGTTGAAAAGTAAGTCAAAAGAAGAACTGAAGACTGTCTGGAAATGTAATGACAAAATTACAGAACAGAACTTCAATAGATTGGAAAACATGGATCTTTATCATTTACTTACCCCAGCTGTCTTATCATATGAAGGAATTGCTTTTCAATATATGGCTCCATCTGTGTTTGAGGACAGTCAGTTCGAGTATGTACAAAATCATTTGAGAATAATATCTGCATTTTATGGTGTGTTAAAACCAAGGGATGGTGTGACGCCTTATCGTTTGGAAATGCAGGCGAAGGTTGGAATAGGAGAAACAAAAAATCTGTATGAGTACTGGGGAGATTTATTATACCGCTCAGTGATTGATAACAGCAGGATTATAATCAATCTGGCATCGAAAGAATACTCTAAGTGCATAGAAAAATATCTGACACGACAGGATAGATACATTACGATTACATTTTGTGAGTTATCAGGAGATAAACTGGTGACAAAAGGTACATATGCTAAGATGGCCCGTGGTGAAATGGTTAGGTTCATGGCTGAAAACAGAATTGAAAATCCTGAGGATATTAAGAAATTTGATAGACTAGGCTATTCATTCCGCTCTGATTTATCATCAGATGCAGAATATGTTTTTGAACGGAAAACAGAGATAACATCTTGTTAAAAAGATACTTGTTATGGGTATTTTTTTAATAAAGTAATTCGATTTTTCTTAAAAAATCATTACCATAACAAATTATGATATTATATTTAAAGGTATTTGTCCAAAATATAGAGAAAGTAAATGAATAGCATAGTTATTGAAATGAATATTATTTAAGGTTAGAGATAAATTATGAAATGAAGACAAACAAGAAAAGTAAAAATTTAATAGGTATTATACAGAGTTTCCTTATATTGATATTGGTAGTTCTTATTATTTTTATGATGATTCAGATTAGTAGGCTGCAGGGAACAGCACGCGTAATAAATTATGCTGGTCTGGTACGTGGAGCTACGCAGCGCGAAATAAAATTAGAAATTACAGGAAACCAAAATGACGAATTAATTAAATATTTGGATGATATTCTTCTTGGATTGAGATATCAGGATGGACATTATGACCTGGTAAAACTCAATGACGAAGAGTATCAGGAAAAATTGCAAATCCAGAGTGATTACTGGGATAAATTGAAAACAGAAATTGAAGCAGTAAGAAACAAGGGATACGAAAATACAGACATTGTTAATATGAGTGAAATATATTTTACGATGGCAGATGAAACTGTCTCTGCCGCAGAAAGTTATTCAGAAAAAATCGCTGTAAAGATTCGTACCATAGAGCTTTTGTCGGCACTTGATATGTTGAGTCTGGTGATATTGGTTATTATGCAGACTCTAAAGGCAATGCAGATGGCAATGCAAAACAGACTGCTGGAACAAAAAGCATTCGTAGATGCCCATACTGGACTGCCAAATAAAAATGCCTGTAATGAGCTACTTAATAAAAAAGATATAATTACAGATTCTACAGCATGCATAATGTTTGATTTAAATAATCTAAAAACTGTAAATGATACAATGGGACATTCCGCAGGAGATCAGTTGATATTGAATTTCGCAAAGCTTTTGTGCAGTGTCATTCCAGAAAAGGATTTTGTTGGAAGATATGGCGGAGATGAGTTTATAGCAGTTATTTATCATACGAGCGAGGCGGAAATTAAGGAGATATTAAAATCATTGTCAAGAGAAAAAGAGAGATTAAATAGTTGTGAAAATCAATTACCAATCGACTATGCATGCGGATGGGCATTATCCTCCGATGATATGGCGTGTACAATGCAGATGTTATTGGATGATGCAGATGCTTATATGTATAAGAATAAACAGTTATGTAAGAAATATAATTAGCGCTCAGCTCAGAGTAGATGAATCTTCTTAAATATAATCGATGTATGTGACGTTTGCGGATGGGAATATGATGAAGAGGAAGGTTATCCTGAAGGTGGTATTGCACCAGGAACAAAGTGGGAGGACGTTCCAGAAGATTTTGAATGCCCATTATGTAATGTTGGAAAAGATCAGTTTTCAGAAGTTGAATAAAATTCTGATTATTTAAATACGGATAGATAAACAAAAACCCTGGTGCGTGTGAGCAACAGGGTTTTTTATTGCGATCGTTTGTGATGATATCACAGAAAATGATTTACCTTTTGCTTATAATGTAACTACAAACAAAGTAAGGAGGTAGTCTAAATGAGATTAAAAGATAAAGTTGCAATCATTACGGGTGGAAGCCGTGGTATAGGATTTGCTACAGCTGATAAATTCTTGAAGGAAGGTGCTTCAGTTGTGTTAGCAGCAAGTTCACAGGAATCGGCAGATGTTGCTGTAGATAAATTAAAAGAAAAATATCCCAATGCAATAGTTGCTGGAATTAGTCCAAATCTGGCAAGCATGGAGTCTGTCAGAAAGGCTTTTAAAGAGGCAACTGAAAAATATGGATGTGTCGACATACTGGTAAATAATGCAGGGATTTCAGAAAACACCTCATTTATGGATTATACAGAGGAGACTTTTGATAAAGTCATGGATCTAAATGTAAAAGGAGTATTTAATACTACTCGTGTAGCAGCAGAATGTATGGTGGCAAGAGGCAAGGGGGTCATTCTCTCAACTTCTTCCATGGTGAGTATTTCGGGACAGCCAAGTGGGTTTGCTTATCCGGCATCGAAGTTTGCAGTAAACGGATTGACTGTATCATTAGCAAGAGAACTAGGACCTAAAGGTATTCGTGTTAATGCGGTTGCACCTGGGATTACAGAAACTGATATGATGAAGGCCGTGCCAAAGGAAGTTATCGAACCTATGATTGAAAGAATTCCATTGCGTCGTCTTGGACAGCCAGAAGATATTGCCAATGCGTTTGTGTTTCTTGCTTCAGATGAGGCGAGTTACATTACAGGTGTTATATTAAGTGTAGATGGTATGGCAAGAAGTTAAGTTAATGAGGTATGGTGATGTAATCACGGAAAATAAATGAAATTAAGACTATAATAAATCTACAAAAAGAAAAAGATAAGGAGGACTGTAAAATGTCTGCTATTAATATCAATAAAAATAATTTTCAGAACGAAGTACTGAATTCCGATAAACCCGTTCTTTTAGATTTTTGGGCATCTTGGTGTGCACCTTGCCGCATGGTAGTACCTATTGTAGAGGAGATTGCAAGTGAGCGTAGAGATATTAAAGTTGGAAAGATTAATGTAGATGAAGAGCCTGAACTGGCAAATAAGTTCAGTATTATGAGCATTCCGACTTTAGTGGTTATGAAGAATGGGAAGATTGTACAGCAGGTTTCAGGGGCGAGACCTAAGAATGCGATTTTAGAAATGCTTTAGGGAGGTGTGCTAATGGGATTTTTTGATCTCTTTAAACAGTCGAATATTAATCAAGGCATAGAAGAATATAAAAGGACTGATGATGCAGTTCTGCTGGATGTACGTACACCGCAGGAATATCAGGAAGGACATATACCAGAAAGTAAAAATGTGCCGTTGCAGCAACTTGACAATATTGCTTCTGTAGCGAAGAATAAGGATATCCCACTGTTTGTATACTGTTATTCCGGTTCACGAAGCCGCCAGGCAACTGGGATACTGCAACGAATGGGATATTCTAAAGTAAATAATATCGGTGGCATTGCAGCTTACTCAGGAAAGGTGGAAAAATAAGATGAAGGTAATAATTGTAGGAGGTGTAGCCGGAGGAGCTACAGCCGCAGCAAGAATACGCAGACTGAATGAGCATGCTGAAATTACTGTGTTTGAAAGATCCGGATACATATCCTATGCGAATTGTGGACTTCCATATTATATTGGAGACGTGATCACAGACCCGGAAGAACTTACACTACAGACACCAGAGAGTTTTTTTAAACGCTTCCGTATTAACATGAAAATTCATCATGAAGTTATCTCCATACATCCGGAACGTAAAACGGTTTCAGTGAAAAATTTAGAGAATGGTGAGATATTTGAAGAAAAATATGATAAGCTGATCCTCTCTCCAGGTGCAAAGCCAACACAGCCGAGACTTCCCGGAGTAGGTATTGATAAACTTTTTACACTTCGTACTGTAGAAGACACTTTTCGGATAAAGGAATATATAAATAAGAATCATCCAAAATCGGCTGTATTGGCAGGTGGCGGTTTTATTGGTCTGGAACTGGCAGAAAATTTGAGGGAGCTTGGCATGGATGTTACGATTGTCCAGCGGCCTAAGCAGCTGATGAACCCTTTTGACCCGGATATGGCATCCATGATCCATAATGAAATGAGAAAGCATGGGATAAAACTGGTACTGGGCTATACAGTAGAAGGATTTAAAGAAAAAGACAACGGAGTGGAGGTCCTGTTGAAAGATAATCCATCCCTTCAGGCTGATATGGTAGTTCTGGCAATCGGAGTCACACCAGACACAGTATTAGCAAAAGAAGCCGGTCTGGAACTTGGCATCAAGGAAAGTATTGTAGTGAATGACAGAATGGAAACCTCTGTACCGGATATTTATGCTGCAGGTGATGCAGTTCAGGTAAAACATTATGTTACGGGTAATGATGCGCTGATTTCTTTGGCAGGACCAGCCAATAAACAGGGCAGAATCATCGCTGATAATATTTGTGGCGGTGATAGTCGTTACCTTGGCAGTCAGGGAAGCTCCGTTATAAAAGTGTTTGATATGACAGCAGCCACTACAGGTATCAATGAAACCAATGCCAAAAAGTCAGGATTAGAGGTAGATACAGTAATTCTTTCTCCTATGAGTCATGCCGGTTACTATCCTGGTGGAAAAGTGATGACCATGAAGGTGGTTTTTGAAAAAGAGACCTATCGTTTGCTTGGTGCTCAGATTATTGGATATGAAGGAGTTGATAAACGTATTGATGTGCTGGCAACAGCAATCCATGCAGGGCTGAAGGCAACCCAGCTGAAGGATTTGGATCTCGCATATGCACCGCCTTATTCCTCTGCCAAGGATCCTGTAAATATGGCAGGATTCATGATAGACAATATAGCAAAAGGTACCTTAAAACAATGGCATCTGGAAGATATGGATAAGATTTCTAGAGATAAAAGTGTTGTGTTGCTGGATGTGAGAACTGTAGGTGAATTTAACAGGGGGCATATGGATGGATTCAAAAACATTCCTGTAGATGAACTAAGGGAACGTATCAATGAAATTGAGAAGGGAAAGCCTGTTTACCTGATATGCCAGAGTGGGCTGCGAAGTTATATTGCCAGTCGTATTCTGGAAGGAAATGGATATGAAACATACAACTTCTCCGGCGGATTCCGCTTCTATGATGCAGTTGTCAATGACCGTGCGCTGATTGAAAAGGCATATGCATGTGGTATGGATTATTAAAAATAATCATAATATTTTTATAATTTTCTCGTTATATAAAAAGATCCCCCATTTATTAGAATGACTTTCATAATTCTGATAAATGGAGGATTCTTCTTTATATGTTACAGAAAAACAATTTTATGACCTTTGGAGTGTTTCCAGTCTTTTTGGATCAAGGATTGTGATTTTGCCACGGGAGAGTTTGACGAGACCCTCGCCTTGAAAGTATCGAAGCATTCGAGTGATAACTTCCCTGTGGGAACCAAGATGGTTTGCGATAGTTTCGTGAGTGATTTTCAGTTCATTTGTTCCTTCAATGGATGTTTCTTCTAAAAGAAATGAAGCAACACGCTTATCCAAACTCTTCCACATAATCTGTTCAATCAGCCACATGACATCAGAAAAACGGGTAGCCATTAACTCATTGGTATAATTTGCGACAGGAGCAGATTCTTTCATGATGCCCTTATAGATTTCAGCAGGGATGATCCAAAGATCCGTATCTTTTTCTGCTTCAATGGTTACTTCAAATTGAATAGACCGCATGATACATGAGGCGGATAAAAGACACATATCCATATCGAACAGACGGTAAAGTGTAATCTCCCGTCCTTCATCTGAAAGTATGTAAGTTCGAAGCTGCCCGGATTTAACCAGTAATAATCCAGTACAATCCAGGTTTCCATTGTGAATGATTGTCCCTTTTTTTACATACTGTGTGATTAAATTGTCTGAAATTATTTTTTTCTGTGCTGTATTTAAGTCATTCCATAGTGGAAAACAATTTTCGAAGTTCATAACCGTTATCTCCTTTACGAACATAGTATACTTGCTTTTTTTAGATGCGTCAATTATATAACTGGCATATGCCATAAATAGAAATAAAAAGAAGTGTAATAAAGTAAATTATCTTTTCTGTGATATCATCACGGAAGCAAGCACTTATTTGGGGTATATTAAGTTCAAATAGGAGAAGGAGTTGAAAAATATGACATCTATAAATATAAATAAAGAAAAGTTTGGACAATTAATTCATAAGGAAAAACCGGTTTTGGTTGATTTCTGGGCACCTTGGTGTGGTTATTGCCGTAGAATTGGAGCGGCTTATGAAAAAATAAGTGAAGAATACAGCGATATTCTTATTGCTGGAAAAGTGAATATTGATGAAGAACCACAGATTGCAGAAGCTGAAAAGATTGAGGTGATTCCTACGCTGGTTTTATATCGAAATGGAAAGGCAATAGATTCTATTGTTGCACCTGAATCAAAAATAATGATAGAGAATTTTATTAATGAAGCATTGGAAAAATAAAAGGAGGACTGCTGTATGAATGAAAATCATGTTTACGATATGATTATCGTGGGGGGAGGACCTGGAGGGTATACTTCAGCATTATACGCAGCCAGAGCAGGATTTGATACCATTGTTTTAGAAAAATTATCTGCAGGTGGTCAGATGTCATTGACCTGGCAGATTGATAACTATCCTGGTTTTGAAAATGGAATTGACGGATTTTCATTGGCAGAGAAAATGCAAAAACAGGCGGAAAAATTTGGCGCTAAAAGTGAATATGCTGAAGTTTTTAATATGGATTTAACAGGAAAGCTTAAGAGAGTAGAAACTAGTTCGGGAATTTATATTGGGAAAACAGTAGTGATTGCTACTGGAGCAAATCCAAGAGAACTTGGTCTCGCTAAAGAAAAAGAATTGGTAGGTCATGGGGTTGCTTATTGTGCCTCCTGTGATGGTATGTTTTATAAAGATAAGATCGTGGTGGTTGTTGGTGGTGGAAATTCTGCTGTATCAGATGCTGTTCTTTTAAGTCGAATTGCTAAGAAAGTCATCATTGTTCATCGAAGAGATACATTACGTGCAACGAAAATCTACCATGACCAGCTGATGAAAACTGAAAATATAGAGTTTCGATGGAACAATACAGTAAATGAACTGATTTATGGAGAACGATTGACTGGTGTGCGGTTGAAAGATACAGTTACAGGAGAAGAAAACATTATAGAATGTGACGGCCTGTTTGTGAGTATAGGAAGAAAACCGACAACAGATTTTTTAGATAATCAGATAGAACTGGATAATAAAGGATATATTGTGGCAGGTGAAAACACTGAAACGAGTATTCCGGGTGTTTATGCTGTAGGAGATGTCAGAACAAAGTTACTTCGTCAGATAGTAACAGCAGTGGCAGATGGTGCTATGGCAGTACATATGGCAGAAGAGTATGTGGAGAAATAATAATCAGAATTTGAATGGTGAACTTTTCATACTGAAATATGTACAATTTCAATAATGACATGAACTTATGGGAATGTATTGCGGATACTTTGTGAACTTTATCCTGATACAATGATTATGCTGATGAAAGAAGGCATCGCCTGGAGATGAAGGCGAAAGCTGAAATAGAAGATACCAAAAATCTATATGACTATTGGGGTGAAAGATTATATCGTTCAGTGCTTGATGACAGCAGGATTATCATTAATCTTGCATCAAAAGAATACTCGAAATGTATAGAAAAATATTTATCAGATAAAGACAAATATATTACGGTTACGTTTTGTGAACAATCAGGGGATGACCTTCTTTTTTTACAGAATAAAAAATGCACAAATTGTAGGGAGATGAATACTATGAGAGGTCTTAGCCGAAAATTATATCTTGATCTTTCTGTTCCAACCGAAGAGGATCAGCGTTCAGACCAGCAGCGCATTCTGGAAGCTTTATCCGCGGAGGGCGTGAAAGAGGAGGTTCATATTCCGGTTCGCATGTTGAGACAACTATATCCATTACTTGATCGTGCAGGTTGGAAAATAACCGTTTCGCTTTCCTGGAATGGAGAAAAATGGGAGCTGGTTGATATAGAAAGCGGAGATACAGCCAGACAGCATTATGGGCTGGCTGTGGATCTTGGAAGTACAACGGTAGTGGTGAGACTTTTAGATTGTAATAGTGGTGAGATATTGGGAGAAGAGAGCTGCTTTAATAAACAGATTCAGTGGGGAACCGATATTTTATCACGTATTTTTTTCTGCAAAGATGACAGGAAAAAACTGGAAGAGATACGGCTTGCTACAGTTGAGTCTATTATAAAGTGCATGGATAAGCTGGATGTAAAGCATCCGGTGTCACGAAAATGTCTGTCTATGGTAGTAGCAGGCAATACCACCATGATCCACTTTCTTTTGGGAATAGATGCTTTCTGTGTCTTTTATACGCCACATGCTGTTCATGCAGACCGTCCGGGATTCCAGCCGGCAAAAGATCTGGACATTCCGCTGAATGGTTATGTATATTGTTATCCGGCGAAGTCTAATTATCTGGGTGGTGACATCATCAGTGGAATGATTGAAACGGAATTATATAAAAAGGATGGAATCAGTGTTTTCTTTGACATTGGAACCAACGGTGAACTTGTGATAGGAAATAAAGATTTTCTTCTTTGCGGCGCCGGTGCGGCGGGGCCTGCATTGGAAGGCGGTGTAGTACACACCGGGATGAGGGCAGATGCCGGAGCAGTGGACAGCGTGAGGATAAGAGGTGGAAAAATCCATGTTCATGTAATTGGTAACTCTTCAGGAAAAATTAGCCCTAAGGGTATCTGCGGTTCCGGTATTGTCGATCTGATTGCGGAACTTTTTTTAGAAGGCTGGATAGATATTCGTGGTAAGTTTTCTCCTGAAAAAACGAATCTTATTCAGAAACGAGAAGGTCAGCTTTGCATAGAATATGCTCCGGGTCTGTATTTTTATCAGAAAGATATCGACGAATTTATTCTTACCAAAGCCGCAGCACATATAATGGTTGAGATCATGCTCCGGGAATCTGGACTTGAACTGAATCAGGCAGATCGATTTTATGTAGCCGGCTCTTTTGGAAAATATGTATCTGTGGAATCAGCCATTACCATTGGGATGTATCCTGACATGGAACGGGAGAAGATGATCAATGCTGGAAATTCTTCGCTGGAAGGAGCACAAAAGCTTTTGCTGAACAAAGAACTTCTTGCAGATATTGATCTGATACTGGAAGAAATGACTTATATACAATTTGCGGAAGTGGATGATTTTCTGGAACAGATGGTAGCTGCCCAGGCCTTACCTCACACAGATTATAAAAAATATCCAACGGTCATGGAAAAATTAAAGAAAAGACAAAACATATGCTTTTATTGATCCGAGGCTGAGAAATCTGTCATGGTAAGCATATTCCAGATTTCTCTGAAAACAGAACAAAGGAGGAGACAAGATCAAAAATGAAATTTGATGTGCTGGGGTTATTAGCAGCCTGCTCATATGCATTGGACTGTGTAGAGGCAGAGCTGATTAAAGTAACAAACAATCATTCTAAACGTGTGGCATATATGGCGGTTTGTACTGCTGAAAAAAATGGGTATACAGGGTCAAAGCCTGCAGGATCTGGCAGAGTGTGCATTGCTGCACGACAATGCAGTGGCACAATATATTCAGGAAGAGCTTCAAAATGACGCTTTACGTAACGGGGTGACGAAGCTGGGAAGGCATTGTACCATAGGAGAAAAAATTCTGAAAAATATACCGTTTCATAATGATGTATCTAATGTCATACTGTACCCCCCATGAAAACGCTGATGGAAGTGAACCTTTTGGAAAACAATGGAATGAAGTACCGTTTTTTGCAAGGATTATCCATATGTGTGATACGATAGATATATTTTGCCGATCTATGAAATCAGATTCGGATGAGTGGAAAAGAACAGAAGAATTTGTAATAAAGTCAAAAGATAAATTGTTTGATTCCTTCTGCGTGGAAGTTTTTTTTAATGCTTTTTCAGATGAAAAAATTCATATGATTGATAATGAAACCCTGGATACGATGTTGTGGAAGAAAGTACCCAGAATAAAGATGGAACTTAATTTTGCACAGATTAAAGCTATTGCAGATCTTTTTGCCCATATTGTGGACTATAAATCACCCTTTACAAGTAACCACTCAATGGGTGTTGCGGAAGGTGCGGAAAAAATATCAAGGTTCATGGGATTTGATAAGGATATCTGTCAGAAAATGTATATTGCCGGAGCTTTACATGACATAGGAAAGGTCGCAATCGGGAATGAGATTCTGGAAAAACCAGAAAAATTAACCGATGAAGAATTTAAAACGATGAAACATCATGCAGTATTATGACTGCCAGAATGGAAAGCCAGAAATAATCCATTCGGATTTGATAATATCGCTTTTCTTTCTTCATATTTTTGATGCTCTCCCCTAATAATAAAATATAGAGTACTTAAAACAAGTTCATTTAAACCATTTTACCATGTTTTGTACTTAAAATGTACTTGTATTATGAACTTATTTTGTACTTATCAAATGGAGAGGAATCCTTCAATTTTATAATCAGTCTTGTAACTCATTTTTAATGTGTATGCAACAGCATATAGAACACTGATTGCTTGTTGATATGCTCCGCCTTCTTCATTTGGATTGCCTTTTTCTCTAACTGCAATATAATTTGCCTTAGGTACATTTACAATCTCTGGTTTGTTCTTCGGCATATAGAATTCTTTATACTCTTTTTTAAAATCAAAAGCCATAATAACCTCCAAAATTCCGATTTTCTCAATTCTCCAAACTTGAATTTATCAGTATCTCTTTTTGCATGTTTTGGGTATCGTTGCTTCATAACTCATATCAAGCAACATTTTGATTTTGTCATCTGATACGCTGCACATCCAGTGCAACAGTAATCCAGCTATCCTTGCTCATGTGATACGCCGGGAAGAAGCCGGGTTCCTCTCGTAGTGTGCCAATCAGAATTGGGTCACATTTGAAATCGACCACTTCCAGCATTTCTTCGCCTTGCAGCCCCAGCTTGTTCTTTGGTACATCCATAATCAGAGCAAACCACTTCCGATTATTACAATGCCGGAACACCTCATAATTCGGATATTTGAGCCACGGATAATCTGTCTCGGCGTTATATGTCTGATTCTAATTCTGCGTGTTTCATAACCTCACCTCTACAACTTCTAGCTTTCTGCATGTTACTATATAGTTTTGATTACCTGTTCTTCTGCATTTTGGCCGAGGGATAATCTCTTCGTTGAAAAAATAATTGACCACGATAGGCGGATCGTTGAACGGGCGTTTGATGGAATCATCATCCTGGACATACAGTAGCCCTTCCTCTTGGCAAAACTGCCGCATCTGCGCATCCAGCATTGACCAGTAGCTGCGTTCTTTTTTATTGTAAATGGTATCGTACAGCGGCAGCAGGTCTGGATGTTTTTCCGTTATATAGTCAAAAATCGTTTTCTTATAACCGCCCCGCAAGTTTAGGTTTTCCAGCCAGACCAAATTACATTGATTCTTCGCCCGGTGGATGATGGAGGGCAGGTCGGTGAGGCCGGGGAAAATCGGCGAGATAAAGCAGGTGGTGCGCACACCAGCATCATGGAATGCTTTCATAGCGGCCAGCCGCCGCTCAATGCTCACTGCATTGTCCATATCAGCGCGAAAATCTTCGTCCAGTGTGTTTGATCGACCAGGATACCCGCGCATTGGGGAATGTTTTAATGAGGTCAAGGTCACGCAGCACCAGGTCAGACTTGGTAGCAATACTGAGGCTACATTCACTGCCCTGCATCTGCTCCAAAATGGCGCGGGTGCGGCAGGCGGTTTCCTCCAGCGGCTGATATGGGTCGGTCACGTAACAGAGAAACAGTTCTTTCCCTGCATACCGCTCCGGGTGTTTGATTTCCGGCCAAAATTTAACGTCTATGAACTCTCCCCAGGGCTCCGGGTGATTGGTAAAACGCTTCATAAAAGATGCGTAGCAATATTTGCAGCCGTGGCCACAGCCCACATAAGGATTGACCGAATAATCACTCACAGGCAAATTGGATTTTGTGAGGACGCTTTTTACTTCAACGTTTCAGATGATTGGCTCCATTGTATGTATGCTCCTTTGATTTTGCTTATTTTTCACGGGACAGTTTCATCATATCCTTCATATCGGCAAAACCGATTGTTTGATACAGCGGCCTGCCTTTGTTTGAGGTTTCAAGATAAATTTTTGAAATATGCCGCTGACGAGCCTGCTCTACAAGCCACCTGACGATTCTGTTCCCTATGCCGTGTCCGCGAAACTGCGGCCGGGTATAAATGTTCATCAGGTAGGCACATTTCCCGTTTAGATTGTCCGGTGAGGGCATCTCATGATAGAGGCATATCCCGCCGCAGCCGACGATTTCCTCCCCTACGTAGGCAAAGCAGGCAATATGTCCGCCCTGCGGCAGTTCTGTTTGATAGTAGCGGCGATTTTCCGATTCCAGCTCTGTTACAGACCGCTCCGAGGGGATGGAGAATACCTCATGCAAGACTTCCATTCGCCATTGCATTAATACATTCAGGTCCTGGATTGTGGCCTGCCGGATCTGAATCTCCATTATAATGCCCCCGCTTTCATTACCACCGGCAGTTTCGACACATCCGGCTTACCGTTGACATTCAAAGGAATCTGCTTCATCTTCACAAAGAACTCTGGGATCATAAAGGAAGTCAAATTTTCAGACAGTTCTTTTTTTACTTCCGAGACTTTCAGCTTATTGTCGGAAGGCACCACATAGGCGGTCATATAGGACAGTCCATCCTCGTCTGTAAAAGCCCGGACAATAGCCTGCTGCACATCCTTGCACCGATAGAGCCGGGACTCCACCTCGGCAAGTTCCACCCGCTTGCCGTAAATCATGATCTGGTCGTCCTTGCGGTGCAGGAATGCAATGTTGCCATCCGGCAGGATATAGCCCAAATCGCCGCTGCGGTACATGGTGCTACCGTCCGGCTGCCGCTCAAAAGCTCTGTTTTCCTCGGCATGGTCGCCAATGTAGCCCAGAGATACACCGCCGCCATAAATGCAAATCTCACCCGTCTGCCCTTTGGCAACCTCGTTGCCAGACTGATCCAGAATCCTGATTTGCGCACCTAGTACAGGATGACCGATGGGATAGGTACCGTCCTCCAGCACAGTTCCACTATTACAACGGTAATAGGAGGCGCAGACCGTTGTCTCGGAGGGACCGTAGGTGTTGTAAACCTCTGCTTTGTTCAGCAGGTGATCCACATAAACGCCCCGCAACACATCGCCGCCGCTGATAAGCAGCCGCAGAGAGGACGGAATGACAGACAGGTGGTTCATTTCTGCCAGCAGATACGGAAAGCCGCTGATCATAGTCACATGGTGGCGTTCCACAAAAGCCATCAATGCATGGATGTCGGCCTTATCCTCGTCAGCGGGGATGGCCAGAGCGGCACCATTCAGCAGACTGGTGAACACTTCCTCCACAAAGATGTCAAAAGAACAGACGGAATATTGCAGCATGACATCACCGGGGCCGGGATGGAACTCGTTGGCAAAGGCACGGACATAATGGCAAACATTGCGGTTGGTGACACAGACACCTTTGGGCCGCCCGGTGGTACCTGACGTATACAGCACATAGGCGGGGCGTTCCGGGTCTTCGATGGCGTTGCGCTTCCAGGAGGGCGTCTCCACGCCGCAGATCTCACAATCTGTATAGCGGATGGGGAAACTGCTCAGTTTGGGCGCAAAGGCGTGTTCCGTCAGCACAAAATCCACCTGTGCCTCGGTCATCATGTCATGGATGCGCCCGGTGGGAAAATCCGGCTCGGCTGGGACATATCGGCCGCCGCATTTGAGTACCGCCAGAATCGAGGCAATCATCTCGGTTCGGTGACGCATGACGATGCCGATGCTGTGTACTTCCTGCGGAAAGCTGCACGTGATCATATCCACCATGTTGGACAGCTCTCCAAAAGTCATGGCGCGGTCGTTTTCAATGATAGCCGGGGCATTTTCATGTTCTTTAACTACTTTCTGAAAAAGCGAATAAATCGTATCCATCGTTTTATCTCCTTGTCGGTTTATCTATTTAATATCCAGTGAATGCCAGCCGCTGTGCGCTTGTTGCACGCCTGATAGTGGCTGCCACTGTTCAGTACGAAGGTGGTTTCGATGCCTTTCCCGTGGCACAGTGTTTCTATCTCCTGCGTATTCTGCTGCACAACGTTCAAAATCGGATTATCGGTGGAGCTCTCCTTGTCTCCGAGAGAAAAATACAGACAGTCAGGTTTGCGCTTCATCTCATGGGAGCACACATATTCCATGATGCCCTCAAACCAGAAGGAACCTGACATACTCGCTGCGCGGGCAAACACATCCGTTTGGTAGAGAGCGTAGAGGGCGAACAGCCCGGCCAGCGAGTAACCGGCGAGGCCCCGCCAGGCGGGCGCACCGGGAAGGAGCGCTTCCGCTTCCGGCATAATTTCATCCAGAAGCAGTTTCAGGTAATCATCCGCACCCCCGGTGCAGGGCGTATCGTGTTTAGAGATCGGCCCCATATACCACGGTGTCATGTCATGATCCCATTTCAGCTTACTGACCGCCACCAGACAGAAATCTGGGCAGCCGAGCGCCATCAGGTTTTTATACACACTGTTAACGGCATTGGAAAAGGTGTTGAGATAGATAACTGGGCTGCCCGGCTTTGCGCTTGGGTATATGTCCACTCTTTTTTGTTCTATGGTTAAAGAAGTCACCTTGTTGCCTCCTCTCTTGACGATTCATTGTATAAATATTGTACGGTATCCGAAAACGAAAGCAAGTACGCAGAAAGTTCGTACATAGTATCAAACTACTGACCAAGGCTATAAACAGGAGGAAGTAGCCGTTGGCGATGTTGTCTGTCTATATGTTACGGCCCCGGTTTCCGCTGTTCTATATCGGTGCGAAGCTACAGAAGTCAATATTCCTTACCATTATGATGATGGCAACGTACATATGAACCATGTGATGAGATTGAAAAAGCTGGATCAGTACAACCCGTCTTTTCTCCCGTTTGAGAAGCTGAAAGCCTATGGGATTGGTGCGGTACGTGGGCCACGAAGAATGCCTCACAGTCTGATTTGCGAACTGGAAAGGAATCGGTATGAGCAGTGATATTTGGAATCCCTGGCATGGCTGCCGCAAATACAGTGAGGGCTGTGACCACTGCTATATGTACTATCTGGACAATGAACGGGGCAAATCAGGCGGGGAAATTTATAAAGTCAAGACAAATTCCGATTTCTCAGTTTCAAAAACTAGAAGTTGTATCATCACGTATCTTTATCTTTTTTAGAAGAAATAGGACTGTCAGATATAGCAAGAGATATACCCAGACATATACCCACTCCAATTCCAACAACCTTGCTGTTTAAAACAATACTCCAAAGTATTGCTGTTGATATTCCGATGCTGACTCCTTTAATTATACTTTCGCTTTTCATAAGCTTTGTCCTCTAAATTAGCACTTCAAATCGTTTTCTTTATTCTATCACAGCTTCTATTATTCCGCCATCAGTCTTTCAAACCAAGTATCCATGACAATGATGAACTGGCTCGCTCATGGCCATTCTTGCAACATTCCATCCAAAGTATTATGATTCACATAATGCTTATGTTATCATAATTCGGTTTAAATTGCTATAAATAGCCTTATCTCAATAATAGAAAACCCCAGAAATCATTAAGATTCCGAGGCCTTATGTTTGAACATATTTACCTTTTAATTTATGTAACAAATAAAATTTTGATTGACCTTTTGTTAATATGAATCAATCATCTGCATTAGCTTCTTATAAAATTCATTTCTATCGTTGTAAATTTTTTCCAATTCTTTTTCTGTAAACAGTGCATAGGCTCTATCAGGAACAGCTGTCAAGCCATCGCAGCTAAATGGTATGCGCCGCCCACCCCTGAAAATGGCTGCTTCCCAGTATTTTTTTCTAAAATATTTAATTATTCCCATATAGTATCACCTCTTTCCCATATTTGTTATATACGTTCTGGCAAGTAAAATACTTCTGTTCTTACTATATTATCATCAAAATCCATTTCTACATAATAGTCTCGGACAAAATATGCTCTCCAGTAATCTTGTAGTGAGTAAATTTCCAATGTCTTGAAATCAACTATGCACAATGGAATAGCTTCTTTATTTTCTCCGTCCGTCTTTCTGTATTCTAATGAAGCTGCAACTTTACTTAGGCAATTCTGGCATAAATGGTCTTCTAGCATGTTAGTATCAATTTCATAATTTTCCAGCAACGTCACATCTATGCTTGCCATACCACGGCTTGGAGTTCCGTCTGAAGAATAAGATATTTCACCTGTATTCCCAGAGAGGAATGAAGTTGAAGTAGCACTTTCTACCTCATTTCCATTTTCATCGTAATTTTTCAGTGGAAAATCAATCACATACCAGTCATTCAGCGAGATCAATCCAATAGTGTCAAAGTTTCTAAAGTAGCTCATCAGGCTTTCTTCCGCATTTCCGCATAGATAACATTCTGATGTGTTTTCCAGGGATGAGCGCAGATCGTCAAAAGTTACATCAATGTCAGCACGGTGTTTAGTAGATACTAGTTGGGAAGATGTCTGCTCATGGGCAGAGGCATAATATGCGATGATTATGGAGATAACAATTATGACTGCCAGTATGGAAAGCCAGAAATAATCTATTCGGATTTGATAATATCGCTTTTCTTTCTTCATATTTTTGATGCTCTCCCCTAATAATAAAATATAGTGTACTTAAAACAAGTTCATTTAAACCATTTTACCATGTTTTGTACTTAAAATGTACTTGTATTATGAACTTATTTTGTACTTATCAAATGGAGAGGAAGCCATATGGAAAAAGATAAACATCTTGGTCTTCGGATTGATTCTGAGACGCATGGAAAACTGAAAAGTCTTGCTGAATTTGAGGGGCGTTCTATCAATGGAGAAGTGCTGTATCTGATTCGTCAGGCGATTGCTCAACATGAGAAAGATCATGGCACATTAAATAAATAGGAAGATCATACATCGGGCTGGTGAGTTCCGGTGTATTTTTATGTCAATTTAAAAAGTATCAAATGATGATACTTTTATAGGAATCAGTGATACTTTACGGCAGGTATTTGAGATACCCCTGATACTTTGAACTGTTATACTGATTATGCTGGAAATAAAAGAACAGCAGGAAAACTTCATATGATTATTAGAAAAGCTCTTTCGGGTTAGCACCCCGGAGGGGCTTTTTTTGTTGCCCTGAAATTTTGATTTCCGGCCAATAAGCCACAGGTCTGCCTGATCTGGTGGCCTGAAAGGAAATCAGTACGCATGATCAGAGACATCAGAAGGAGCCGGTCTCCTCCGCTCCTGAATTTGGAACACGAAACAGATTTCAAATTCAGGAGGAACGGACGATGTATGTAGAGCATCCATATAAATTCAATGACAAATTTTATGCAAAAGTTGATGGGAAATTTTATGAAATAACCAGAGAGGTAGCCAAGGCAATGCTTTCTGCTTACCGTAATGAGATTTACAGAAGTAAAAAGTGGCAACCAGAAGATCCGGAAACCATGACAAGAAAAACAAAGTGGACGGAGCTGTTGGATTGTGTTTTCAGTGAGAATACAGATGGAATCGGAGTGCAGGATTTACCGGATGAGGGCCAGCGGAGCGTAGAAGATCTGGTAATTCTGCAGGCTGAATCAGCAGAACTGCATCAGAATATCGCAAAGCTGTCAGAACATGAGCAGTTTATTATCAAATCCATCTACTTTGAGGGCATGAAGCAGGTAGAATTGGCGAAAATACTGGGAATTTCAAAGGTTCGGATGTCTCAGAAGGTCAGCGCAATCTTAAAGAAAATGCGGAAAATGTATGAAATGGGTTAAAGAGTGGGAATGGCACTCTTAACTTTTTCACGATTTTCGTATTTAGAAATAAAATCAAAACAGATAGAAAGAGAGTGAAAATATGGCAGAAAAAAGATGTTATACGGTGAAGGATTTACAGGAAATGCTGGATGTCAGCAGATCAACGGTCTATAAGCTGTTGAGACAAAATGAGTTCCGCTGGATTCAGTTAGAAGGCGGTGGCTACCGCATTTCCAAGAAGAGTTTTGACGAGTGGTTGGATAAGGGAAATGCTTCTGTGACATCCTAAATTTTTTGCGAATTGTGAGATATGATTTAAGAAAAATGAATGGGAGGAGCGTGAAACATGGCAGTGATACAAAGAGTTGGATCACCGGCAAAACCCCGAAAGTGGATGAGTGTCCACGAGATGGGGGATATGTTGGGATTAAAGAAGACAGATCGTTACTGGCTGGTTCATAAAAACTATTTTCGGACAGAAACATTACTTGGAAAGATGAGGGTTGAAATTGCCAGTTTTGAAAAGTGGTATGCCAATCAGGACTGGTATCACAAAGTCAATGGGGAAGCACCGGGAAAAGAGTTGAGGCTCAGGTCTTATTCCCCAAAAGAAATACAGGAAATGCTGGGGACGGACAACGCAACGGTATATGAGATATTGAAGAAAAACAATATTGAGACAGTTACCGTGAATGAAAGAATGCGAGTGCCGACGGATGCTTTCTGGGACTGGTATCACAGCCAGTCCAGATATCGTACACAGGAAGATCGTAAGAAAGATGCAGCTGCAGAGGCAGCCAGTCTAAGTATGCCGGAAATGGCCCGGCTGCTTGACGTTCCACGAAGTACCGTATATGGAATCCTGAGCAGCAAAAAATATGCCCCATTTCTGGACGTCATTGTAATTGCCGGACGGAGAAGGGTGACAAAGGAGAGCTTTGAGCGGTTCTTGCGGGCACAGGATACTTATGAGCTGTTTAATTTTGAATATGAAGAATTGGAACTGGAAGAAAAACGGGAATATGAGAATTATAAGCGAAGATGCCTTGCAGAAGCAGATCACAGCCAGGAGAAAAAATGTCTGGAGTATCTGACAGTGCCGGAAGCGGCAGAACTGGCAGGAGTTGAGCCTGCAACTATCGCTTTTTGGTATACAACAGGAAAAATACCGATTCGGAAAACAGGAAAGATTATTCGTATTCCAAGAGAAGCGTTTAGACAGTGGTTATTGAAGCGGAAGGAAAAGGGGGTGGTATAGCATGGCTTCGATACAGAAGAAAAATAACAAATATTGTGTTGTATATTACTGTAAAGATATAGAGGGAAAACGGAAACAGAAATGGGAAACGTATGATACGAAGAACGAAGCTAAAATAAGAAAAGCAGAAATCGAACTGAAAGAAAAAAAAGGCGGTATCATCGTATCGAACTGTAAGACGTTGCAGGATCTGATAAATGAGTATGTCGAACTGTATGGAAAAGACAGGTGGGCATTGTCTACCTATGACGGGAATATGTCATTGCTGAAGAATTATATATTGCCTATCATTGGGAAAACTCCACTGACGGATATCAATACCAGATTTCTAGAGATTTACTATAAGACGCTGACAGAGACGCCATCCGTTCCAGACTTGAACGGAAATATCAGAAGCGAGTTCGTATCTACCAGTGTAATCCGTGATGTACATAAGCTGCTGAAGAGTTGTTTTAATCAGGCTGTGAAGTGGGATATCATGGAGAAGAATCCAGCATTTAAAGCGACGGTACCAAAGCATAAATCAGAGAAACGGACAATATGGGATGCAGAGACCTTTGCATATGCTCTGGATGTGTGTGAAAATGAGTGCCTAAAATTGTGTATGAACCTTGCCTTTGCCGGTTCTCTTCGAATAGGAGAACTACTGGGGCTTACCTGGGACTGCGTAGATATATCAGAAGAAGCGATCAAAGAAAACCGGGCGTATCTTTATGTAAATAAGGAAGTACAGAGAGTCAGCAAAAAAGCGTTAGAGGAATTAGACCAGAAAGATGTGATCGTCATATTTCCAGAGGAGCGGAAAACGAATAAGACGGTACGCATTATGAAAACACCAAAAACAGAAAGCAGCGTGCGGAAAGTGTTTTTACCCAGGAGCGTAGCTGAAGAACTGATTGCATGGAAAGCACAGCAGGAGGAGATAAAGGATATTTTGCAGGAAGAATACCAGGACTATGGCCTTATCCTTGCTACTGAATATGGACTTCCAAGGGGCGGTGCGTATATCAGAGATTCCCTGAATAAGCTGATCAAACAACATGATCTACCACAGATTGTGTTTCACAGTTTCCGGCATATGAGTGTTACCTATAAGCTTAAGCTGAACGGCGGTGATATAAAGGCGGTACAGGGAGATTCTGGTCATGCACAGGCAGATATGGTTACAGAAGTATATTCGCATATCATAGATGAAGACAGACGGCGCAATGCGACACTGTTGGAAGATTCCTTTTATAACAGGAAGAATCTGAATCCGCAGATCCATGATACCGAAAAGAGGACGATGATGGAAGTTCCAGAAGGAGTGGACGCAGAGTTACTTGCAAAAGTTCTCAGCAATCCGGAAATGGCTGTGTTGCTGACATCATTAGCAAAATCAATGCAAGGGGAACATAATTAGGATAAAAGCAGACCGGTGGAGAGCAAAATCTCTGCCGGTTTTATTTATGAGATCAAATCAGAGCATGTGAGAAAAAAGAGGTAAAATAGTGGTCAAAGCATCTTGCGTAAATGGCGGTATCTGATGTATAATTTAGAAGAAATCTGACAAAGAAAATAGTGTATCACACATTTCATTTCCCGCTTTTAAATGGGCAGGATAGTTGGATTTTATGATTTGAAAAATTATAGATGGAGTTGGCGCTTTATATTAGAAGCGTACAATCATTTTCTCAGAAAATGTAAAAATCCGGAATAATTTTCAATGATCTTATATGAACAGAAATAGTCTGGGAGGGCGCTTTTTTACTGGACTTATAAATGAATAGGTTGTCTCTGTTGGACTAGTCTGAACCTGCATAAAAGTTGCTCCTAAGCACTAGATGTGGGTTCGATTCCCGCACGGGACGTCCTATTAAAAGCGGAATGTATTAGAAAAATTTCTAATATAATTTCCGCTTTTTTGTTTTTTCAAGTGGAAAATGGAATGGAATATCAGCTAATACGGAAAGAATCCTATTAGCCGCTGTCTAATAAAACGCACTGCTGGTATAATAGCTGGAAATAAATCGAAATTCTAATAAAAGAGAAAAGCCAGCTGTTTATTTGAGAAAGTGGATGTAAATTCAAGCTCAGATAAGAAAAAAGAGGAAGGGAAATATCCGGCGGTAAGTTATTAGGCGTGAATACAATAAGATCTTTGCTTAGTGAAAACTAAGGTCAACAGTAAGCCTGTTTGGATCAGATTTCAAAAAGAAATCTATCTGGACAGGCTTTTTCTGTTGCAGATAAGAAATGGAGGAAAGATATGGATACAGTGGATACACGAAGTGCATCAGTTCCAGAAGATGGCGAAAAAATTATAGAGATTCAGCTGGAACGTCTGCGGACCTTTAAGAACCATCCATTTAAGGTTCGGATGGATCAGGAAATGATTCGGCTCAGTGCGAGTGTTGAGAAATACGGAATCATAAATCCACTGATTGTACGACCGATTCCAGATGGTGTTTATGAGATTATCTCCGGACACAGAAGAAAGGCAGCTGCTGAAAAGTTTGGTTACAGGAAGGTGCCGGTCATTATCAGAGTCATGTCGGATGATGAAGCAGTAATTAATATGGTGGATTCCAATTTACAGAGGCAGCAGATAACATTCAGTGAAAAGGCTTTTGCTTATAAGATGAAGAATGAAGCTATGAAGCGAACCGGAGGAAGAAGAAAAAGTAGCCAGTCTGACTACCCGTTGAAAGGAAAAAAGACAGTAGAAATCATTGGTGAAGAATTTGGTGACAGCGCAAAACAGGTACAGCGGTATCTGAAACTGACGGATTTGATTCCTGAGTTACTGGAAAAGCTGGATAACGGTGAACTTTCATTTAACCCAGCTGTGGAACTTTCGTATTTAACGATAGAGGAACAAAAGGAATTTATAGATGCTATGGAGTATACACAGGCAGTTCCATCCATTTCTCAGGCACAGAGAATGAAGAAATTAAGCCGGGAAAAAAAGCTGACGGGAACAAAAATGAGAGAGATCATGGGTGAGATCAAAAAAGGGGAAATTACCAGAGTGATGTTTAACAACGAACAACTGTATCGGTATTTCCCAAAATCATATACCCCGGCAGAAATGAAAGAAGAAATACTGAGTATGTTAAACCAATGGAAACCGCAGAAAATGGCAGTAAAATAGGAGGAAAATTATGTGTAGAGTAATCGCAATATCAAACCAGAAAGGTGGCGTCGGAAAAACCACCACAACCGTAAATCTTGGAATTGGACTTGCCAGACAGGGAAAGAAAGTTCTGCTGATTGATGCAGATCCACAGGGGAGCCTTACAGCAAGTCTTGGCTATGTAGAACCGGACGAAATAGGAACTACACTTGCCACAATTATGATGGCTATTATCAATGAAAAAGAATTTGAGATCACAGATGGCATTCTGCATCATAAAGAAAATGTAGATCTTCTTCCGGCAAATATCGAATTGTCTGCATTGGAAGTAACAATGGGGAATGTGATGAGCAGGGAACTGATTATGAAGGAATATATTGAGGCTGTGAGAACGGAGTATGACTATATCTTGATTGACTGTATGCCAAGCCTGGGACTAATGACAATCAATGCACTGGTAGCTGCGGACTCCGTGTTGATTCCAGTACAGGCAGCTTACCTTCCGGTGAAAGGCCTTCAGCAGCTGATACATACGATTGCAATGGTGAAGAAGCGGCTGAATAGGAAGCTGATATTTGAAGGAATACTTCTCACAATGGTAGATTTCCGCACAAACTATGCAAAGGATGTGGCTGGTAAAGTGCGTGAAGCTTATGGAGAAAAGATAGAGATTTTTGATACAGTGATTCCTATGTCAGTGAAAGCAGCTGAAACAAGTGCAGAAGGCGTCAGTATCTTTTCCCATTGCCTGAATGGAAAAGTAGCGAAAGCATATGAGACGATTGCAAAGGAGGTATTGAGAAATGAAGAGTAAAAGCGCAGACAAAATAAAGATGCCCAGTATAGATGAACTGCTGGGAGTGTCCGGTGAGGAAAGTGCAACAGATATTGAGATTAGCAGAATACACAGCTTTGCAAATCATCCATTTAAAGTTTTGGATGATGACAAGATGGATGACCTGGTAGAGAGTATTAAACAGAATGGTGTGCTGACACCTGTTTTAGTAAGGCCAGATAAGAATAACAGCTATGAGATGATATCCGGGCATCGAAGAATGCACGCAGCCATAAAAGCTGGACTGGAGACAATACCGGCTATTGTGCGGGATATGGAAGACGATGAAGCCATTGTCATAATGGTAGATGCCAATATCCAACGAGAAGAATTGCTTCCAAGTGAAAAGGCGTTTGCATATAAGATGAAAATGGATGCTATGAAAAGGCAAGGGATACGGACAGATTTAACTTCGTGCCAAAATGGCACGAAGTTCAGAGCTGATGCTGCAATGGCAGAACAGATAGGAGAAAGTGCAAGAAGTATTCAGCGGTATATCCGTCTGACAGAACTTATTCCAGACCTTCTTGATTATGTAGATAAGAAACGTCTGCAGTTTACCGTTGCGGTTGACATTTCCTATATTGACAAAGAGATTCAAACATGGTTATTTGAATACATCAAGGAAAATGGTACGGTTAAAGCAGTTCAGGTAGCAGCACTCCGCACAGCACTTGAAGTAGGACCGATGACGCAGGCGAAAATGATCTCCATACTGGTAAACAGTCAGCCTGGTAGGAAGCAGGAACAGAAAATCACATTTTCAGAGAAAAAACTGAGAAATTTCTTCTCTGAAAAATATACGGCAGAGGATATGGAAAGTGTAATTTTGGAACTTCTGGATCAATGGAAGAGAGGTGAGATAACAGTATGAATTTTGAATACTATTATGGCACTCAGGCTGATCAGTTCAGTTTTATCCGGATTCCAAGAATATTATTATTAGATGAAGCATTTTCCGCACTGTCTTTATCAGCTAAAGTCCTTTACTCGGTACTTCTGGATAGAATGGGACTATCAATGAAAAATAAATGGCTTGACGAAGAAAACAAGGTGTACATTATCTATCAGATCACGGAGATACAGAGTGACTTGGGATTCTCTAAGAAAAAAGCAATGGATTATCTCACAGAATTGGAGAAAATCGGACTGATTGAAAAGAAAAAGAGAGGCTTTGGATTGCCGAACATTATATATGTTAAGAGCTTTATGGCACATCAGAGTAGTCAAAGAAGTAATGAAATGGGAACTTCACAGGAAAAAGATGCGGTACATAGAAGTATCGAAAGGGGAACTCCTGAGGTGATGAATAAGCACCTCAGAGGTGCCGAAACAGATACCTCAGAAGTGTCCAAAAACGGACTTCAAGAGGTTCCCAAAACGGTACCTCTATATAATAAGACTTATATGAATTATAATAACCAGAGTAATATAAAATCGAATCATATCAAATCAGATGGCGATAGGATTCGATGTGATCAAAAAGAACAGACAATCAATGCTTATGCTGAACTGGTAAAGAAAAGTATTGATTTTGATGTTTTACTGCATACGTATAACAGAGAGCAGGATCTGGTAGAAGAAATATATCAGCTGATTCTGGAAACCGTTCAAACTGAAAAGGATATGATACGGATCGCCGGCGAATATTATCCTACAGGTTTTGTGAAGGGAAAATTACTGAAACTGAATTATTCGCATATCGAGTATGTGCTGGAGTGCATGGATAAAAATACTACGAAAGTCAGAAACATAAAACAGTATTTGCTGGCTGCTTTATTCAATGCACCATCAACGATTGGAAGCTATTATAAAGCAGAGGTAAATCACGACATGCCACAGTACGCAAACTGAAGGAGGTACTTATGATTGTTTTAAGAATGGCAGGAAAAATTATATTGTTACCGGTGTGGTTATTATTAGCCACTGCCCATTTACTGGTAAAGATCGTAGTTGAAATCTACTGCATCGGCAAAGGGATTGTCAATCTCATTCTGGGTTTTATGCTGATTGGAACACTGCTCTGGTACAGACAATGGGAGCGGTTTGCTTTACTTGCAGTTGCCAGTGGTATCTTGCTGTTCTTTCTGTGGATCGGAGTGTTTATGGAAGTTATACTGGAATCAGCACAACACAAAATTGGAAAATGGATTATATAGATATAAAGAAAGTATCTGCCAGAACATAAACGGAAATCCCGATCATTCCGGCAACACTCTGGGTTACATATTTAGTGAATCTTTTCAGCATAATTCTTGTCTCCTTCCGTAAAGACTTGCCTTCTATTATATATCTGTATTTTAAAAAATAGCAATCAAAAACTCCTCTCAGGCGCTATGCATAATAATTTCAACAACATGCTGCTTATAGCAGGTATTGATAAATTTATATCATTCTGATGATATATTATATTTCATTTTTCACGTTAATGATGTAAAATTATCAATGTAAATATCAGGGCATATTCGAATAATCATTTCTAAACTTTTTCAAATATGCTCCGGAAAGGAACTTTTATACTAATGAAAACCAAGATTCAGGATATGACCTCCGGTTCACCGGGACGGTTGATCATTCTTTTTGCAATTCCCCTGATGCTGGGAAATATCTGTCAGCAGCTTTATACAATGGTGGATACCATGGTTGTTGGCCAGGTTGCAGGTGTGGAGGCTCTTGCCGCACTGGGTGCTGTTGACTTTCTGATGTGGGTTGTCACAGGAATATCCACAGGACTCACTCAGGGATTTTCTATTCAACTCTCCCAGTATTATGGGGCAAAGGATTTCGAAAATCTGCGTAAATCTCTGGCTCACAGTTACCGGCTGACCGCATTCATCGCAGCCGGAGTATTGATTCTCAGCCAGTCATTTGCTTCGCTGGTATTAACAGGGCTGCATACACCTTCCAATATTATCGGAATGTCTCTGTTATATCTGCGCATCATTTTCTGTGGAATCCCCGCCACAGCAGCCTATAATATGTTTGCCTCTGCTCTAAGGGCTATGGGAAACAGTAAAACACCGCTGACCGCAATGATCATCGCATCTGTGCTGAATGTCTCACTGGACATCCTTTTTGTGGCAGGCTTCGGATGGGGTGTGGCAGGAGCAGCAATCGCAACTGTGATTGCACAGAGCTTCTCCGCTGTTTACTGTTTCCTGATTTTACGCAGAATTGATATCGTTCATCTGACCAGAGCAGATTTTATGCCTGCCTCCGGCATGAATGCCCGCCTGATGAAGCTTGGTATTCCTGTTGTATTTCAGAATATCATCATCGGTGTGGGCGGTCTGGTAGTCCAGTATGTGATCAATGGCTACGGTTTCCTTTTTGTAGCAGGATTTACAGCTACAAACAAGCTTTATGGTCTGCTGGAAATGGCTGCTATTTCCTATGGATATGCCATCGTTACCTATGTGGGTCAGAATCTGGGAGCCGGAAAGATTGACAGGATCAGAAAAGGCGTCCGCAGCAGTATGCTGCTTTCCCTGCTTACCTCACTGATCATTTCTGCTGCCATGTTTTTATTTGGAAAAAATATTCTCTCACTTTTCATCTCAGGTGAACCGCAGCAGACACAGCAGGTATTGGCAATTGCTTTTAAATACCTTTCTATTATGGCTGCCATGCTCTGGGTTTTGTACTTCCTGTACGTGTACAGATCTGTACTTCAGGGGCTGGGAGATACCTTAATGCCTATGGTAAGTGGTATGGCTGAATTTGTCATGCGTATCAGTGCTGCACTGATCCTTCCCCATTTTATCGGACAGGACGGTATTTTCTTTGCAGAGATTGCAGCATGGAGCGGAGCCACTGTGATCTTATGCATCAGCTATTATGTACGGATGCATAAATATCATTAAAACAAAACAGGGAGCTGTCGGTAAATAACGTTTTTTAGAGCTGACAGCACCAAACAAAAATATCCTGACAGTTACAGAGCTTTCT
>NZ_JBBMEJ010000015.1:0-93888 GCF_040096615.1 Blautia aquisgranensis
AAAGAAATTTTCGAGAATCGTATGTGTTTCACTGTTTAGTTATCAAGGTTTTCCGCTTGTCTGTTTCTCAGACAGCTTGTTTATTTTATCTCGTTCTTAACTATTTGTCAAGAACTTTTTTTGATTTTTTTGAAGTTTTTTTAACTTCTCAAATCAAAAGCGGAGAAGGAGGGATTTGAACCCTCGCGCCGCGTTAACGACCTACTCCCTTTCCAGGGGAGCCCCTTCGGCCAGCTTGGGTACTTCTCCAAATTGTCCTACTCACTAAGTAGTTTCGATATTTATCTGTGTCGTTCTCAGCGACAGGTGATATTATATCTCGTATATTTTATGTTGTCAAGTACTTTTTTCAACTTTTTTCAAAAGTTTTTATTATGTATTGACTAGCGGAGAGAGTGGGATTCGAACCCACGCGCCCTTGCGGACAAACGGTTTTCAAGACCGCCTCGTTATGACCACTTCGATATCTCTCCATATGTTGTTTTCAACATTTTTTGTGCTGTTTTGTCAGCGCATGTTGTATTCTATCATCAAAGGTTCCACATGTCAATAACAAATTTGATATTTTTTTCAAAAAATCAAAACAATTTGAGAAATGCCTCCGCAACAGCCAGATCTTCCGGTGTTGTGATCTTGATATTTCGATAGGAGCCCTCGGAAAAACGGATTTTTACCCCTGTTTCGTGCTCTGCCACCATGGCATCATCTGTAATTCCTGTCATATTCTTTTCACGAATACTGGTATATGCGTCATAAATCAGAGAATATCTGAATATCTGAGGGGTCTGAACAATCCATACATTACTGCGATCCGGAGTCTCTTTTACATTACCCTCATCATCTGCGATCTTAACAGTATCCTTGGAAGGCATACCAACAACACTTGCCCCTGTCTCAGCAGCTGCAGCAAGTCCTCTTTCAATGATAGCATTATCAATAAACGGTCTGGCTCCGTCATGGATCAGTACATAGTCCGTATCCCGGCACACACTAAGCCCCTCATAAACGGAATCATACCGCTCTTTTCCACCGCTGACTACAGCAGAAACCTTTGTGAAACCATATTTTTTCACAATTTCTTCCTTACACCAGTCAATATGCTCTTCTCCTGTAACAAGGATAATATTTCTGATCAGCGGACTTTCCTGGAAACAGCGCAGAGAATAGCAGAGTACAGGCATTCCGCCCAGCTCTATAAACTGCTTCTGTATTTTGCTGTGCATTCTTTTTCCCTGGCCTGCTGCCAGGACAATGGCTGTATTTCTGCATTCTTTCATCTGCTTTACCTCGTTTTTATCTTTCTCCGAGTTTCAGGTTCGGTACGGCGTTCAGATCCCAACTGTGCCGTGTTCCCTTAATATATTCATAGTATGCTGCTACTCCGATCATTGCTGCATTATCCGTACAGAAAATCGGTGACGGACGATAAAACTTATAGCCATGCTCTTCACATGCCTTTTCCATGGCAGCCCGAAGTGCTCCGTTAGAAGCCACTCCACCTGCGATTGCTACTTTTTTCATGCCAAAATCAGCTGCTGCCTGCATGGTATGCTCCACCAGCACGTCAACAACCGCTTTCTGGAAGGATGCCGCGATATCAGCACGGTTCACTTCCTCACCTTTCATTTTTGCACCGTTCAGATAATTCAGCACTGCGGATTTCACGCCGCTGAAGCTGAAATCATATGGATTTCCGTCAATTTTGGCACGTGGAAACTCAATAGCATCCGGATTTCCCTCTTTCGCCAGTTTATCAATCTTCGGACCGCCCGGATATCCCAGCCCAATGGCACGTGCAACCTTATCAAAGGCTTCTCCTGCCGCATCATCTCTGGTACGTCCCAGGATTTCAAACTGTCCATAGTCCTTTACAATTACAAGATGTGTATGTCCGCCGGATACGATTGCACAGAGGAACGGCGGTTCCAGATCCGGATGTTCAATATAGTTAGCGGAAACGTGTCCTTCAATATGATGTACACCCACAAGCGGCAGATTTCTGGCATAAGCGATGGCCTTAGCCTCTGCAACGCCTACAAGAAGCGCACCTACAAGACCCGGTCCGTATGTTACACCGATCGCGTCAATATCATCCAGAGTCACACCAGCATCATCCAATGCCTCCTGGATCACCTCATTGATTCTTTCTATATGATTTCTGGAAGCGATCTCCGGAACTACGCCTCCATACAGTTTATGAATCTCGATCTGGGATGAGATCACATTGGACAAAACAGTCCTGCCGTTTTTTACAACAGAGGCTGCGGTCTCATCACAGGAGCTCTCAATACCAAGAATTAATGTATCTTTCATTTTTCAGTCCTCTTCAAAATTCAGTTCCACACTTTTTCCATCCTTACCTGGCCATGCCTTTGGAAAAATCTCACGGACTGTATCCATGTAATCATCCGGTCTTACCAGTGACGGACTATAATGTGTGAGCCACATTTCACCAACTCCCGCATCACGGGCAAGAGTTGCAGCCTCACGGAATGTCATGTGCTTATAGCCTTTTGCTTTTTCGATCTTATCGTCTTCTCCGTACATTCCCTCACAGATAAAAAGATCGGAATCTTTGGCATTTCGCAGAATCGATTCTGTCGGTCTTGTATCTGTGGTATAGGTAAGCTTAATTCCTTTTCGTGGAGGACCAAGTACCATATCCGGAGTATAGACCCTGCCTTCAGCTTCTACAGTCTGCCCCTTCTGAAGCGGATTCCAGAATTTCAGCGGTATCTCATGCTCTCTGGCACTGTCCGGAGAAAATTTTCCCTGGCGCAATATCTCAAGTGTATAACCATAGCATACAACATTATGATTTACCCGGAACGCAGTGATCCGGTAGCCATTCAGCTCCAGAACCTCTTCCGGCTTCGTAATCTCAATAAAACGGAGTTCAAAAGGCAGTTCCGGTGCAATAACACGAAGTGCGTTTACCACACGTTCCAGTCCTCTTGGGCCGATCAGGGTCAGCGGCTCTGTACGGTCCGCATTTCCCATAGTCAGAAGAAGCCCCGGAAGTCCGCTGATGTGATCCCCATGATAATGCGTAAAACAAATCACGTCGATGGGCTTGAAACTCCATCCCTTTTCCTTGATGGCTACCTGCGTTCCCTCTCCGCAGTCGATCATCAGACTGCTGCCGTTATAGCGGGTCATCAGAGCTGTAAGCCACCTTCGCGGTAGTGGCATCATTCCACCGCAGCCAAGTAAACAAACATCTAACATATTTTTCCTCTTTTCCTGTTCTGTGGCAAAGTTTAGCACAATTATCCATCCAAAACAAGCGTCACAAAAACACCTCGCGGAATATTACCAGTGAACAATAACTATCTGCCGGCTGTACGCGTCATAAGAATGGCATCCTCTGTAGGGTCCGTATAATATGCTTTTCGCAGTCCGTCTCTTACAAAGCCCTGCCGCTCATAAAGCCGGATCGCTGTTTCGTTGCCGGCCCGTACCTCCAGATGGATCATGGTGATTCCCCGTTCTTCCGCCAGGCGTGCCATGCTTTCCATAAGAAAGTTTCCGATTCCTTCCCGCTGGCGTTCTTTTCTGACGGCAACATTCGTCACATCGCCCTCATCCAGAACAGTAAGAAGCCCGCAGTACCCCAGAATCTGCCCTTTTTCTTCCACAACAAGAAACATGGCATTATCCTTCATAAGGAAAGTCAGAAATCCCTCTTTTGTCCAGGGAACAGAAAAAAGTTCTTCTTCGATCTCCATGACCTGTTCCAGGTCATCTACCAGCATCTCCCGTAAGATCATGCTTTTTCCTCTTCGGCCTTCAGCTTCTGGGCACGCTCTCTTTCAGCCTGTGACACACGTAAGTAGTCCGGTTTGTGCTCAGATGCTATTTCTGTTCTGCCTTCTTTACAGTAAATAACACCCAGTGCTCCCACCGCGCCAGCTCTCTGTCTGGAAAGATGTGCAGGTGCGAATGAAAACGGTACCTGCAGCTTCTCCGCTATGATCTCTTTAAAAACAGGAACACCATCTCCCAGGAAAGTTACCGGCTCTTTCATCTCATCCAGCATGGAAAGAAGCTCTTCGATTCCCACTGCCATCTGATCTTTCACAATTACAAGCTTATGGTTCTCATAACGGTAAATACCTGTGTAGACCTGTTTTCTTCTGGCATCCATGATCGGACAGATCAATCCACTCACATCATAAAGATTATATGCCAGTGCCTCCACCGTCGGAATCGCTGCCAGCGGCTTATCAAGTGCGAGGCCAAGTCCCTTGGCTGTTGCTGAACCGATACGAAGTCCGGTAAAAGATCCCGGTCCCTTGGCTACCGCAATGGCATCAATTGTTTTCAAATCCAGCTCCGTCATCTTCACGATCTCATCCAGCATTGGGAGAAGTGTCTGTGAATGTGTCTTCTTATAATTAACGGTATATTCCGCCACCAGTGTATCATCCTCCACAACTGCTACGGATGCCACGATTCCGGAACTGTCCAGTGCTAAAACTCTCATTCTGTCTCTTCTCCTCTCTCCCTGATGGTGATCTTTCTGTAATCAAAGCCTTTCTCAAGGTCTTTCTCAATCGTAACCTCGATTCTTTTTTCCGGAAGTATCTCTTCGATCAGCTCTGCCCATTCGATCAGGCAGATTCCTTTTCCGAAAAAGTAATCGTCGTATCCGATTTCTTCCATTTCTTCGATATCACCGATACGGTATACATCAAAATGATAAAACGGCAGCCGCCCATCTTCATATTCCTGAATAATGGTAAACGTAGGACTGTTCACAGGCTCTGTGATTCCAAGGCCCGCTGCCACACCCTGCGTAAACACGGTTTTTCCGACACCAAGGTCGCCTGTCAGTGTATAGATCTGACCCGGTTCTGCATTCGTTCCTATCTTCTTTCCCACCTCGAAGGTTTCCCTGGGACTGTGTGTTTCTATGATCATATTTTCCACCTTTTTCTTGCACAATTATTCTTTGCATATTATAATAGAGCGAACAGCGAAATACAATACTTTTTGAAAAGGAGTGCGAAAACTATGGCAAATCCTATCGTTACCATTACAATGGAAAATGGCGATGTAATGAAAGCCGAATTATATCCGGAAGTTGCCCCGAACACAGTAAATAACTTCATCAGCCTTATTAAAAAAGGCTTTTATGATGGTCTCATCTTCCACCGTGTTATCAACGGATTCATGATCCAGGGCGGATGCCCGGACGGAACCGGTATGGGCGGCCCTGGATACAGCATCAAGGGTGAGTTTTCCCAGAACCGTTTCAAGAACGATCTGAAGCATACACCAGGCGTTCTTTCCATGGCAAGAGCCATGCATCCGAACTCTGCGGGAAGCCAGTTCTTCATCATGCACAAGGCTGCTCCGCATCTTGACGGAAGCTACGCTGCTTTTGGTCAGATCATCGAGGGAATGGATGTTGTGAATGCGATTGCTGAGACAGACACAGATTACAGTGACCGTCCTCTTGACGAGCAGAAAATCAAATCCATGACAGTAGATACTTTTGGTGTTGATTATCCGGAACCGGAGAAATGCTGATAAGTTAAAAAGCATAAAAAAGTCCCCTGAAAGGCAGATTTCCCAGACTGATATATTTCTATATAAATGTCTGACATCTGATCTTTCCGGGGATTTTTATAATCTGTTACGCATCAAAAGTTTTTACTTCACCGTTTACTTTTGCAAAATAAAGCTCTGCATCTTTGTGAAGACCTGCTCTTCCGTTCGTTCCTTCTGTGATCGCTTTCTTCACTTCCTCAATCTGGTCATCCGGCACAAGAAGCTTCAGCACTACCTTGTCCGTGTATTCCGAATCCAGGATCGGAAGATTTCTCTCTCCTGCTATGTACTGGATCTTTCCGATTCCTGTATAATCAGTTGTTACCTCCAGGGAAATTCCATGATGCTTCTCGATTACGGTACTTGCTGCCAGTCCTGCCTGCACAGCGCCCGAATATGCACGTACAAGTCCGCCGGTTCCCAGAAGTACTCCGCCAAAATATCTGGTCACGACGATCGCCACATTATAGATCCCTGCCCCCAGCAACACATCCAGCATCGGTCTTCCGGCTGTTCCGGACGGTTCCCCGTCATCGCTGCATCTGGTCGCTTCCCGGTTCATTCCTACAGAATACACATAACAGTTATGTCTGGCATCCCAGTACTTCTTCTTCATTTCTTCTATAAAAGCAAGCGCCTCTTCTTCTGTCTCTACAGGACGGACAGTTGCGATAAAACGGGACTTCTTCTCCACCAGCTCGCCTTCTCCGCCTTCATATATGGTTTTATAATGTTCCAGCATAATTCATGCCTCCATTTTTCAGACTTTTTCTTATTGTATAATAATTATCTTCATTGCACAATGTATAAGATATCGTGAATTGTGAAATTTTTTTTAAGGGTTTATTTAGTATTGCAGATTTGATATAATGGAACGGATTATAAAGGAGGAATAACATGAACTACGGAAAAAGATCCACTTCAAAGAAGCGGAACGCTCTGATCTCCCGTACTTCCATGATGGGAAAAAGAGCTCACGTTTCATTTATCCGGGTTTTATTTACAGCTCTGATTGCTGTCTGCGTCATGGTTGTCTGCCTTGGCATCGGCTCTTTCCGGGGCGTGATTGCCGGTGCACCCGATGTCAACAATGTGGATATTTCACCTCTCGGATATGCAACCTTCCTGTATGACGATCAGGGCACTCAGCTCCGACAGCTTTCAGCACCTACATCCAATCGTCTTCCCGTATCTCTGGAACAGATTCCGGTAAGTCTGCAGCATGCTGTCGTGGCAATTGAGGATGAGCGTTTTTACGAACATAACGGTATTGATGTCCGTGGTATCGCACGTGCTGCCATGAAGGCACTTACAACCGGTAATTTTTCGGAAGGTGCCAGTACAATCACACAGCAGCTTCTGAAGAACAATGTTTTCACAGACTGGACCAGCGAGTCCACACAGTTGGAACGTTTCACCCGTAAATTTCAGGAACAGTACCTTGCTGTAGAGATTGAAAAAAAATATGACAAAGATGTGATTCTTGAAAATTACCTGAACACCATCAATCTCGGAGCTGGTTCCTACGGTGTACAGGCTGCATCTAAGAAATATTTTAACAAAGATGTATGGGATCTGAATCTCTCCGAGTGTGCAACTCTTGCCGGTATCACTCAGAACCCTACCAAATTCAATCCTATTACCAATCCAAAATCTAACGCTAAGAGACGGAAAGAAGTTCTTGATCATATGCTGGATCAGAAATATATCTCTCAGGATGAATACAACGAAGCACTGAATGACGATGTTTATTCCCGCATTCAGCTTGCTCAGATGGAAAATACCGAAGAAGAAAGTACTGTCTACACTTATTTTGAAGATGAAGTTACCAATCAGGTTATCAGTGATCTCATGAATATCAAGGGATACACCAAAACTCAGGCTACCAACCTTCTTTACAGTGGCGGACTGAAGATCATGACCACACTGGATTCCAATATTCAGAATATTCTTGACGAAGAATATTCAAATCCTGATAATTATCCATCTGATGTGCAGTATGAACTTGATTATGCACTGACTGTACAAAATCCTCAGGGTGAACAGGTCAATTACAGCAAAGAAATGCTGCAGCTCTACTTCCGTGACCAGGATCCTGAATTCGATCTTCTCTTCAGCTCTCCAGAGGAAGGTCAACAATATGTTGATCAATATAAGGCTAATATTCTTGCTGATGGAAGTACTGTCGTTTCCGAACGTGTAAACTTCGCACCACAGCCACAGTCCTCCATGACTGTGATTGATCAGCACACCGGCTATGTAAAAGCCCTGATCGGTGGCCGTGGTGAAAAAACAGCCAGCCTTACCCTGAACCGTGCAACAGATACTACCAGACAGCCCGGTTCAACTTTTAAGATCGTATCTACCTATGCACCGGCTCTTAATGAGAAAGGGGATACACTGGCAACTACTTTTATGGATGAACCATACGAATACCCAGACGGTTCTCCTGTCAACAATGCATCCCGGAGCTACGGTGGTGAAACAACCATCCGCAAAGCCATCCAGAATTCCATTAACGTCGTAGCTGTTAAATGTCTGGAACAGGTAACACCAGCCCTTGGTCTTAAATATCTGGATGATTTCGGATTTACCACACTTGCCCACGGAACAGAAGCTGACAAAGATAACAACGGAAATATCTGGAGCGACGCCAACCTGGCAACCGCTCTTGGCGGAATCACCAAAGGTGTCAAAAATGTTGAGCTCTGTGCTGCATACGCGGCCATTGCAAACAATGGAAATTATATCAAGCCAATTTACTATACACAGATTCTTGACCATGATGGCAATGTACTGATTGAGAACTCCTCTGTTTCCAAGTCCGTAATCAAGGACAGCACTGCTTTTCTTCTTACAAGTGCCATGGAAGATGTTGTCACAAAAGGTACCGGTACAGCCTGCCAGCTTGACAATATGACAGTTGCCGGAAAAACCGGTACAACCGAAGATTATAATGATCTCTGGTTTGTTGGTTATACACCATATTATACATGTGCTGTATGGTCCGGATACGATAATAATGAAAAGATTCCTGAAGATGCCCGTAACTTCCACAAAACACTCTGGCAAAAAGTTATGAGCCGTATCCATGAAGGTCTGGAAAATAAAGATTTCGAAATGCCTTCCAGTGTGGAAAAAGCCAGCATCTGCTCGGAAACCGGTCTTCTGCCACGTGCAGGCTGCCCAACCATTACAGAATACTTCGATATCTCCAGTCTTCCTACAGAATACTGTGACCAGCATTTCTACGGAAATGATGATGATTATAATTATGACTACAATTATGATGAAGACTATTATTATAATGAGGATTCCGACTCAGATACAGACGTAATTCCATCCGCAGCTCCGGACAGTACAGAAAACACGGAGAACGGAGACAATACCGACAATGGTTCCGGCGATAACAACAATGATAATACCAACGATAACACTGACAATGTGGAAGGCGATAATGGCAGTGATAACAATGCTGATAACGGCGAGAACAACGATGCCGGTGAGAATTCCGGCACCGACAACGGTGATAACGGCGGTGACGACACCGGTGAAAGCGATGATCCGATAGAATACTATTGATCATATTAAAGTCTTCAAAATTACAAAAAGTGTGAATTCCATTTTTCATTTTTGGAATTCACACTTTTTATTTGTCTGATTATCTGATGTATATCACATCGGAAAACTTATTCTTTTATCAGAGCACCATCTTGGCTGCGCCGTAAATTCCGGCATCATTGCCAAGTGTTGCGATCACGATCGGAGTATCCTTGCATGCTGTGAAAGCATACTCTTTATAATATTTCTGAATACAGTCAATGAGCGGCTGTCCTGCTCTGGAAACACCACCGCCGATTACGATAGTCTCAGGATCTACAATACTGGTAAAGATTGCCAGGGAACCGCCAAGCTGCTCGCCGACTTTTTCCATGGTTGCAACTGCTACCGGATCATTGGCCTTAAAGGCATCCAGAACGGATTTCGCGGAAATATTCTCTTTATTACGAAGAACACTGTCTGCGTCAGATACAGCAAGCTCTCTCTTTGCCATACGGACGATTCCTGTTGCTGAGGCAAACTGCTCAAGGCATCCTTTGTTTCCACAGTTGCAGGCTTCTTTTTCGTGATGATCCACATTGGCATGTCCGATTTCTCCACCGGCTCCGTGATGACCGGTTACGATCTTTCCGTCAACGATGATTCCACCGCCGACACCAGTTCCCAGAGTAACCATGATCACATCAGAAGAACCAGCTGCTGCGCCCTTCCATGCCTCACCAAGAGCTGCAACATTGGCATCGTTGCCGGCTTTTGCATGAAGGCCTGTGAGATCTTCCAGTTCCTTGACAACATTCTTATATCCCCAGTAAAGGTTTACTGCACACGGAACCTCACCGGCTGCATTGACCGGTCCCGGAACACCGATTCCAACACCTTCCACATCATCTTTTGAAATGCCTTTTTCTTCGATCTTGGCATTTACGGTTGCTGCCACATCCGGAAGGATCTGGTCTCCGTTATTCTCCTTACGGGTAGGGATCTCCCATTTCTCAAGAAGTGTACCATCTGTGCGGAAAAGTCCGCATTTTACAGTTGTTCCGCCTACATCAATTCCAAAACAATATGTTCCCATCTCTTATCCTCTCTTACTCTTCCTCTGGATTTTCTCTTTTTTTGGCAAGGTTTGCCTGAACACGCTTATAAAGTGCCTCTGCTGCATTGTAGCCCATCTTCTTCTGTCTGTGGTTGACAGCTGCTGCCTCAACGATGATCGCCAGGTTACGGCCCGGACGGATCGGAAGGGAATGGCATACGACCTTGTTTCCAAGATATTCTGTATATTCCTCATGAAGCCCAAGACGGTCATACTCCTTATCTCTGTCCCACTCCTCAAGCTTGATAACAAGGTCAATAGACTGGGTATCCTTAACGCTCTCTACACCAAACAGGGTCTTTACATCAATGATGCCGATACCACGAAGCTCGATAAAATGTCGTGTGATATCCGGTGCAGAACCTACCAGCGTAACATCACTGACCTTACGGATCTCAACAACATCATCACTGACAAGACGATGTCCACGTTTGATCAGCTCCAGAGCAGCCTCACTCTTACCGATTCCGCTCTCACCTGTGATCAGGATTCCCTCACCGTAAACATCTACCAGCACACCATGAATGGAAATGCACGGCGCAAGCTGCACACCAAGCCAGCGGATGATCTCTGCCATAAAGCTTGAAGTTGTTCTTTCTGTCACGAATGTCGGAACATTATATTTAACAGCCAGATCGATCATGTCCTGTGACGGACGTGTCATAGTACTGAAAATAACACATGGGATCTTGCTGGAGATAAAACGCTCATATTTAAAACGTCTCTCTTCCTCATTAAGCTGCATCAGGTACGTATACTCTACATATCCGATGATCTGTACACGCTCATTTGCAAAATGCTCCAGATATCCGGTAAGCTGAAGCGCAGGTCTGTTGATCTCTGCAGTCTTAATCACAATGTCGGACAGGTCGATCTCCGGAGTCAGATTGGTAAGCTCCAGCTCCTGTGCCATCTTTGTCAACTGTACACCCTTCATACTTTTTTGTCTCCTTTTCGCTGAAAGTTTGCATTCTCACCACCTGTTCCGGCGTGAGACACCTTATTTATAATTATACACAATTGCCATTAAAACTTCAATGCAGCATCAGGATTTTGCCCCAGTTTCTTTCGTTTCTCCTGCCCTGTGAAAAAACTCGTAAACCTGGCGGGCGCTTCCCGCGTTCATGCTCTCTGTCTGCGCCAGTTCTTCCTCGGACGCATCCCGGATATTTTCCACAGATTTAAATTTACGCAGGAGAGCTTTTCTTCTTGTATCGCCGATTCCCGGGATATCATCCAGAATGGAATGCACCTGCTCCTTGCTTCGAAGAGAACGGTGATATTCAATTGCAAATCGGTGGGCCTCATCCTGGATCCTTGTAATAAGCCTGAAGCCTTCACTGGATGTATCAATGGGAATCTCCACATTATCAAAATATAAGCCCCTTGTCCTGTGGTGATCATCCTTTACCATGCCACACACAGGAATGCTGATTCCAAGCTCGTTCAGCACTTTCAGGGCTATGTTTACCTGACCTCTTCCACCATCCATCAATATCAGATCCGGAAGCCTTGCAAAGCTGTCAAACTCTCCGTTGCTCTCATGGGTGAATCTTCTTGTCAACACCTCTTCCATGCTGGCGTAATCATTCGGTCCCTGCACCCATTTGATCTTGAATTTACGATAATCGCTGCGCTTCGGGCGTCCTTTTTCGTAAACCACCATGGAGCCTACAGACTCAAAACCGCTGATGTTTGAGATATCGTAAGCCTCCATTCGTACCACATCCTTAAGGCCAAGCCATTCTTCCACTTCATGAACGGCTCCGATGGTACGGCCTTCCTCTCTTTTAATCCGCTCGCGATCCTTTGAGAGAACCATGCGGGCATTTTCCAGAGCAAGCTCCACAAGCTTCTCTTTTGTTCCTTTTTTCGGAACACGGATATGAACCTTCTGTTTCCGCCTGGAAGTCAGCCATTCTTCGATGATATCTGCATCCTCGATCTCACTTTGCAGCATGATCTCAGAAGGAATAAACGGTGTTCCTGCATAAAACTGTTTCAAAAAACTTGACAGCACCTGGGCTTTTGTGTCCCCCTTCGCCACACGTAGATAAAAGTGATCCCGCCCGATCAGCTTGCCATCCCGGATAAAAAACACCTGCACAACTGCATCCTGATCCCTGAGGTCCTCACTGTCGTCCATGGCCACTGCGATAATATCCCGATCCTCCTGGCCGTAACCGGTGATCTTCTGACGCTCGCCGATCTTCTGAATGCTGCGGATCAGATCGCGGCACTCCATGGCATCTTCATACCTCATCTCCTCCGAAGCTTTCTGCATTTTTTCCATAAGTTCATCAATAGTGTCCTGAAAATCACCATTCAGAAAACGGATCACACGGTTGATATTTCCTCGGTATTCTTCCTGGCTGATATATCCCTGGCAGGGAGCCTTGCACTGCTTCATATGATAGTACAGACAGGGCCTGTCTTTTCCGGTATCTCTTGGCAGATTCCGGTTGCAGGAGCGCACCTGATACAGCTTTCGCACAAGCTCGATCACGTCTTTCACCGCACCGCCGCTTGTATAAGGACCAAAGTATCTGGCCTTGTCTTTTTTCATCCTCCTGGCAAAAAGTACTCTGGGATACGGCTCATGAACCGTTACCTTGATAAACGGATAGCTCTTGTCGTCCTTTAGCATCGTGTTATATTTCGGCCGATGTTCCTTGATCAGATTGCATTCCAGAACCAGTGCCTCCAGTTCAGAGTCCGTAATAATGTACTCAAACCTGGTTATGTGTGTAACCATCTGTTCGATCTTGGCACCTTTGTTGCGGCTGCTCTGAAAATACTGTCGCACCCTGTTCTTAAGGCTGATTGCCTTTCCAACGTAGATGATCTCATCCTTCTCGCCATGCATGATATAAACTCCCGGTTTTGCCGGAAGCTTTTTTAATTCTTCCTCGATTATAAACATAAATTTTCTCCTGATACGGTAAGTATATGACATTCCTGTTACCCGGATATTGAGAAAACCGGGATCTCTCCCGGTTTTTCTCTGATCTGTTTTATGCCTCTGATCCCGGCTGTTTTTCTGTTTCTGTGTCAGCACTGTCCTCTGCCGGCTGTTTTGCTTCGGTTTTCACTTCTGCTGCCTGTGCATCTGCTGAGTCTGATTTCGATTCGGTTTTCTCTTCAGGTGCTACGGATGCTTTATCTTCTGTATCTGCTGCTAAATTCTCTGCTTCCAGAACCGGCTGTTTAACAGATACTTCTTTTTCATCCTCAGAAAGTACCAGATCATCCAGATTCTCCGGAATATCCAGTCCATGCTGTACTGCACGGAGGATCTTCATGAATTCTTTTCCGGTGATGGTCTCCTTGCGGATCAGATACTCTGCGATCTTATCCATCTCGGTCCTGTGGCTTCCGAGAATCCTCTTGGCTTCCTCATAGGAATGATGGAGAAGTTTCATAACCTCATGGTCAATCTCGGTTGCTGTATCGTCACCACAGTTCAATACAGCTCTTCCGCTTAAGTACTGATTCTCCTGGGTCGCCAGTCCCATCAGTCCGAATTTCTCGGACATACCATACTGTGTGATCATGGCTCTTGCCACCTTGGTGGCCTGCTCAATATCATTGGCTGCACCGGTAGTCACCGTATCAAAAACAAGCTCCTCCGCAGCACGTCCGCCAAGATATCCTACCAGCATAGCTTCCAGCTCTTTCTTGGTGTTGAGGTATTTTTCCTCCTCAGGCACCTGCATAACATAGCCGAGAGCTCCCATGGTACGGGGTACGATGGTAATCTTCTGTACAGGCTCTGCATCTTTCTGCAATGCGTTTACCAGTGCATGTCCCACCTCATGATAGGAAACAATACGGCGTTCCTGCTTGCTTAAGATGCGGTCTTTCTTCTCCTTACCTACCAGAACCACCTCAACGGATTCCTCAAGATCCTTCTGGGATACTGCCTTACGTCCTTTCTTAACTGCAAGGATGGCAGCTTCGTTTATCATGTTTGCAAGATCAGAACCTACGGCTCCGGAAGTTGCAAGAGCGATCGCCTCAAAATCCACGGTATCATCCAGAAGCACATTCTTGGCATGTACTTTCAGGATATCCACACGTCCCTTAAGATCCGGACGGTCTACGATAACGCGTCTGTCAAAACGTCCCGGACGGAGAAGTGCCGGGTCAAGAACCTCCGGTCTGTTGGTCGCTGCCAGGATCAGAAGGCCCTTGGAAGTATCAAAACCATCCATTTCTGCAAGCAGCTGGTTCAAGGTCTGCTCACGCTCGTCATTCCCACCGCCATAGCGGGAATCACGGCTCTTACCGATTGCATCGATCTCATCGATGAACACGATACACGGAGCATTCTTCTTGGCTTCCTCAAAAAGATCACGGACACGGGATGCGCCCACACCAACAAACATCTCCACAAATTCCGAACCGGAAAGGGAGAAAAACGGTACCTGCGCTTCACCGGCAACTGCCTTGGCAAGCAGTGTCTTACCGGTTCCCGGAGGGCCTACAAGAAGTGCTCCCTTGGGAAGCTTGGCTCCAATGGCTGTATATTTCTCCGGATTATGAAGAAAATCCACAACCTCCTGAAGTGATTCCTTGGCCTCATCCTGACCTGCCACATCCTTGAAGGTAACGCCTGTCTCTTTCTGTACATAAGCCTTGGCCTTGCTCTTGCCAACGCCCATTCCCATGATTCCGCCGCCTTTGTTCATACGGCGCATGGAGAACATCAGAAGACCGAAAAGAAGAAGTGTCGGCAGTACCACACTGAGAATCATGGCAATAAACTCTCCGAATGCATCCGGCGGGTCTGTCTCAAACTTGATTCCTTTACCTTCCAGTCTCTTGGTAAGTGCCGTGCTGTCCTCTGTCTTCGTCGTGTAGTAGCTTACATCCTCATACTTGGAGTTCTGCTTCTTGGGCACGATCGTTAAAGTACTGGACTGGATCGTTACTTCCTTAACCTGGTCCTTATCCACCATATCGATAAATTTATCATAGGAGATCTCACTGCTGTTGTCCTTCAGCATGTTGGTAAACAATGCGAAGCAGACCAGTGTGACCAAGAGACATATCAGAAAAGCCAGAATCGACTGATGATTCTTATTGGGTCCCTGTTTCTTCGGATCCCTGTTATCAGGTCTTTTACCATCCTGATCATTATTCAGTTGATTATTCATTTTTTTCCTCCTCTTGTCATTCCTTTATTATAAAGATAAAACTCGTATAAATCAACCGCGAGATTGTAAAAATACCAGTTAAAAACCACTCACTTGGATATTGCCAGCGAATGTAAATTTGTAGTATACTATTCCCAGTGATTTAGAAAAAATGAAATAGGAGAGGAAATCAGACAAATGAAAATAGGTTTTGATAATGACAAATATCTGAAAATGCAGTCAGAACACATCCGCGAAAGAATCGGGCAGTTCGGAAACAAGCTTTACCTTGAATTCGGCGGCAAACTTTTTGACGATTACCATGCTTCCCGTGTTCTTCCGGGTTTTGAACCAGACAGCAAGCTCCGTATGCTGATGCAGCTTTCTGATCAGGCGGAGATCGTTATTGTTATCAGTGCCAATGACATTGACAAGAATAAAGTACGCGGCGACCTTGGCATTACCTATGACGAAGACGTACTCCGTCTTATGGATGAGTTTACAAGCCGTGGCCTGTATGTAGGAAGCGTCTGCATCACACAGTACTCCGGCCAGGAAAGTGCCGATCTCTTCAAGAAACGCCTGGAGAAACTGGGAATCCGTGTATACAAGCTTTACCTGATCCCTGGTTATCCAAGCAACACTTCCTTTATCGTAAGTGACGAGGGCTATGGAAAGAACGACTATATCGAAACTACCAGACCTCTGGTAGTGATCACAGCACCGGGACCTGGAAGCGGAAAAATGGCTACCTGTCTGTCCCAGCTCTACCACGAATACAAACGCGGCGTAAAAGCCGGCTATGCGAAATTCGAGACCTTCCCAATCTGGAATCTTCCTCTGAAACATCCGGTAAACCTTGCTTACGAGGCTGCCACAGCTGACCTTAACGATGTGAACATGATCGACCCGTTCCATCTGGAAGCTTATGGCAAGACAACAGTCAACTATAACCGTGATGTGGAAGTCTTCCCGGTTGTACAGGCTATGTTCGAGAAGATCATGGGCAGCTGCCCGTACAAATCCCCTACAGACATGGGTGTCAATATGGCTGGTAACTGCATTATTGATGATGAAGTATGCCAGGAGGCTTCCCGCCAGGAGATCATCCGCCGTTATTATAAGAGTATGGATGCCCTTGTTTCCGGCTCCGGCACAGAGAATGAGGTTCGCAAGATCGAGCTTCTTCTCCAGCAGGCTCACGCAGAGCTCAAGGATCGCAAAGTTGTTCCTGCTGCTCTCGAGAAAGAGAAAGCAACCAACGGTCCGGCTGCTGCACTGGAACTTCCGGACGGAAGGATCGTATGTGGAAAAACTTCCAGCCTTCTCGGAGCATCCGCAGCTCTTCTTCTGAACGCACTGAAAGAGCTTGCCGGAATCGACCATGAACTGCATGTGATCTCACCGGATGCCATCCGTCCGATCCAGCAGCTCAAAACCGAATACCTTGGAAGCAAAAACCCTCGTCTTCACATCGACGAGATTCTGATCGCCCTGTCCATCAGCGCTGCTACAAGCGACGCTGCCCGCCTTGCACTGGAGCAGATTCCGAAGCTTCACGGCTGCCAAGCTCATACCTCTGTCATGCTCTCTGATGTAGATGTGATCAGCTTCCGTAAGCTGGGTATCGAACTCACCTGCGAAGCAAAAGCAGAAAAAAATAAAGTATATCAGAAAGACTGATCTTTCTAATAAAGAAATTCACTAAAAAATCCCTCGTATTGTTCTCACATTTTCTGAAACAACACGGGGGATTTTTATGTTTTTATATTTCTGTATACTACTGAATCTTTATGCTGCTGCCCACGCCTTTTCCACTGCACTGTTTTGTGACGATGATCTTGTTTTCAATGCGTTCTTTCAGCTCAGCCACATGAGAGATGATTCCCACTATACGGTGCCCGTCTGCAAGGCCATTCAGGGCTTTGACTGCCTGGGCAAGAGCTTCCTCATCCAGAGAACCGAATCCTTCATCCACAAACATGGAATCCAGACGGATACCACCGGCACTGGCCTGTATCTCATCGGAAAGTCCAAGTGCAAGGGATAAGGATGCCTGGAAGGATTCTCCTCCGGAAAGAGTTTTTACACTTCGTTCAGTTCCGTTGTAGTGATCGATCACATTCAGATCAAGACCTGCCTTTTCCTTACGGTTCTCGCTCTGCTCCTGGCGTTTCAGTTCATACTGACCGCTGCTCATGGTCAGCAGGCGGATATTTGCGCGTCGGAGTATCCTGTCAAAATAAGCCATCTGGATATAGGTTTCCAGTTCGATCTTGGCCTTGCCGTTCAGGCTTCCATTGGCTGTATCTGAAAGATTTTTCATCCATACATATTCTTTCTCTGCTCTGGACATTTCTTCTCTTCCAGTCTGCACCTTCTGAAAAATTTCTCTGTTCGCATTCAGAATAGAAAATACCTGTTTTCGCTCTTCTGTGATTTCAGATTTCTGTACTTTAAGTCTCGCATGCTGCTCCCGGAGCTCTTCTTCCGGAATATCTCCGATTTCTTTCAGCTGCTCTTCCATGGTTTTTACTGCAGAAACGAGACTTTCTTTTTCACTTTGTAATTTCTGCAGGGTATCCTTTGCCTGTTTCTGTTTTTCTTTCAGATCCTGATACTGCTGACGCTGCTCCTGAATTTCTTTTTCCAGAAGTATTTTTCCACCTTCACCAAGCTCGGATCGCAGACTGTCCACTTTATTGGACTGGTTTTTCCTCTCTGTTTCCAGGCGTACTGCTTCCTGAGCGTTTCTCGTACAGAGATCGCGTATAGCGGAAATCTTCTCTTCGCGCTCTGCAATGGTCTGCTCCAGGATTTGTTTTCTGGACAGGTCGGACTGTTTCCTGTAAATACAGGCTGCCAGAAATTCAAGCTGATCTCCTGCCACCTGAATCAAAGAACATTCCTGTTCTGATTGTAAGTCCTTCTCTCGTCCAGCCTCCTCTTTCGTTTCAGATGCTTTGATTCCTGATATCATAGCAGCTCTGATTTCCGGCATTTCAGACAGTACATTTTTTAAGCCTTCATCAGCAAGCAGCTCCCGCATTTCCTTCTCAGCGTTCTTCCGCAGTCTATCATTTTCTTCTTTTCTCGTCTTAAGCTCTGTTATCTGATTTGCACAGGCATTCTTTTTCTGAAGGAGTTCTTCCCGCCAAACATCCAGCTTCTCCAGAAGCTTTTCCACCTCTGTTTTTCTGTTTTTCCCGCTCTGTGCTTCTCTGATCTTCGTCTCTGTCTCTTCCAGTGCTGCCTGACACTGTGACATTTCCTGCTTTACAGAGGGAACCAGCAGGTTCCATCTTTCCGAAAATTTTCCCTCTCTCAGATCAGTTTCTGTCTTTCCTTCCGGAAGCTGCACCTCAAGTTCCAGGGATCTGGCAATGATTTGGTCCCAGGCAACGGTTCTTCGTTCATTCAGCTTTCCTGCTTCCAGACTCTGTTCTGACACAGCTTTCTCCAAAACGTCCAGTTTTTCTTTTTCCAGATTCAATGTTTCCTGATTCACAGACTTTGAAGAAAGTGCCCGGGGATGCGGATGCTCACAGGAACCGCACACCGGACAGGGCTTATTTTCCTCAAGCTGTTCTGCCAAGATTCCGGCCTGTGCATCCAGAAAGCTGTGAAACATTTCCTGATAAGCATTTCTCTGCTGTTCTGCCTTTCCTGCTGCTTCCAGATATTTTTTCTGCTGTTTTCCGGTTTCTTCATGAAGTTTCCGAAACTCCACGATCATAGATCCAATACTTCCAAGTGCTGTTTTTCGCTGTATATGCTTTTCCTTTTCTGTCTGTGCATTCTGCAGAAGAAGTTCTGCATTTTCCAGTCGGACTCTCTCCGTTTTCATCTGCTCCTGTTTTTCCAAAAGTTCCTTTTCCTGCTTCTCAGTCTGCTCCGTCAGCCCGGCGAGCTCCTGTCCGCGTACTTCGAAAGATTTCTCTGCCTGAATACAGGAATCATACTGCTGTTTCTGAGTGTCCAGTTTATCGTACTGGAACTGAAGCTCTTTCAGTTCTTCTCCCGCCCCGGAAAGCCTGTTCAGAAGTTCTTTTTCTTCCTTCTGTTTCTTCAAGGCAGAATTTTCCTGTTCTTCATATTCTGCGACCTTTTTCCTGATTTCTTCCAGCATTTTTACAGTATTGGCAAACTCTTTCTCTGTAGTTTCCAGCTCCTGATATCGTTTCCGTTTTTCCTCTTTTTCCCGAATGGAACCTGCCAGCTTTTCGCATTTCTCGTCTGCATCACTGTATTTCCCTGCTTCCTTCTGTGCAGCTTCCAGTACCGGAAAAAGCGTTTTCAGACTTTGGCCCGCTTCTGATTTTTTTTGTTCCAGTCCTTTCTTTTGTTCTGCCTTCGTGAGAAGATTTTCTGTTTCCCACAGCTTCTGGTCTGTTATCTCTTCTTTTTTCTGAAGAGCTGCTTCTTTCTGCTCTTCCTCATCAATAAACTGTTTAAGAAGCTCCAGGCTCCGCTCCAGCTTTCCTTCAAATTTCGCTTTTTTCAACTGTGCAAATTCTTCCGCACCACTCTGTGCTTCCTCATATTTCACTCCGTCTAGATACTGGGCGATACTGCGGCGCATCTCATCATAATCCTTATATCTGGATCTGGCGGCATCCTTCAGCTTCATCTGTAACTGCTGATAAAGCCCTGTGTGAAAGATCTGCCTGAAAATCTCCCCCCGTTGCGTTGTTCCCGCCAGAAGCAGCTTCTGAAAATCTCCCTGCGCGATCATGGCAATCTGGGTAAACTGTTCATAATCAAGCCCCAGCAGCTCCTCAACCGCCCTGGTCACATCCCTGGCTTTTGTTACAGGCTGGCGTTCATCCGGATAGATCAGCTGTGCTTCTGCCTTCCGGAGAGTCAGTCCTGTGCCTCTCTTCTTTGGCGCCATATATTCCGGGCTTCGAAAAACCTGATATTTTTTTCCCTGATAGGAAAAAACAAGCTCCACAAAAGTCTCCGCCGCGTCATCTGCATACTTGCTGCGAAACATGGCTGAATCTCTCACCTGACCGCTTGCCTGGCCATAAAGAGCGAAAGTGATGGCATCAAATATGGTAGTCTTTCCTGCTCCCGTATCGCCGGTGATCAGATAAAGTCCGCCTTCTCCAAGCCTGGAAAAATCGATCTCTGTTCTGTCTGCATATGGCCCGAAGGCACTGATCGTCAGTTTTTCCGGTCTCAAGCTCACACCTCCTTAAGCTTCTGCATCAGTTCTTCCGAAAACTTCCGCTGTTCTTTATTCATAGGCTGATTATTCTGCAGCTCAAAAAACTCCTCGAAATATTCCAGCTCTGATTTTTTCTGTACAGTTTCTGCTCCGGCAACATTCTGGTTCTCCCTTGTTCTGCGATTGTCATATTCCAGTCGCATCAGGTTCGGATATATAGTCCGAAGCTTCTGCATTCCATCCACAATATCTTCCTCATCAGTCAGGGTGATCTGTACATAGTCCTCTGTGTTAGTGTCCTGATAATTGGACAGTGATGTGATTTCCATGTAAGAACCTTTCAGCTTACGCATATCCCTCTTAGGCTTCAGCGAAATCTCCCGTACCTTCAGATTTCCTTTCTCCTTCAGTTCCACTACAGTTACTGATTTCTGCTGTCCTGCTTCAGAAAAAGAATATTTCAGAGGTGTTCCGCAGTAACGGATATGATCACTTCCCACATTCTGGGGACTATGAATATGGCCAAGTGCCACATAATCAAAGTCCCGAAAAACGGACACTTCAATCTGATCGATTCCTCCAACTGTGATTTCCTCGGAATCACAGCTCACAGCTCCCACTGCAAACTGATGGGCAACCAGAATATTTCGTTTTTCTATATCAATGTCCATATGTTCCACTGCTGCCTGCACGGCCTCCTGGTAAGTCCGGATTTCCTCTGTTCCTTCTTCCCCGGCAAGTGCATGGCGCACAACGGAAGGACGGATAAACGGTAAAAGATGAATCCATACTTCTCCGTAACTGTCCGTTAAACAGTACTTTGCTGTTTTTCCATCATATACAGGAGACATACAGATCCCGCTGCTGCTCATAATATGCGCGCCAAAAGCGATCCTCTCCGCACTGTCATGGTTGCCGCTGATTGCATAAACCGGAAGCTTCCGCTGTGCCAGTCTGGTAAGAAAGCTGTCAAAAAGCTGCACAGCTTCCGCAGAAGGAACAGGCCGGTCATAGAGATCCCCTGCAAGAAGAATGCCATCCGGTCGCTCTTCATCAATAACAGTAAGTATCTGATCTAAAATATATTTCTGGTCTTCGATCATGGAAAACTCATTCACTCTTTTTCCAAGATGAAGATCCGATAAATGGATCAGCTTCATTGATCGCCTCCTGCTGTTACCCATCCACCAAACAGTTCCGGTTGCATGTCGATCTCACAGGCATCAAGAGCATCCTTTAACTGCATAAGATTGCTGACACCGGTTACCGGCACTGCCTGGAATGGCTGATTGAAAAAATATGCCAGGGATAACGCCTGCAGGCTGTATCCGGTTTCCTTCTGAAGCTTTAACAGCTTCTGGTATGTGCGAAGATTCGTTTCATTCCAGTATGCTTTCTTCATGCTTTCCGGAAGAGTGCCTGTCTGTCCTGCTTTCTCAAGCTTGGAGAAAAATCCCAGCGCTGTAGATGAAAACGGAACGGATGCAGCTCCTGTCTCACAGTGCCACTTATATTCCTCTTTGGAAAATTCTACAAGTGTAGGGTCTGGATTGGTATTCACGCCCGGATTAATTCCTGCAAGACTCCACTGATTGGATACTGCTGCAACCCCCTCTTTTTTTCTCTCTTTCAGGCATTTATCCAGCATTTTCAGCCTGTCTGTCCTGTAATTGGAAAATCCGAAATACCGGATCCTTCCTTCTTTCTGCAGGTCCTCCAGAATATCTACGATCTCTTCCACCGGTTTCTTGGGATCATCTCTGTGAAGCCAGTAAAAATCGATCGTATCAGTTCCCAGAGTCCGGCAGCTCTCATCCAGATCTGCGCGGATATCCTCACGGTTTACTCTGCTTCGCCCAGGATCCTTAAAGGAATAGTGAGCCCCTTTTGTTGCCACGATCACTTTTCCCTGAGTTCCACGTTCCTTGATCCACTTACCTATGATCTGCTCGCTGCAGTTCCCATGTCCTTCCAGCCATTTGCAGTACACATTGGCTGTATCAATAAAATTGCCTCCTGCCCGTACAAAAGCATCCAGAATTTCAAAGCTTTTTTCCTGGCCTAATTTATCTCCGAATCCGGCTGTCCCAAGGCAGATCCTGCTGACATTAAGATCTGTATTATTCAGCTGTACATATTTCATCTCGTCAACCTCCTATCTTTTTTCTTATATCTTTTTCTATTATAACTTTTTTCCCGAAATCCGAACAGTGTATTTCTCTGTTCCCGTAGTAATTTCCTGTGATATAAAAAATCCCCCGGCAGAGAACTCTGCCAGGGGATATATCCTGTTATCTCAACAGTATGATCGTTTATTATTTGTAAAGTGGTCCATAGTTCTTGCAAGCGCGGAAGTCTGCACCCTCTTTATCCATACCGAATGCATTCCAAGCTGCCGGACGATAGATGTCTTTCTCAGGAACGTTGTGCATGGATACCGGAATTCTCAGCATAGAGCACATTGTGATCAGGTCAGCACCGATGTGTCCGTAGGAGATTGCACCGTGGTTAGCACCCCAGTTGTTCATTACATCGTAAGCTGTCTTGAACGGTCCCTCTTTGCCATCGCATCTTGGAGCGAACCATGTGCATGGCCATGTATAGTCTGTACGTTTCCAAAGTTTATCAGATACCTCTTCCGGAAGCTCTACTGTCCATCCTTCTGCGATCTGGAGAACCGGTCCAAGGCCTTTTACAAGGTTCAGACGGATCATGGTTGCAGGCATCTGAGCACGTGTCTCATAACGGCTGGAGTATCCGCCTCCACGGAAGTATCCGTTGTCGGCCATACACCACTCTGTATGATCCATGATTGCTTTCTGGTCTTCTTCTGTAACATCCCACCACTGTTTCATAACCGGGTTGCCATCAGCATCTTTAGCCTGTCCGTTAGCATCCAGGCAGGCAGCACCGGAGTTGATCAGATGAAGGAATCCGCCAGCTTCTTTTGCAACGCCTTCAAGGTCATATCCTGTAGCTTTCTTAACTGCTTCAGGGCTCCAGTATGTACGAACATCAGCGAAGATCTGAGCACGTCCTGTAAGGAGTTTCATGAACAGCATTCCAAGTCCGTTAAGAACATCGTTCTCTGTAGCAAGTACGTACGGCTCACGAGCACCTTCCCAGTCAAAGGAAGTGTTCAGCATAGCCTCTGCAAAGTCACCGTTCGGATAGAAGTCTGTCCACTGTCTCTGACCCTGGAATCCGGCTGCAAGAGCATTGTGTCCGATTGCTTCCTCAGAGAATTTCGGATCAAGTTTATCACAGCCGTTCATCAGTTCCTTGATGATAACTGCCATCTTAACAACGAACTCAAACTGCTCTTCTTTCTTCTCCGGTGAGAACTGAAGCTCCTCCGGGTTCTTATCCCAGCCAATCTTGCAGGTCTCTTTTGCCCATTTGAGAGCTTTCTCAAACTCTGCGTGATCATAGATGCCTTCTGTCATACGACGGATGATCTCTACCTCATCAACAGACTCAACTCTCATTCCAAGATAGGACTCGATGAAATCAGAATCAATGATAGATCCGCCGATACCCATTGTTACAGAACCGATCTGCAGGTAGGATTTACCTCTCATGGATGCTGCTGCAACTGCGGCACGTCCGAATCTTAACAGTTTTTCTTTAACGTCTTCCGGAATAGATGTGTCGTCAGCTTCCTGAACGTCATGTCCATAGATACCGAATGCCGGAAGTCCTTTCTGTGCATGTGTAGCAAGAACAGATGCCAGATATACAGCACCAGGTCTCTCTGTTCCGTTGAATCCCCATACAGCCTTGATTGTCTGCGGATCCATATCCATTGTCTCAGCACCGTAGCACCAGCATGGTGTAACTGTAAGAGTGATATCTACACCCTCTTTACGGAATTTGTCAGCACATGCAGCACTCTCACCAACACGTCCGATTGTTGTATCAGCGATAACAACTTTAACCGGCTCACCGTTGGAGTATCTTAAATTCTCCTCGAAAAGTTTGGCTGCGGATTTCGCCATGTTCATTGTCTGATCTTCCAGAGATCCTCTTACATCGAGGGCTCCTCTACGTCCGTCGATGGTTGGTCTGATACCGATAACCGGATAGCTGCCTACTAATCTGCTCTTTGCCATAGTAACAATTACCTCCTACATATATATATTCGTTATTAATATAAACTTACTTCATGCTGTCAGACAACGTATGTCTGACCGTTGATTTTATTATACGATTGCATCTTACAAATTACTTGTGTTATAATAGCAAAAAACAGTACAATATTCACTTTTTTATACAAGTTCCTTAAAAAACTATAAAATTTATGAAAGAAGGGTTTTATTTTGCACGATCTTGGAAGAAATGAGGACCGTCTCAGAGGTACCTATGAATTTCCTTTTGAGTTTCATCATATCGACAGCTCCCATCCCCGTTATGTAATGTCATACCACTGGCATGTGGAGTGTGAAATCATGCGGATCATTCAGGGCACTCTTACCGTCACTTTAGACGAAAAAAGTTTCACAGCAAAAGCCGGAGATGTGATTTTTATCAACAGCGGAGTTCTTCATTCCGGAATTCCTCATGATTGTATCTATCAGTGCATTGTTTTCGATATGAACATGTTTTTGAAATTTAATTCTGTGTGTACGGAATACATGCAGAAGATCAGTCACCAGGAGCTTCTTATTTATCATCATTTTACAGAAAAACAGCCGGATATCCAGCGTGCGATCAACTCTCTTTTTGACTCCTTCTGGCAAAAGAAACCAGGATACGAGCTGATCGTATTTGGACAATTTTACCACTTTTTCGGATTGGTTTTTGGTAATCATTACTACCTTGAAAGTCTCCGGAAAACACGCCGTGATTACAAGCGTATCGTCCAGCTGAAGCAGGTTGTGGAATTCATCGAAAAGAACTATGCAAATCCCATCACCCTCCAGGAGCTTTCCGCCTCTGTATCCATGTCGCCGAAATACTTCTGCAGATTTTTTTCTGAAATGACACATCAGACTCCTATGGATTATCTGAACCGTCAGCGGATCGAACAGGCCTGCTGCCAGCTGGCTACCACCGACGATTCCATCACTGAGATCGCATACCGGAACGGATTTAATGACCTGAGTTACTTTATCCGTACTTTTAAGAAATATAAAGGTGTTACACCTGGTAAATATAAAAGGCGCTGAATATGACAAAAAGCAGGATTTTCCTCATTCGCGGATATCCTGCTTTTTTAAAGAATTGCTTCCCGTTTTTCACGGGCTACGTTCATGTCTTAAGAATACACGCTACTCTTCTGTATGAGAAAAAAGTCGGCATGACAGATCTTCTACATGAAAAAGCTCTAACTATCAAAGGGATTCCACGGTTGCATAGAACTCTGCTTACGAAATGCCTGTGCGCTGCACCGGAACATGCAGCAGACAATATGATAATACAGAAAACATTCCGGCCGCAAAGCCATCCAAATCTTTTCTGTTTGTCTTATTCTAACAAAATTCAACTTAATATGCAAGAAATTTCAGAACATTTCGCTCTCCATATTCCGACGGCAAAATCCCATTTCCTACATATTCTGCACCGCATCAATAAACCTTTTTCCGTATTTTTCGTATTTATGTGCACCTACTCCTGTCACATTCAGCATTTCTTCTTCGTTTTTCGGCTTCAGGATACACATGTGTACGAGGGTTTTGTCGGAAAATACCATATAGGGAGGGATTTTTTCCTCTCTGGCGATCTCCAGGCGGAGGGCACGAAGCTTCTGGAAAAGCGGTTCATCCTGCTCGCCAAGCTCTCCTGCACTTGCCTTTGAAAGACGGCTGCGTTTTTCTTTTTTGCGGACCTCCTGTTCTTTCGGAAGCTTCATGGTGATGTGAGCGTTATCCTCCAGCAACTCTTTTGAAGAAATAGTAAGCTTCACGATCGTATATCCGTCGTCCGATAGATGCAGATATCCTCTCAGCACCAGATAATTAAAGATCTGTCTCAGCTTATGTGCCGGCATCTTCGCACAGACACCGTATGAAGGATTTTCTTCCATATGATACTGACGGATCTTTGCCGTAGAGGCTCCACGCAGCGTATCCAGGATCACATTGATCCCATACCGCTGCCCGCAGTTCTCCACGCAACGCACCATAGCCGCCGCTTCTTCTGCCACATCGTACTCCTCGAATTCAGTCTGACAGTTCAGACAGTTTCCGCAGTAGCTTTTTCCATATTCTCCAAAATATTTCAGAATGTATTCTCTGAGACAGTCATGAGTAAAGCAGTAAAAAGTCATCTGTTTTAACCGCTCCTGATCACGTTCCCGGACAAGACGCCAGGTGGCTGCATCCATCTCCTGATTGTCCTGGCTTCGCTCAATAAGATACTGGTTCGTCACCACATCCTTTCCGCTGTAGAGCAGGATACACTCTGCCGGATCTCCGTCACGCCCTGCGCGGCCTGCCTCCTGGTAATAGCCTTCCATGTTTTTTGGCATATTGTAGTGGATCACATAACGCACATCCGACTTGTCGATTCCCATTCCGAAAGCATTGGTTGCTACCATCACATGACACCGATCATAAATAAAATCATCCTGATTATTCCGGCGCTCCTCATCCGAAAGTCCGGCGTGATATCTGGTGGCGGAGATTCTATCACGGATCAGCTTCTCCGAAACCTCCTCTACAAGTTTCCTCGTCAGGCAGTAGATAATGCCGCTATCATCCGGATGCTCCATTACATAGTCATGAACTTCTTTATATTTATCCTTCGGCGTTTTTACCGCAAAGTAAAGATTCTCCCGGTCAAATCCTGTTGTCGTGCAAAAAGGATCCTGAAGTCCCAGAAGTCTTGCAATATCCTCTCTGACCTCTTTGGTTGCAGTTGCCGTAAATGCACTGATCACCGGTCTTTTAGGAAGCAGTTCTATAAACTCAGCGATTTTGAGATAGCTTGGCCGGAAATCCTGTCCCCACTGCGACACGCAGTGTGCCTCATCCACTGCGATCATGGAAATTTCCACATTTCGCGCAAAATCCAGAAATGCCTCCGTGGTAAGACGTTCCGGAGCAACATAAATAATAGGATACCTGCCAGCTTTTGCATAGCGCAAAGCAGTGAAATACTGTCCCTGTGTCAGCGAGCTGTTCAGATACGCTGCCGAGATACCCGCCTGATTCAGGCTTCGCACCTGATCCTTCATAAGAGAGATCAGCGGTGAGATCACCAGTGTAATCCCTTTCATCATCAGCGCCGGTACCTGATAGCAGATAGATTTTCCTGCTCCCGTCGGCATTACAGCCAGAACATCTCTTCCCTCCAGAAGTGCATCGATCACTGTCTCCTGACCTTCTCTGAAAGTATCATACCCGAAATGGGTCTTTAAAAGTTCCTGTTTCGTCATATATCGACATGATCCTTTCCTTTTCTGTGTGCGGATATTCGGATCCGCCTGTTTTCTTTTTATAAAAATCCCCAGTGTTTTCTGAATATTTTATTTTATCATATTTTCACAGCAATTTCCAATTTCCTTTCCGGCTTAGTATTTTTTCCGATTGACAAACAGACATTTTCCACTTACCATAATTTATAAATATCTGTAATCTTATATCATTTAACTTTTAACTAACGAGGTTGAAAATGGCCGAAAGTCTTGATCTGAATCAGCTATCTAAAAGTACCAAAACCAAATATCGCCTGGCGCACGCCATGAAGGAATGTATGAAAACCACTTCCGTAGAAAATATCACCGTGAAACAGATCACTGAAAAATGCGGCATTACCAGACAGACTTTTTACCGGAACTTTCTGGATAAATATGATCTCATCAACTGGTATTTTGATATACTTCTCGCGAAATCTTTTGAACATATGGGGCAGGGAAAAACGGTTTATGACGCTCTGGTCAAGAAATTCTCTTACATCGAAGAAGAACGTAATTTTTTCGCAGCCGCTTTCCGCTATGATGAGCAGAATTCTCTTCGCCAGCATGATTTTGAACTGATTCTTCAGTTTTATGAGCATCTGATTTGTGAAAAAACTGGCAAACTTCCCGACAAAAATATCCATTATCTTCTGGAGATGTACTGCCAGAGTTCTATCTATATGACAGTCCGGTGGGTGACCGGTGCCTTAAGCTTTTCTCCTACTGAGCTTGCCTCTGTTCTGGTAGATGCAATGCCTGCAAAGCTTTCGGAGCTTTTTATCTCTCTTGAGATTCTGAGCTGATTTTTCCCGGGTCATACTTTAATAAATTCAGAAAGTTACAGAAAACGTTACACTTAACGACTTCTGTAACTTTCTTTTTTCGTGCAAAATTGTTAATATAATAACAAAGATATGGCGTATGAAACGCAGAAAGGAATGTCACAATCATGGCAAACAGAATCAATTTAAACGGAACTTCCTATCACGGAGCAGGTGCGATCGCCGAAATCGCAAACGAAGCAAAAGCACATGCATTCAAAAAAGCATTTGTATGCTCCGACCCTGATCTGATCAAATTCCATGTTACAAGCAAAGTAACTGATATTCTCGAGAAAAACGGACTGGAATACGAGATCTACTCTGATATCAAAGCAAATCCTACTATTCAGAACGTACAGCACGGCGTAGAATCCTTCAAAAAATCCGGTGCAGATTATATCATCGCAATCGGCGGTGGCTCTTCCATGGATACCTCCAAAGCGATCGGAATCATCATCGCAAACCCGGAATTTGAGGATGTAAGAAGTCTTGAGGGTACTGCTCCTACAAAGAATCCTTGTGTTCCGATCATTGCAGTTCCTACAACAGCAGGTACAGCCGCTGAGGTTACGATCAACTACGTTATCACAGACGTTGAGAAAAAACGTAAATTTGTATGTGTTGACCCACATGATATGCCGATCATCGCAGTTGTTGACCCGGAGATGATGTCCTCCATGCCAAAAGGTCTGACCGCTTCCACAGGTATGGATGCCCTGACACATGCTATTGAAGGATATACAACAAAAGCAGCATGGGAAATGACAGATATGTTCCATCTGAAAGCAATCGAGCTGATCTCCAAATCTCTTCGTGGTGCTGTTGAAAACACCAAAGAAGGACGTGAGGGAATGGCTCTTGGACAGTATATCGCAGGTATGGGCTTCTCTAATGTAGGTCTTGGTATTGCACATTCCATGGCTCACACTCTGGGCGCTGTTTACGATACTCCACATGGTGTTGCATGTGCTATGATGCTTCCGATCGTTATGGAGTACAATCAGGAATGCACCGGTGAGAAATACCGTGAGATTGCACGTGCAATGGGTGTTGAAAATGTAGATTCCATGGCACAGGAAGAATACAGAAAAGCAGCTATTGATGCTGTCAGAAAACTTTCTGTTGATGTGGGAATTCCTACCAAACTGGAAGCTATCAAAGAAGAGGATCTTACATTCCTTGCAGAATCCGCTCATGCAGATGCCTGTGCACCTGGAAACCCGAAGGATGCAAGCGTAGAGGATCTGAAAGCTCTGTTCAGAAAGATCATGTGATCAAAGTACGAGCAGAAGCGAATTTTCGCTATTTATCCTTAAGTAAATAACTGCTTCGCATTTTATCAGGAAACATTTATGTCCTCCTGATACAGGCAAGTCCCTGAAACACTGCTCATTGCTCTTCGCAGTCTCTCATAGGACTTGCCTGATTCTCTAAAAAAAGAACAGGTTATGAATATCACACGCCTTCATAACCTGTTCTTTTTATATTCATGTTTTCTTGTCTGTTTTATTATCCGCTTATCTGATCTTACAGTACATCCTTCAGAATCTGCAGTCCATACTCCGCAAGGCTGTTATCTTCTTCTCCTGTACCACCGCTGATACCAAGACCACCAATGATCGTATCACCGACTTTCAGAGGAACGCCACCTCCGAAGATCACAATGTTATCACTCATCTTACCAAGCCCGTAAAATGTCTGACCCGGCTGTGTGAGCCTGGAAAGCTCCATAGTGGACATCTTCACTGCAACCGATGTGTAAGCCTTCTTCATAGCCACATCAAAGCTTACCAGATAAGAACCATCCATCACATGGACTGCAACAGGATTTCCGTCAGGTCCGCATACCGCGATCACAGAAGGCTTATTCCTACGCAGTGCTTCCTGCTCGATCTTCTCGATCAGACGCTTGGCCGAATCCAGTGTGATACGTCCCTGAATTCCCATACGTCTCAGCACTTCCTGGATCATCGCTGTATTCACTGCCATACTGTCATTCTGTGCCATAGCTGTACTTCCTCCTGCTGTCGCTGTTACCGCCTGCTGTTCCGGTACGTTTTCCTGCTGTACCGGCATCTGCTGACTCTGAGCCGCTGTAAATGATGGCGCTGCGTTCTGTGTATGTACATTCTCTGCATTCAGATCATTGGCTGTTTTTCCAGAATTTTCTGCTGCGGCTGTTTCTGACTCCACCACAGTTTTCTGTTCTTCGGCCAGATCTTCTTTCTTCTCTGAAGCTTTCACAACATCCACATATCTCGCCAGCACATAAAAATAATCTGACAGACGATTCATATATTTCTTGGCTCCGGTATCCGATCCAAATTTCACACTGACCAGTGCAAGCTCTCTCTCAGCCCTCCGTGCCACTGCCCGGGTCACATCAATCTCAGCAGCAGCGCGAGAATCCCCCGGCAGAATCGGAAGCCTGGCCCCCTGAAAAACCTCCTCCATACGCCGGATCTCCTCCTCCAGAAGCTCCGTCCTGTCTTCACTGATCTTAAACTCCCGGTTATAAGGATCCGAAACGCCATCTATGATCTTTTTTAACGTATCCTGGATCTTTTCCAGCATCCGGATAATATCCCCATCCTTAACCAGAACCCGGATCAGCCCGATATGACTGCAAAGTTCCTCCACAGACCCCATCAGACAAATCCTGTCATCCGACTTAGACACATTCTTCGTATGGGAAAGATCCGTCATCCCCTTATCACCATACCCGGTATAAACCTCCATCACAGTTCAACCTCCCAGTAAAAATCCTCTCGATCCCTTTTCACAATCCCCGACTGACGTGTTGCACACAACCTCTCACATCTAAATACGCTCCACCTAACTACATACAGCGTCACACATCCACAATACGCTCGTCAAACCAGGCGCGACGTTTACAAACGCGCCCCAGCCAATAACGCTACACAGCCAAGGCGCCAACGGCGCCACCTCGGCACAACGTCCAGTCTTCAACAAACGAAGCATACAGACACAAGTCAACAACTTACCGTCCACAACTGTCAGGCACTCTAAAAAAAGCCCGAAGGGTGTGCAGAGGGTCCGGGGCTTCGGACCCTTTGCTCTCCTCTGCGGTTTCAAATCTTCCCAAAACCTACACCAGTTCTTAGAAAGACCACAACTTCGTGTAAATCTTAACAATATCCTCTTTCTTAGGCACACGAGGATTAGCGACAGTACAAGCGTCAGCTAACGCCATATCTGCCATCTTATCAACCGCTGCAAAATAAGCATCCGGTGTGATAGCCTTCATCTCTTCGATAGTAAGAGGAATATTCATCTCTTTCTGCATAAACTGGATCCAGTTTACAAGAGATCTTACGCTCATAACCTCATTATAATTGCTCAGTCCAAGAAGATGTGCAATATTGGAATATCTCTTTACAGCCGGAAGATATTCTTTCTGGCTTCTGCTGCGTTTATTGATATTCGCATTATACTCAACAATATGCGGCAGTAACATCGCATTTGCTCTTCCGTGAGGAATATGGAAAATAGCACCCAGCTGATGCGCCATGCTGTGTGTGATTCCAAGACCAGCTGCATTGAAAGAAAGTCCTGCCAGACAGGATGCTACATGCATTTTCTGTCTTGCATGCATATCATTTCCGTCAACATATGCACGGTACAGATATACACCACAGATCTCGATTGCCTTCTCTGCAAGCGCGGAAGTAAACTCGTTATGGTTGATGCTGACATAAGACTCAATTGCATGTGTCAGAACATCCATACCTGTATCTGCTGTAATAGCAGGCGGAACGCTTCTTACAAGCTCTGCATCCAGAATCGCTTCATCTGCTGTCAGGCTCTCTGAGATCAGAGGATATTTTACATGTGCCTCTGTATCATTTACAACAGCAAAGGATGTAACCTCTGAGCCTGTACCACTTGTTGTCGGAATGGCAACAAGGCCTACTTTTCCGTAGTTATTGATCTTCAGTGCAAATTCACGGATTGCTTTTGAAGAGTCAATGGCGGAACCGCCACCAACTGCAACGATTGCTTCCGGCTGATACTGAAGGAATTTTTTTACTCCCTCTGCAATCTTTCCTACCGGTGCATCCGGAACTACATCACAGAAAATATCAAATTCTTTTCCGCCGGCCTGTAAAGGCTTTGTGATCATATCGATCATTCCGCTTTTTACTACGAACGGATCTGTGATAACAAGAACTCTCTTGTATGGAATCTCTTTCAGTCGTCCAAGGGCATCGTCTCCAAAATGGATGGCTGTCTTCATTTCAAATGTATTCATAGAAATTGCTCCCTCTCGTCATACCGGATCACCGGACTCTTTTGTCTGCCTGTGACCGGATCTACGTTCAACCTATTTCGGATAAACGCACTCGATCTTATGCTCGCTGAAACGGCGAAGCCATTTCTCAGATGGTTTTTTGTCTGTGATCACCATCTCTATATCCCGCAGCTGTCCTGCCACGGAAAAAGCAGTCTGATCGAATTTTGTGCTGTCTACCACCAGAATACGCATTTTTCCGGAACCGATCATGGCCTTCTTTGTTGTTCCGAAGGCTTCCTTGGACTCCATGATCCCCATTTCCTCGTTTAATGCCTTACAGGAAAAAATAACCTTGTCCACATAATAGGAACGGATGACTTCCTCCGTCCGTGCGCCAAGAAATGCAAGATAGCCCTCTTTCATAACGCCGCCGGTGGAAATGATGTTCCATCCGGACACATCTGCAAGCTCAAGCAGGATCTCCATGGAATTTGTCACAACTGTAAGGCGTTCTTTTTCTTTGAGAGCCTTTGCCACAAACACTGCTGTGGTACTGGCATCCAGAAAAATATGGTCTCCGTCATTCACCATGGAAGCTGCAAGCTCCGCCATCTTCTGTTTTCCCTGTACATTCTGGTTTTTACGAATGTTAAATGGTAAGTCAATGCCGACATCTTCATTGATCACCGCACCGCCGTAACTCTTCGTGGCAAGTCCTTCTTTTTCCAGCTTGTCCAAATCACGGCGGATGGTTTCTTCTGAGACACTGTAAAGCTGGCTTAGTTCACTTACAACAACCCTTTTCTCTTCCTGTAATTTTTCGAGAATCAGATTTCTTCTTTCTAACGCTAGCATAAAATGCCTCCTTTTTCGGATGTCATTCGGGATATCCCATTACAGGATATCCCGGTTAAACAGACAATATTAAAGGATCGTATCGATCATTCTCTTGTCCGGATGAGCGATCACTGAGGAATCCATGTACATTCCTTTTTCAGCTACGAGCTCTTTTGCTCTTTCGATTGAAGCCTCTACTGCAGAAACCTCACCTGTAAGGAGCATGTAGGATTTACCGCACATACCCTTTGCAATACGAAGCTCGATCAGATCAACGATTGCTGTCTTTGCAGCCTGATCTGCTGCCTCGATAATAGATGCTGCATCATAAGTTTCAAGAATTCCCAGTGCGCTGATCTCCTCAACCTGTGTGGTTCCGTAGATAGCCGGGAAAATGGACTCATGTGGATTACCCAGTACGAAACTGTCAATGCATTTGTCCTCATATGTTGTTACCGCTGCATCTACAGCAGCTTTAACCGCGCTTAAGTCTCCGGTGATAATTGCAATATATTTTCCCGGACATACTGTCTGCGCCTCCACGATCTCTACTTCAGATGTCTTAACCATGGCATCTGCTGCAGTGATACCAGCTGGTGTGGTTTTAAACTCAATCATTCCGATTGCTCTACTCATTTTGTGCACGTCCTTTCTAATTTCTTGCAATTACAACATGGCGGTCTGTTACTTCTGTTACTTTACCGCTGATAGTTGCATGGATTCCAACACTCAATCCCTGTGCAGGCTGTGCGATCATCTGACCTTCTGTTACCATATCGCCTACTTTTACGATTGCCTGTGCCGGTGCACCGATATGCTGGCTTAAGAGAACTTTTACTTTGGATACATTTACAAGGTCTTCCTGAAGCGGTGCATCCTTGTCGTATCTTGTGAGTCCGAGACGAGCCATCAGGCGCTCCTCTGGAACCTTACGATATTCTCTTGACTCCTGTACCGGTTTCGGCTGAACACCCTGAGGTGGTCTGATTCCGGCTTTACGAAGTCCGCCCTTCATATCTGCAAGCAGTGTTCTCGGAGCCAGGCTCTGCGGACACGCATACATCTCGCAGACACCACAGGAGCTGCAGAATGCAGAATTGATATAAGGATTTACATTTCTGAAATCCTGATTGGATGCTGCCATCATGAACATTGCCGGATCGATCGGGTGTCCCAGATTATGTCTCGGGCAAAGATCTGTACATGTGTGGCAGTGGCAGCAGATAGATGCTGCCCTCTTCAGATCTATAGAAGAAGTCCGCTGCTTCTTCATGACAATAACATGGTCCTTTGGAAGAACCAGGATTGCGTTCGTTGTTTTTGTTACCGGGTCGGAACCTTTTCCGATACGTCCCATCATAGGTCCGCCTACGAAATATACAGGCTCCTTCACTGTTGTACCGCCGGCCTGAGCTACAACCTCGTCCAGTGTGCATCCTAACGGAACTTTCACTGTGACAGGATTCTCAACCTCTGCGACAACAGAAACATATTTGCTTGTTACCGGTTTCTTTTCTTCTACTGCGCGGTATACATTGTAAAGAGTCTCTACATTGAATACGGCTACTCCCTGCTCGATTGGCAGTCCTCCCGGCCGTACCACGCGTCCGGTTGCCTCATAAATAAGAACAACCTCATCACCCATAGGATAAACCTCATCAAGAAGATGGATCTTAACCCTCGGGAATTCTTCGATATGCTGATTTAAGGCATTGATTGTCTGTACATAAGATTTTTTGATTCCGATGATGGCCTGTGAAGCTCCTACCGTCTCCGCAACCATATCGAATGTTTTCATGATCTCGTATGCGTGCTTCTCCAACAGCTGTCTATGTAGCTTAAGTAAAGGTTCGCACTCTGCACAGTTCATGAGAATCGTGTCAGCCTTGTCGGTCAGTTTCATGTATGTAGGGAAACCTGCTCCACCTGCTCCGACAACACCATTCTCCTGCATAATTTTCTGTAATTCTTTGATATCCATGGCGTTACTCCAATCCTGCACCGTCATCTACGATTCCGACAATTGCGGCATCCACCGGTGCTGTTTCTACGCCGCAGCCAATTCTTGCTGCGCTTCCTTGTGCCACCAATACATACTCGCCGATTCCTGCTCCGATGATATCGATAGCAACAATCTGGCTATGCTCGGCTTTCATATGATGCACCGGCTCTACAATCATGAATTTATTTCCTATCAGTTTTTCACTTTTTCGTGTGGAAACAATGCTTCCAACTACTTTGCCTACGATCATATGAGCCTCCGTTTTTCTCCATATTCTCCAATAGGGATGCCAGAATCAGGCATCCCCGAAGGAGGAATATTATTTGATTATGGTAACTGTATTGCCTGTGGCAATTCTTGCTGCATTTGCTTCATCTGTATCAATATGCATTTCCAGTGTAAAGCTGTCGTCCACACGGATCTTAACCTGATTAAAGATCGTTCCGCGCTCGTTATCAGCCTTAACGGAAACAATATCACCATCATGTACACCCGCAGCCTGGGCATCCTTCGGAGCCATGTGAATGTGACGCATAGCCACAATACATCCCTCTTTCAGATAGATGGCACCTTTCGGTCCCACGATCGCGATCGGTGCGCTTCCTGCAAGGTCACCGGACATACGTACCGGAACCTTCATTCCAAGCTTGATCGCATCCGTAGCTGAAACCTCAACCTGAGACTTGCTGCGGACAGGTCCGAGGATTCGCACATTCTCGATAGCACGGAGCTTCAGTCCTACGATAGTAACTGTCTCGTTTGATGCAAACTGTCCACCCATCAGATCTTTTTTCTTTGTGAGCTGATAGCCTTCTCCGAACAGTGCCTCAACGTGCTCCTGTGTCAGGTGAATATGTCTTGCGGAAACTCCGATAGGTACAACAAAACCATTGCCCTTATCTTCGTTCTTGTTGATCGCATCGATCACCATTTTTGTGATCATTTCAATGTTATTCGTTTCCAAGAGTACACCTGCTTTCTTCCCGTTTCAAACTGAAAAGCACCGGCCGTAAGCCTTAATGGCCCTTCGGCCGGTGCATATCAGTACTAATCAGCTAGATTATTTAAGAACCGGAAGGATTTTCTCAACATCTGTATGAGGTCTCGGAATTACGTGTGTAGCTACGAGCTCTCCAAGTCTGGATGCTGCTGCGCTTCCGCTCTCTACTGCAGATTTAACAGCTCCTACATCTCCACGAACCATAACAGTTACAAGACCAGAACCGATCTTCTCTGTTCCTACAAGTGCAACGTTAGCTGCCTTGCACATCTGGTCAGCTGCCTCGATAGCTGCTGTAAGTCCTCTTGTCTCAACCATTCCTAATGCTTCCTGTGTCATGATTATATCCTCCTTATGGATTGCTAATGCATTGTTTTTATTTCGTATTTACTTCTGATCTGGTGCAGCCGCTTATTTCTTGCTGCTGTTTTTGCTCTTCGGTGCAGCTTCCGGCTTCTCTTGTTTCTTCTTCCACCGGCTTGCACTCAGCTCAACCAGTTTGACGATCTCCTCGTGAGGATTCGCAATTACCGCATAGCTTGCAGGCTTCTTGATGGCCTGCTCAACCGCTGCATTTACAGCTGCTGTAACTGCTGATACATCGCCTTGTACGATCAGGGTCACCAGTCGTCCGCCCAGCTTACGCTCCCATGACGCCAGCTCAACGTCTGCCGTTTTGCACATGATGTCCAGGGCATTGATTGCCGCAACCACACCAGTGATTTCTATAAATCCATATGATTTTCCCATGAGCGAACTCCTTAACTAATTTCTGTTTCTCTCAAAGCCTGAATTAGAGCTTCGGAAGAATCTTCTCAACATCTGTATGAGGTCTCGGGATTACGTGTGTAGCTACGAGCTCTCCAAGTCTGGATGCTGCTGCGCTTCCGCTCTCTACTGCTGCTTTTACAGCGCCTACGTCTCCACGAACCATAACAGTTACAAGACCGGAACCGATCTTCTCTGTTCCTACCAGAGCAACCTCTGCTGCTTTTGTCATTGCATCTGCTGCTTCGATTGCAGCTGTGAGGCCTCTTGTCTCAACCATTCCTAATGCTTCCTGTGCCATGATTCTATCCTCCTGAATCTTACATTCGTTACTTTTTTATCATATATGATTCCGACACTTTTGTAAAGTGTACTTAGGGGAATCCTTTAATCTTTATCCAGGGCGCTGATCTTCAGCATCTTCTGTGTACCTGGTTCCGGGTTGGGGATTATGTAATGCTGTACCACACCTGTCATGCTCTCTGCGACTTTCATGCCGGCTTCTACCGCTGCCGTGACATCTGACACGCTTCCGCGGTACTTGATGCAGACAAGAAGCGGTACTGGCAGGCTGTCCGCATTCGCCGGTTTATTCTTATCGAATACCTCCAGGTGGACATTTGCAGCCTTGCACCCGGCGTCAGCTGCCACAAAGGCTGTCGCAAGTCCGAAGACCTCCAGAATTCCTACAGCTTCTGCCATGTTGCTTCTCCTTTCCCGTTAAGGTTATTTGTTAACAACCGCAATCTTAAGACCTGTCATTGACAGGTTCTTCTCAAGTGCCTCGTTGATCTCTTCCAGCGGATACTTGTCAGTGATCAGCTCAGACATTGGAAGTCCGATTGCTTTTGCTCTCTTAAGGAAATCAAATGTTGTTGCATAATCTCTGAGGTTGTATACCCAGGAACCAACAAGGTTGATCTCTTTGGAGCAGAGGTCGAAGTGCGGGTTGATTGTTGCATCTCCACCATTGATGAAGAAGCCAAGCTCGCAAAGGCCGCCGCCGTTGCGGATGAATTTGTAAATGTTTGCATGTGCTTTCGGGTTTCCTGTGCACTGGAAAGCGAAATCTGCAAGATGTCCACCCTGAGCCTCTTTAACAGCCTCAGTAAGTGCCTCGATACCCTTGAAGTTCATGAAGTTAACTGTTGTGTTTGCACCCATTCTCTTGGCAAACTCAAGACGTTTCTCATTTCCATCTACTGCACAGATGTTATGAACGCCCATTGTATGAAGAACAGCGATGCAGATAAGACCGATCGGTCCACAGCCCTGAACAACAACTCTGCTGTTGAATTTCAGGATTCCTGTTGTTTTTGCTCTCTCTACTGCGTGTACAAGTACTGCACATGGCTCGATGAGGATACGGGAATCAAGATCAAGGTCGCTTACATTGAAGAATGTAGAACCGAATTTTCCGCCTCTGATGAAGATGTAATCAGCGAACCATCCGTTGAATTTAACATCATCGTCCGGAAGAAGTCCGTATACGTCAGCGCCGCCTACGTTTTTCTTGTTGAGGTCGAACATTGTGATTTCCGGATCATCTTTGAAGATCATACATGTAACGATCTTATCGCCGACTTTAACTGGTTTACCAGCTGTATCAACGGTAACGTTCTTACCCATTTTTACGATCTCACCAGTTCCCTCATGTCCGAGAACTACCGGAATAAGACCAAACGGATCATTTTTGTACTCATGAGCATCTGTTCCGCAGACACCGCATCCCTCAACTTTTACAAGGATGTCGTCATCTCCAACTTCCGGAAGGTCATACTCCTGAAGCTCAAAATGTTTCTTCTCTGTCATCATTGCTACTCTTGCTTTTTTAGGAATAGCATTTCCTGCCGGAGCAGCCGGAGCGCTTGCAGCTGGTGTTGCAGCCGGAGCGTTTCCTGTCATGCCGGAGAGAACCTGTTTAACGATTTCTTCGATATTTACATTGTTCATATCCATTGTTTATGTTCCTCCTGATTAACGAATGCAAAGGCTGTCTGTCATTACGCAGCGTCTTCTCTTGGTGAATGTGCTTGCGCTTGTAAGTCCCTCACCGGTACGGCTTGCAATGGTAAATGTACAGAAGCCTTCTCCACCGAATCCAAGCGCGGAATAGGACGGGCCGTTCTTTACAAGGATTGCTGTGTCGATTGCTTTCGCATATTTTGTAATGTTATCAATATTCTTGGAATGAATATGTGCGGAATGACGGTTGCCATGCTCAAGCCATACAGCCTGCTCTACAGCGTCATCAAAATCCTTTGCTCTTACGATTCCGAGGATCGGCATCATAAGCTCTGTTGTGATAAGCGGATGCTCCTTCGGTCCCTCGAAGATAATGCAGCGGGTGTTTGCCGGTGCCTGAACTCCGATCATGGAAAGAAGTGTCTTCGCATCACGTCCTACACATTTACGGTTCAGCTTGCCGCCTGCAAGTACAGTTTCAACAAGCTTATCCTGCTCTTCCTTGGATGCAAGGTAGCAGTCATTTTCTGTAAGCATGTAGTGCATTAACTCATCAACTACGGAAGATACTGCAACAACTTCCTTCTCTGCGATACATGGAAGGTTGTTATCGAATGTACATCCGTTTACGATATCCTGAGCTGCCTTACGGATATCAGCAGTAGCATCAACCAGTGCCGGCGGGTTTCCTGCTCCTGCACCGATTCCTCTCTTACCAGAGGAAAGAACTGCTGTCACAACACCAGGGCCTCCTGTTGCTGCGATCAGATGGATATCTTTATGTTTCATCATAATATTGCTTGTCTCAAGGGTTGGTTTCTCAACTGTGACAGCGATATTATCCGGGCCGCCTGATTCCAGGGAAGCCTCATTTAAAAGATTGATTGCGTAAATAGAAGTTTTAACTGCTGCCGGATGTGGGTTGAATACTACTGTATTTCCGCCTGCCAGCATACCCATTGTGTTGCAGAGAACTGTTTCACTTGGGTTAGTGCATGGTGTGATCGCACCGATAACACCAAACGGTCCCATCTCGATCAGAGTCAGTCCTCTGTCTCCGGACCATGCAGTTGTTGTAATGTCTTCTGTTCCAGGTGTCTTGTCTGCTACCAGGTGATGCTTCAGGATCTTATCTCCCACATTACCCATACCAGTTTCCTCAACACCCATACGTGCCAGTACTTCCGCATTTTCTTTGATCTTCTTGCGGATGCAGGTGATGATCTTTTCTCTCTGGTCCATAGACATTGTCTTAACTACCAACTGAGCCTTCTTGGCTGCTTCGATAGCATCATTCATATCCTTGAAAACGCCATGTTTTCCGGCCGGAGCATCTGCAATCTGCATCTTTGCCATAACTTCCTGTACAATTTCCTGTACCATATTCTCACTTATTGGCATGAGATTGTCCTCCTTAATTATTCCGTCAAAAGATTATTTCAGGCCAAGCTGAGCCATAACCTGTTTTGTGATCTGAGCAACAAGCTCTGCATCGTTGTTAGCCGGTGCTTCTGCTGGAGCAGCTTCTTTATCACAGTCTTTTCCAACGAAATCATACTGATATCCTGGGAACTGTTTGTAATCATCATTGTGGCATGCGCCGCCGCAGTTGTGGCAGTTCTTTCCGTCTTTGTTCAGGCAAAGGCTTGCCGGATGTTTACCAGGCATACCGAATTTACGACGGATAGCGTACAGTTTCTCGATGTTCTCTTTGTCGAATTCCTTCGGGCCACCAAGAAGTTTTGTCTGATACAGAAGCTGTGCGTAGAACTCTACAGACTCCATCTTCATGTATGCAGCGTTAAGGTCTGTGCTCCATGTAAGTGCTCCGTGGTTCTCAAGAAGTACTGCATCGAAATATGGAAGGTATTTCTCAAGGTTATCCGGAATCTCCATTGTGGAAGGTGTACCGTACTCAGCGATCGGAACACATCCAAGAGCGATAACTGCCTCTGGCATGATCGGCTGTGTAAGCGGAATTCCTGCGATTGCGAAAGATGTTGCATAGATCGGATGAGCATGTACAACAGATCCTACGTCCGGTCTCTTCTCATATACTCTCATGTGCATCTTGATCTCAGATGATGGTTTGAATCCCGGGTTAGCCTGGATTACATTACCCTTGCCATCTACTTTACAGATGAACTCTGGTGTCATGAAACCTTTAGATACACCTGTTGGTGTGCAAAGATACTCGTTCTCTGCGATCTTAACAGAAAAGTTTCCGTCATTTGCTGCAACCATGTTACGGTTGTAGATTCTTTTACCGATGTCACAAAGCTGTTTTTTGATTTCAAACTCGTTTACCATGCTTAATTTCCTCCTTGAGCATTGGATTGCACTATTTTGTTTCTGTCAATATTTTACTCCATACCACAGAATAAGTCAAGGGCAATCCGTTGTTTTATGTTGGTTTCTTGTTGCTTTTTATGTTGTTTTTATTGTTTTTTATGTTTTCTTTTGAAAAAGGATCTCATTCTTTATAAAGTGCTGTTTTTCAGCCTCCGATCTGGCAGTCCAGGCCGCATACAGCATGCACAGCACCCTTAAGCATCTGCATATGTTCGGCAGTCGGTGGAAGAATTCCTTCCATTAAATAGGGTCTTCCAAGGCCTTCATACTTATCCTGTCCAAGTCTGTGATAAGGAAGCAGATGAATCTTATTTACGCCCGGAAGAGAATCCGCAAATCTGGCGATTGCCTGGATCTCTTCAACAGAATCATTAAATGTAGGAATAACCGGGACACGGATCACAAGCTTTGTTTTTCCATAGAGGGCAACTTTTCTTGCATTCTCCAGCATCAGTCCGTTGGCGCGTCCTGTGAATTCCTTGTGTTTCTCCTGATTCATGTGCTTGATATCCATCAGATATACATCCAGATACGGAAGAACCTGCTCGATCTTTTCCCACGGGGCACAGGCCATACTTTCTACGGCTGTATTGATACCGCGTTCTTTGGCTGCCCGTAGCAGATCTCTGGAAAAATCTGCCTGACACATACATTCACCGCCGGAGAGGGTGATTCCCCCTCCTGAACGGTAATAATATGCACGGTCTTTTTCTACTTCCTCGATCATTTCACGGACTGTCACATCACGGCCGATCACCTTGTCCTCTCCCAGTACTTTCATGTTCTGGATCCTGTACTCCTGCGATTCCGGATTACAGCACCAGCGACAGCGAAGGACACAGCCTTTCAGGAATACGATAGTACGGATTCCCGGACCGTCATGCACCGAATATTTCTGAACATCAAAGATCCTGCCCTTTGTATCCAAATAGTCCATAATTTACCTCTTAAATCCGGTTAAAATCCCTGTTCTGTACGGCGGATGATGTCATCCTGCAGAGAACGGGAAAGAGTTGTAAACAATGCACTGTAACCTGCAACACGTACGACCAGATGTTTATATTTCTCCGGATGTTTCTGTGCATCCAGAAGTGTCTCTCTGTCGACAACGTTAAACTGCATGTGCATACCCTTCTGATCGAAGTATCCACGGATCAGTGCCACGAATTTCTCCAGGCCTTCTCTTCCGGCAAGTGCTGACGGATGGAATTTCTGGTTGAACAGTGTACCGTTAGATACGATGAAATGATCCAGACGGGATACAGAAGTAGCTGCCGCTGTCGGTCCCTTCACATCCTTGCCTGCTGATGGAGAAACGCCATCTGCAACCGGTGTATGTGCATAACGTCCATCCGGTGTGGCACCTGTCTGTCCGCCAAGAGGAACATTGGCTGATACCGGATAAAGTCCTGCTTGGTAATGGCCGCCTCTCGGGTTCATATATTTCTGGATCGGTCTTGTATAGGTATAAGCCACATCTCTTGCAAAATAATCCACATCCGGAATATCGTTACCAAATTTCGGAACCTCGTCGATCATCTTGTGGATTTCTTCGAATCTTGCTTTCTTCTCCGGAGATGGCTCTGTTCCCATAGCTGCTGTCATAACAGCTTTAGCCATGTCTGCATTTACGCTGATGCCATTCTCCTGAAGCTTCTGCATTACAATGGTAGTGATATCGGCTGCTGACTGTGCATCAATACCTTTACCATAGTTCCATGCCAGAGCTTCCTTCAGCTCTTCCATGGTCATCTTCTTCTCTTCGTATACGAGCTGGCGGATCGCATACAGGGAGTCAGCCATGTTAGCGATACCAAATCCCTGAGGGCCTGTAAAGTTGTATACAGCTCCGCCTTCCTGAACAGATTTGCCACGTTTCAGGCAGTCATCCACCATACAGGAAAGGTAAGGAAGCGGACATCTCTCAGCATGGGCCACATCAATGGCATTATCTGCATTTACAAGAAGTGAGATGCAGTATTCCATCTGTTTCTTATAAGCATCGTAAAACTCATCGAATGTCTTCATCTCTGTAACATCACCAGTCTGGATACCGACCTGAACGCCTTTATCCATACCGTTGGAGAAAACAAGCTCCAGCGGGCGGCACATGTTAAAGAATGCTGCGTCATGCCATCCGTCTGTCTTACCGGCTTTCTGCGGCTCAACACATCCGATGATATTGTACTCTCTGGCATCAGCAAGAGTCAGACCTCTGCTCTGCAGTGCCGGAATGATAACCTCATCGTTATAGTAAGCCGGAAGTCCGATTCCTGTTCTGGTAAGCTCGGCTGCCTTGATCAGGAATTCATGAGGAGATCCGTTCCATACCCTTACAGAAAGTGACGGTGCCGGAAGATGTACATGCATGGATGCCTGGATACACATAAAGGAGAGATCATTGGTCACATCCTCGCCATCCTTATTCTGTCCGCCTGCGATCAGGTTCTGGAATAAGCTGTAGCCGGCAAAGCCTTCTGCGGATGCAGCATCACGGCATTTATTCAGGTCATTTAATTTAACCCAGATACAGTCCATAAGCTCCTGAGCAAACTCTCTGGTAAGATTACCTGCCTCCATATCACTCTTATAATATGGATACATATACTGGTCAAAACGTCCCGGTGAAATAGAATGTCCGCTGCTCTCCATCTGAATCAGCTGCTGTACAAACCAGAAGGACTGGCATGCCTCATAGAAGTTACGGGCGCCCTTCTCCGGTACACGTGTACAGTTGGATGCGATCTGAAGAAGCTCCTGTTTTCTGGTCGGATCCTGAGTCTCATATGCCATCTTCTCTGCAAGCTCCGCATAGCGGTGTGCATAATCGATAACAGCCTGACAGCTTAAGATCACTGCATTGAGGAAGCGTGATTTCTTCGCATAATCTCCATCTCCCACATTGCACTCATCCAGTTCCTTCTGCGCCTTGGCAATGATTCCCTCATAACCGATAGCCAGAACCTCTTCATATTTGACTGTTACATGGCCAACGCCATTGTAGAAATAGTTTCCCGGTGTAAAAATATTGTGATCGATCGCACGGATCGCTTCCGGTGCCATATAGGAAGTTGCAAGTTCACTTGTAGTCTTACCCTTCCAGTATTTATGTACCTCGCGAAGCTCTGCCTTGGTCTCCTCCGCAATATAAAATGGATCTGCTGTTCGTGTAGCTACTGTATCCAGCTCATCCTCCAGCCACTGGAAAGAATATTCCGGGAATGTCTGACATCCTCTCGGTGCGATAGTACTACTTCCGACGATCAGCTCCTCATCACGGATGATGATCGGAATATTACGCAGAATATGAGCAAAAGCTTTCGCCCTTCTCGTAATGATCGGCTCATCTTCAGTTTCTTTGTAAGACTCTGTGACAAGTTTCGCTCTGGCAGATTCGATCACCGGCATCTTCGCATAAAGATTATCAACAAGATGCGTGATCCTGTCTGTTTTCGGGATATCTGCTATATGAAATTTCTCCATGATTCTCCTTTCTCACAACCGGCTGTTTCTGGTGATCTGTCTGCCTCCACGCTTCCAGAACCGCTCCTGTCCGGCTATGTGCTCATGTACTTTCATTATACCTTACCCCCACTTTGATGTCAACGAAATCCAACATGTATTCCTTGCCGTTTTTGTGGTTTTTGTAGGTTGAATTCTGTGAGTTTTATTTGTTTTTCGTGTAATTGAGATTTTTTCTATTGACTTTATTTTTCCACTCTGCCATACTTGTTTTATCAGAATTCATTAGAAAACATATCCGTTCCCAATACAGGAAACGAACTGTAAAAGAGGTGTATTTTTATGTATCTTTCCGATATGCACACCCATTCCATTGCCAGCGGACATGGCACGGAATGCACGATCACCAACATGGCGCGGGCTGCCGCAAAAAAAGGGCTCCGTCTTCTTGGCATCACGGATCACGGTCCCGGAACGCTGGCTGCCGGAACTTCTTCTTATTTCCGCAGTCTCACCTACTCTCCGAAGGAGCATTTCGGAGTTGAGCTTCTCTACGGGATCGAGCTGAACATTCTTGACCGGAATGGCACCGTAGATCTGAATCAGGAATTATTAGGTAAACTTGACTATGCAATCGCCAGCATGCACAGCTGGAACTACCGCTGTGGTACCCGTAACGAGAACACTGAAGCTTTTATCAATGTAATGAAAAATCCCTGTGTCAAGATCCTGGGACATAGTGATAATACTCATTATCCTGTTAATTATGATATCCTTGCCAGAGCCGCAAAAGCAACCGGCACGATCTTTGAGATCAACGAAGCATCCCTGGCGCCTTACGGATATCGCGGGGATACCAGAGAAAACTGTTTCGAGATCCTGCGCTGCTGCCGCAAATATGATCTCCCGCTGCTTCTTTCCAGTGACAGCCACGGGCCGGAACACATCGGCGACTTTACATATGCTGCTGATTTTGTTCATCAGGCCATGTTTCCGGAGCGTCTGATCCTGAACAATCAACTTCCACGGCTGAAGGTATTTTTGCAGACGCATGAAGATTCTGTTCTTTCACAATTGTAAATCTCTGCAAAAAATTTCAGCAGCTTCCTGTACTGATTTTCCAATAGTCCTGTGAGAGCCAGGCTGACATTTTTTTGTCAGTACCGGCTCTTTTCATTTGATGCTGCAGCATATTTCGTATTCTTTAACGCATCAAAAAAGCCAGGTCGACATTTTTCCTCGTCAACACTGGCTTTTATATACCCACTTCTTATATTTATCATACCTTAATACGGTTTCTTCACATTCTCTTCCGTATTCTCTCTCTGCTTACGCACAAGATCTGCAAGTTCTTTATACTTACCTGTAATATATCCGTAATTTTCTCTTCTGTGTGGAAGCTTACATCTGGAGCAGTCCTTGATGCCGCTGTCCAGGAACCGGAAATTACCGCCGCATTTATCTCCCAGCGCATATAACGGGCAATAGCAGAACAGGCAGTTAAAATTGTCCGGGTCTGCTCCCGTATGGCATGGAAAATACTCACATTTCTTATGACTGTAATAAGAAAATTCCTTGCCCTCCCAATATGGTTTTGCCATGACCACAACCTCCTCCCAAGGTTATGCACTCATGATTTTTCCCATAAAAAAAGAGGTAGCGATGCCACCCCGGGGTAGAAATATAATCCGTTCATGAGTGCGCGGAGGGAACGAATGTATCCGGAGTAGTATCGCCTGCCATTTAATCATGTATAATTCATATGAACAGGCGCATTCCATAAAAAAATGCCTACTCTCGTAAAAAAGTAGACAACGTTCCAGGGGTGCGGAGTCCCTGAAATGGTTGTTACACTTTACACGGAAGTTTAACCTCGCCATAACAAGCAGGTTTCCTGGCTCCGGGATCATCGCTCCTCTCTCCTTCTCATACTTACGTACAATGGATTCTGAGATTCGCTCCTCCGTTACAGTGACCGGATCGCTCAGGTTTCTCACCTGATTCCCTTTTCTGCTGGTCTCTGATAATTATCAGATAACTGTCAGACACCCTCAGCACTTGCTATGTTCAATATGGAATTATACTGACATTATAATAACACCATGTTAATTCTGTGTCAATACCATTTGCTTATTTTTTTGAAGTTTTTCAACAATATATAAAATCACGCAAAAACAGCCCGATGAATTGCTTTGGCTTTTCACCGGGCTGCTGTATTTCTTAATTCAGGCTGATATTTATCTGTCTCTTTTTTCTTATACGAGACGTCTTACAGATACGATTGTTCTGTATGTAGCGTCATTGCTGACCTTGATACCATCCTGGGAATTGGAAGCATGAACAATCTGACCGTCACCCATATAGATAGCAACATGTCCGCCGTAGCAGATCAGATCTCCTGGCTGTGCATCTGCGTAAGATACCTCTGTACCTGCATTCTGCTGCTCATACGATGTTCTCGGAAGGCTTACGCCAAAGTTCGCATATACGCTCTGCACAAAACCGGAGCAGTCTGCACCGTTGGTAAGGCTTGTTCCGCCCCATACATACGGATTACCTACAAACTGTGTTGCATAATCTACAACAGATGAACCGGATCCGCTGCTGTAGGAAGAAGAGCTTTCGCTGTCAGAAGAAGTATCTTCTGAATTATCCTCTGACGCATCTGCTGCTGTTTCTCCGCCTTCATCGTAATCAGCATTGTCTTCTGCTGTATCTGTATTATCACCATCAGTATTACCGGACTCATCTGTTATCACATTGCCATCCTCATCATACTGAACATCTTCATTTTCCCCGGCATCCGTATCTTCATCTGTGTTCTCGATCACATTGCCGTCCTCATCGTACTGAACATCTTCGCTCGCATCTGCTTCATTCTGCTGCGCCTCAGCCTCTGCCTGACGTCTTGCTTCTTCCTCAGCCTCTGCCTGTGCTCTTGCAGCCGCTTCAGCTTCTGCCTGACGTCTCGCTTCCTCCTCAGCAGCAATACGCTCTGCCTCTAATCTCTGAAGCTCTGCTGTCTGCTCTGCAAGAAGATTCGCATAATCAGTAGCCTGCTGCTGTGCATAAGCGATCTCATTATCATAATCTGCAGATGTTGCACGTTTCTCATCCAGCTGTGCCTGAAGATTCTGGGACTCTGCCTCATATTCCTGCTTCATTCCCTCGAGTTCAGCCTTCTCCTGTGTATACTGTGCTTCCAGGCTGGCTACCTGCTCGATTGTGTTGGAATATTTCTCAAGGCTCTTTCTGTCCTGCTCATATGTCTTCTGTGTATACTCAGCTCTCGTAAGAAGCTCAGACAGATTCTCGGCATTGAGCATCATCTGAAACCACGCATCATCTCCACCTTTCTCATAAAGGTACTGAATACGTTTCTTCATCGCCCCATACTGCTTCTCCTTAGCATTCTTCGCTTTCTCAAGGTTAGTCTGTGTAGATGCAATGTCGGCTTCTTTATTGGAGATATCTCCTTCCAGCGTCTGAATCGAAACCATCACGTTTACAAGATTCGCGTCTAGAGTTGAAATTTCGCCTTCAATCTGCGATTTCTGTGCAGAAAGCTCATCCAGTCTGGAATATGTTGCATTCAACTGCTCGTTGGTTGCATCCATCTCCTGCTGAAGTGCTGCTTCATCTTCTCTTGTTGCGCTTACGCTGACTACCTGTGCTCCGCTGATGATGAGCGCCAGTGTCAAACATAATATTCTTTTCTTCATGACTGTTCACCCTCGCAATCTGATTCTGAATTCTGATTATATGGCGGATATTCCTGATCCGCTCTACTACCTATTCATGTCTGCTGTTATTTCATCTGTCAGCAGTTCATGTAATATTTCTGAAATATCTTGTTTCAATCTTTGTATATATTAACACAGTGTTATTTGGATTGCAAGGATTTTCTATTATTTAGTTTAAAATTTTGTAACATTTATTAATGTTTTCGACATTAAAAATGGAAAAATCCTGTTTCTCAAGGATTTTCCCATTTTGTTTGTTACATATTTTTTTCATTTTTTCACAAGATCTGTACAGATCAGAACAGATCTGCAAGAATCTGATTCGCAGTTTTATTCAGATATCCGTCCGGATCAGAAAGTGTGTTTCTGTTCCATCTGAAATATGCTCCGTTACGAATGTAATTGCCGCTTGACTCATGATAATCATATTTAGCTGCGCCCGGATACTTGGCCATGTAAAGTTCTGCAAGTTTGATTGCCTGGCTTCCATAGGTTCCATTTGGTGTCGGTGTACCGGAAATCTGAACACCTGCATTCGGTGTACAATGCAGAATTACAACACTCTTATCTGCACACTGTCCGAGAACCATCCATGTATGACCATCATTATATCCGATATCTCCAGGATAAAGCTTATATCCTGAGCTTGCAAGCGATGCCTGGGAAACAATAGTTCCCAATCCCTTTCCTGTGTACAGCGATCCGATATCTCCTGAAACTGTTGTGTACATTACTCCACCGGATTTGTTCTGCATAATCTGATAAACAGACCAGCCTACATATCCGGAACAGTCAAGACCTTTCTGCTCTGTACTCTCGCTGAGATCCATATAATATCTGTAATTATAGGAACTGGAATTGCTGTTATACCATTCTTTCCATCTGGAACTTACACCCTTTCGGGTCGCATCAGACCAGTTATGTCCGCCACCCCATACATACAAGGTCTGTCCCACAGGCTTCAGCGCATTAGCCAGGAAATTTTTGATCGTCTTTGTTCCTGTGGAAGTCGCCGTACCCGGGTTATTATTCACCTGAAGAATTCCACTGCTGCTGAATGTATACTGTTTTCCGCCAATCGTCTTCGTACCTGTCGCCATCACACCGGTAGAAGTATCAAAATAATATTTATGTCCTTTGGCTTCATTCTCCACCCAGCCGGTGGCCATATATCCGCTTCCTTTGTAAAAATAATATGTATTGCTGCCAATTTTTTTGAAGCCTTTATACATCGCACCTGTGCTCGGATCAAAATAACGTTTCTGTGACTTGGAATTTGTTGCCCAACCGGTAGCCATAAAACACTTACTTGTGAAATATCTGGTCACCTGCTTGGAATCTGTAAGAAATTTACTCTTGGCCGCAATACCGGAACCATTGTAAAAATAATATTTCTTCTTACTGATTGTAGCCCACTTGGTCGTCATATAACCGGTACTTTTGTTAAAATAACGGGTATTCTTCTTGCTGTCAGTAATCCATCCGGTAGCCATATAACCTTTCGCCCCGTTGGCATTATAGAAATAACGTTTGCCCTTACTATCCTTTACCCAGCCCTTTACCTGTACTCCTGTGGACGCATTAAAGTAATACTTCTTGCCATTGAGAGTAAGCCAGCCTTTTACTTTCTTACCGCTCTTGTAATAATAGGACTTGCCATTCTCTATCTTGAAACCGTTCTTAGTCGCTGCCTGTACTTCTGTAGTTGTTGTGTGTACAGTCGCGCCCGCTGCAAAAAGCATCAAGATCAAAAAAAGTCCCCAAAGTTTCCAATTTCTGCTTAATTTTCGCATACATACCTTCCTTTGATAGATAATTGATATTTACTATTTCTGAAGTCCGGCTGATCGTTCGCTTCTGCCAACCTCTCGGTCAGCATTCATTACAAATTTGTTACAAATTTACGTCCATATTATATAACATTCTTTACGTTCCGTCAACTCTTTCCGCTTTTTTTCCAGTTTCCACATAACTATAACCAGGGGTACTGTTCATTTTGTGACCAGTGCCACGCTCCGTGATATACAGAAATATCCCCGGAACATCCAAGCGATTTACAGATATTCCGGGGATATGATCATTAATGCATTTGTATCAGCATTTACAATGGTTTCGCTTCTGCCTCTTACAGGAATTTTTTGCGAAGCTCTGCTCCGTCAAGTGCACTTAAATATGCAGGTGCAACATCAAATACAGTCTTGCAGCCCTTCTGTCCTTCTTTGTTCATACGGTATGCAGCTCTTGCATAGGCAACGATAACAGAGGATGTGAATTCCGGGTTGGAATCCAGTTTCAGGCTGTACTCGATCACATGGCTGTTCTCATTGTTCCAGCCTGTTTTTCCGCTGCGGATCACAAAACCACCGTGAGGGATTCCGCTGTGATCACGGTCAAGCTCTTCCTGAGAGATAAAATGTACGGTTGTATCATACTCATCAAAGTAGTTCGGCATAGTCTTGATTTCTTCCTCGATGCGGGCAAGATCAGCTCCCTCTTCAGCAACTACAAAGCACTCTCTTGTGTGTTTCTGGCGTGTGGTAAGCTCCGGATTCTCTCCGTTTCTTACAGACTCCAATGCTGCCTCTACAGGAATTGTGTACTGTTTTGCGTCTTTTACGCCCTTGATACGGCGGACTGCATCAGAATGTCCCTGGCTTACACCTTTGCCCCAGAATGTGTAGTCGTTTCCTTCTGTAAGAATCGCATTTGCGTACATACGGTTCAGAGAGAACATTCCCGGGTCCCAGCCTACGGAGATGATTCCCACATGGCCAGTCTCTGTTGCTGCCTTGTCAACATTTGCAAAATGCTCCGGAATTCTCTTATGTGTGTCAAAGCTGTCCACAACATTGAAATATTTCACATACTCCGGTGTCTGTACAGGAAGGTCTGTTGCGCTTCCTCCGCAGATGATCAGAACGTCGATCTCATCTTTATGCTGCTCAGCGTCTTTTACAGAGTAAACCTTTGCGGTCTCTGTAAGGATCTTTACAGTTTCAGGATCACGTCTGGTAAATACTGCAACCAACTCTGTATCCGGGTTGTGTTTGATGGCGCACTCTACGCCTCGTCCCAGGTTACCATAACCTAAAATTCCAATTCTTATGCTCATAACGATTTCCTCCTCTTTTTTTTCTGCAGACAGGAAAAATCCCCTCTGCACTCTATATCGCAAAACAGATCTTCCTGATCTGTCTTACAGGCATTTTTTATCAGCAGCAGAAAATTCCACCCGGCCAGCACATGGCGCAGGCCATAGTCCTGCAGCATGCATCACACATATCACCACCCGCGGAAGGCATTCCGCCGAAAGGATCCTGCTGCTGTTGATACCAGCCGCCGCCACCTTCCATACGCTGAAGTAACATACGGTACTGCATGTTATTCGGTTCCTGTCTGACCGCCTCCCGGATCTGATCCAGTGCTGTCACATTGTTTCCAAGTCCCATATTGGCCATGGCTGCAAGGTAATACCATTCGCCATTCTTCTGTCCAAGAGAGTTCAGCACATTCATAGCCTCCTGATAGTGGCCGCTCTGCACATAATTGGCTGCCGCACGCCTTCGCATGCTCTCCTCATCCTGGTATGTGCTCTGTCCGGCACCACTATAACCGCCATAATTACCAAAGCCTCCATAGCTTCCATAACCGCCGCCGGAACTTCCGCCATACTCTCTTTCCTTCATGATCTGCTCATAGGCCTGCTGGACTTCCTTGAATTTCTCCTCAGCCTGATCCTTATTCGGATTATTGATATTGGCATCCGGATGGTATTTTCTGCTGAGCTTCCGGTATGCTTTTTTTATTTCATCATCTGATGCGCTTCTGGGAACTCCCAGCACACTGTATGGATCTAACATTGTCTTTCTTTCTCCCGTTCTCCCCTGCGTTTCTCACCGATTGCTGTAAAGCGGCACCATACGCCGGAATACAAAATATTTCGAAGGATATCTCCATAGCGAATGATCGGAAGCTTCTCAAACTCCCTGCATGCCTCGGAAAGCATCATAATCAGCATTCCGCGCACCTCCGCCTCGAACCCTTCCATCTTATATTTTTCAAGAAACGGATTGTAATTTCCGTTTTCTGCATCTTTTTCCACATCATCATAGGCATCCAGGATGTAGATGAATTTCCCCAGATAAAAGCCCATTCGGCGCAACGAAGCCTCCCACACATCCTCGTGAAATGCAAAAACCTCTTCCATGATCCTTCCGGAACAGCCGGCAACCAGATCCACATCCGTCTCCCCCTGCTTTTCCAGCCTGGAAAGTTCTTCAAGGGCTTCCCTGATCCGGCGCATTTTCTCCTGATAAGCAGACATGTGCTTTTTTCCACTGTTTTTCAGAAGTGTGGCATAGGCATAGCGAAGATATTTCCGTTCATCCTTCCAGTCGTCCATGCATTTATAATAAGAAAGGATCACATTCATATCTGCACAATACTCTGTCACAGCATTCTTGCGAACCGGCTGTGGTTTCAGCGGATGTACCGCGCACCGGGATTTTCCTTTTCTGGTCGGCGGCTCATAAAGTCCGCTGAGAAGAAGAACCACAAACGTCATATCATAGGTCAGGGAAATCTGTCCACTGATTCCGTAACGTTCCCGCAGTTCACGGCAGAGACCGCAGTAAAAAGAACGGTACATATCAAAATCCTTGAATTTAATTTCCGGCTTATTGACTGTCACATATCCGAACATGTCAGCTCCTCTTTACGAATTTTGTGTGGCATTTCGGACATTCGATCTCGATCTTACCTTTTCCTTTCGGAATACGGATCTTCTGTCCACAGCCGGGACAACTGTAAATATGGTGCGTTTTTCTCTGCTGCATCAGATTTTTTTCTTTATTGAAACGAAGACGGAGCTTCGATGTCATCTGAAGATATTTCTGATTTTCTGCATAACGCTGCTGGATGTTCCTGGAAAAAATCCGGAAATATGCATAAACGATCGCTGCGATTCCAAGAAAATCGAGAATGCTTCCAAGGCTGCGGTTCACCATGCTGACAAACATGGTCAGTATGATCAGAACCAGAGCAAGTCCCATGGTAAATCTGGAAAATTCATCCACTCCATAACGTCCCTGCATGAATTTATTAAATTTGTCTCGCATAATATCTGTCTCCTTTTCATTTACCGGCCACAGCTATAAGTTCAGCTGTTTTTTTCCGATAACTACTATCGGTCATTGCAGACCTGGAAAATGTAGAATTTCAGATAATAGGATTCATCAGCAGACCAGAGGATCGGATGATCCGGTGCCTGTGTACGGTATTCCACCTGACGAAGTCTCTTGTGTACATTCTTCGCCGCCTGGCCGATGGTCTGTGTGAAAAGCTCGTATGTCATAAAATGAGAACAGGAGCAGGTTGCCAGAAAACCGCCGTCTTTCACAAGGCGCATGGCACGAAGATTGATCTCCCTGTAGCCCTTTACTGCATTCTTCACAGAGCTTCTGGATTTCGTAAATGCAGGCGGGTCAAGAATGACCACGTCAAACTTCTCACCTTTTTCTTCCAGCTCCGGAAGCAGTTCGAAAACATCTTCACAGATGAATTTCACTTTTCCGTCCAGTCCGTTAAGTTCTGCATTGCGTCTGGCCTGTTTAACAGCTGTCTCAGACGCATCTACACCGATAACACTCTTGGCGCCTGCAATTCCTGCATTAAGCGCAAAAGATCCTGTATGTGTGAAGCAGTCCAGAACTTTTGCATTCTTACAAAGTCTCTGGAGCGCCAGACGGTTATATTTCTGATCCAGGAAAAATCCTGTCTTCTGTCCGTCCTTGATATCCACCTCATATTTGACACCGTTCTCTTCGATCTGGACGATCGTCGGAAATTCCTCTCCGATAAATCCCTTGGTAAGTTCCATACCTTCCTGGCGGCGTACCTTTGCGTCACTTCGTTCGTATACACCACGGATATGGATTCCGTCTTCTTCAAGAATCTCCTTCAGTACACGAATGATAGTTTCTTTCAGGCGGTCGATTCCAAGAGCCAGAGACTGCACAACCAGTACATCCGAAAACTTGTCCACAACAAGTCCCGGGAGAAAATCTGCTTCGCCGAAAATAATACGACAGCTTCCGGTATCTACCACCTTCCTGCGGTAATCCCATGCGTCACGAACGCGCTGTCTGATAAATTCTTCATTGATCTCTGTATGTTCATCTCTGGTCAGCATACGGACTGAGATCTTGGAATTGGTATTGATAAAACCTCTTCCCATAGGATAGCCGTCAAAATCGTGAACCAGCACGATATCTCCGTTGTTGAAGCTTCCCATGATGCTTGCGATCTCATTGTCATATACCCAGAGTCCTCCTGATTTCAGGAATCTGCCTTCGCCTTTTTTTAATGTTACTACTGCCAGGCTCATAAATTCTACCTTTTCCCTTTCTCATTTCCCATGACAGACAAAAGCGGCTATTTCTCACCGTCTTCCGCTGTCTTCTCATAAACCGATTTAAACACAATTCTATCACAGAAGAAATCATTTTTCCAGTGCTTACCCGAATCCTTAATATAAATCACAGAATTTTTATAAAAATCCTCAAAAAATACAGCACAGCAAAGATATACACAAATTCTCTGCTGTGCTGGTTCTCTTATCATTCAGTTAAGTATTCATCATAGTTCTGCTTCACATTCTTCCATCTGCTGACTGCAGAATGAAGATCGTATCTGAAGCTTATTCTGCTGCAGACTCATCTGCAGAAGCTGTATTCTCACCGTAAAGTCCGGCAAGGAACTGCATAGTATCACTGTATAAGGTCTGCTTATCCTCCTGTGGAACATCCGCAAGAAGTGTTGCTGTCTCATCAACTTCTCCATTGCTGTCCTCTGTGCTGTCTGCTTCGTCAATACCGAACAGCTTCTTAAGCTTCTTATCCATCATATTCAGCTCAGTACTCTGGAAGCTTTCGGTTCCGTCTGCTACATAGGAATCTGTTCCGTCTTTCAGAATATCATAGTAGTCCTTCTCAACGATCTGTGCCAGATCCTTTCCTGTCTGCTCATCCAGTGTTACAGTTGCCATTTTTTCGGTATCTTCTGTTGCTGCCAGGAGAGAATCTGCATCACCCTGATATTCTCCCTTTGCAAAAAGTGCCAGCTTATCGTAATTGTTCTTTGCATCCTCACTGAGTACGGAAGTATCGATCTCAGTGCTGTCAGCAGCTGCGGACTCATCTGTGCTCTCGTTCTCAGAAGAATCTGCATCCTCTGTTGCTTCCGGAATTCCGGTCTCGTCAGATGCCGCTGCATCTGATGCCTCATCAGAGCTGCTTTCATCTCCTGCTGATTCCTCTGCACCGCTCTCATCTGCTGTGCTCTCATCTCCTGTGGATTCCCCTGCACCGCTCTCATCTGATGCACTCTCATCGCCTGTGGATTCCTCTGCACCACTCTCATCTGATGCGGATTCCTCTGTGCTGCTCTCATCTCCTGCTGACTCATCCGTGCCACTCTCACTATATGTTCCGTCATCGGTTGCTTCCGGGATTCCGGTTTCATTATTATCACTGCCGTCTGTGGAATCGCCAGTCTCCTCCTCAAGTGTCGGATCCTCTGTAGAACTCTGGATGACATCATCACCAAGTACACTGTCATCTACATTATTCACAATATCGTCTGAAGAGTCCCCGTCAACCTCTACCGTATCATCACTGGTTTCTCCGTCAAGCGCTTCATCAGCCTGACCGGTTGTGTTGGCATTTACCTGCTCCAGAGTATCTTTTACATCGTCGTAGTTATAACCCTGCTCTGCGATCTTCTCAAGAAGAGAAACGATCTTGTCAATCTCCTCCTGGCTTACAGATACGTTATTCTGCTCTGCAACATTCACAACAATGTTCTGAATCTCATCTGCGTTCTGTACGTTGTTCTGGATCACATCCATCTTGGACTGGTTCACAACCGTTGTTGCCTCATTCTTGCCAACCTGGTCTGCAAGGTTTCCGGTTACTACCATCTCCTCGTTTGCAAGCTTGGTCTTGGTCTCATCCAGCTTCTGTCCGCTGGCCTTCTCATAAGCCATCTGGATACCGGTAAGCGCGCCGGTTCCGGAAACCTCCATCGGGCAGGCTGCAACAACTTCGCAGTTCTTCACACCGGAAGTAGAAAGTGTTGTGGCGATCATGTTTCCGGTTACCCAGTTAAGATTTGCGGTACGCACTTTAATTCCACCGGACTGTGTCGGTTTCACATATGCACAGCTTAAGGTTCTGGTACCGATCTGGGACTGTGGTGCGATATTATCCAGGTGGTTATGCTCATCCTGGTTGGTGATCGTCATAACCTGAACCTGGTCAGCACTTACATTAAAATATTTCATCATAGTCTGCTTCTGTGCATCAGTAAGGTCTGCGCCAAGTGTTACAACCTTTGATGCATCTGCAAGTACAGGATTTACACTGCCTGCAACAAGGCATGCACTGCAGAGTAATGCAGCGATCAGATTTCTTTTCTTCATTGATTTTCCCTCCATATATAATTTACTGAATTATTGATCTTGTCACCATTTTTCTGTTTCATATTATAACACAGATATATAGATATTTGTAATTTATATTGTCTCAATTTTCTGTATAAAAAGACCATTCTGCAGATATTTTTTCTCAGACTGATCTGTACACCTGCAAAATGGTCTTTCGTTATTTTTATATATGTTTTAATTTTCCGGTTTTTTCTGCTTCTTCCAATAATTTCCGGTTTCCGGCATTCATGGTACCAAAATCCTTCAGCGGGCAACAGACTTCCCGGCATTTTTTCATAGCTTCCAGTGCTTTCTGATAAGCTGCATCGGAAATACACTCAAAAGGCTTCTCCGTGATCACTTCACATGCGAGCTCTTTTGCCACCTGATAATCCGCATCATTGGTATGAAGAACTCCTGTGATAAATGGAATTCCCTGGCGCTGCAGCTTCCGGTATGCGGGAATACCACTTCCGTTGCCTCCAATGATGAACACCTCCGGTTCTCCGGCCGGCGGTTCCATCTCCACACAGCCAAACTCTGCGTTATAGCTTCCACGTGTGATTCCATAAAGTTCACAGATATATTCCGATGTAAAAATCTCCTCCGGTGTGCCGTATTTTTCGATGTGATCGCCATGAACACAGATCACCTGATCGGATATCTTCTGGGCAAGATCCAGCTCATGAAGTGACATGATTACTGTAACTTTTTTTTCCAGAACCATTTTTTTCAGGATGGCAAGAAGCTCCAGCTTGTGCCGGATATCCAGAAATGAGGTCGGCTCATCCAGAATGATGATTTCCGGCTCCTGACAGATGGCACGTGCAAGCAGAATTCTCTGACGCTGTCCGTCACTGATCGCAGTAAAATCCCGGTCTTTTAAGTCCCAGGCATGAACCATCTCCATGGCATTGCGGACTTTTTTCCTGTCCTCCTCCGAAAGGATTCCAAGAGTTCCCGTATAAGGATAACGGCCGGTCGCTACCACATCCTCGCAGGTCATAAGCTCCGGGCGCATCCGTTCTGTGAGCACTACAGCCAGCTTCTTTGAAACTTCCTTGTTGGTCATCCTGCTCATTTCTGACTGTTCCAGATATACCGTTCCGCTGATCAGGGAAAGCTGTCTTGTGATACTCTTGAGGATCGTAGATTTTCCGGCACCGTTTGGTCCGATCAGCGTCAGGATCTCTCCTTTGTTCAGTTTGATATTGATCTCACGGATCAGAGGCTTTCCATCATAACCAACGGTAAGCTGATCCGTATAAAAAAAGTATGATTTCATTTTTATATCCTCTGCTGTCTGTGAATCATGATATAGATAACCACCGGTGCTCCGAAAACGGCTGTCACAGAACTGATGCTCAGCTCTGTCGGGGCAAACACTGTTCTTGCGATAAGATCACAGAACAGGCAGAACACTGCGCCACCCAGGAAACAGGCCGGAATCACCAGAAGCGGCTTTGCTGTCTTCAAAAGACTTTTTGCAATGTGCGGAACTGCGATTCCCACAAAAGAGATCGGTCCCGCAAAGGCCGTGACACAGGCAGACAGAATACTGGAAAGCAGGATCAAAAGAATCCGGAATGCCTTAATATTTACTCCCATATTTTGTGCATATGTCTCTCCCAGCTGATATGCGCTGATGGGTTTTGACATAAAGAATACGATCACCATGGTAACAAGCACCACCACTGCCATGGTTCGCACATTTCCCCAAGTCATTCCGGAAAAACTTCCCAGTGACCAGTTATGAAGATTGACGATATTGGAATCGTCTGCAAAGGTCACCACAAAATCCGTGATCGCCGAGCAGATATATCCGATCATAACACCACTGATAACCAGCATGGACATGTTGTGAACTTTTTTTGCCACAAGGAGCACAAAGCCCATGGAAATCATGGAGCCTGCAAAAGCCGCAAGGATCATAGCTCCGGATCCGATCGCAACCGATCTGCTGAGAAGAAAGATCATCAGAAGTGCCACGATCAGCTTGGCTCCGGAGGAAATTCCCAGTACAAACGGACCTGCGATCGGGTTATTGAAAAACGTCTGCAGCAGAAAACCTGAAACGGAAAGCGCGCCGCCCAGGATAATAACTGCCAGAATTCTCGGAAGACGGATCTCCCACACAATATTATAGGAAGTTTCATCTCCCTGATGCCGGAATATGATATTCAGAATGTCTTTCACAGAAAGATGGATACTTCCGGAATTTACATTCCATATGAATAAAATGATCAGAAGTACTGCAAGGATCACAAAAGCGATCCCATACCGGACTGTTCTTTTTCGGTCGTGCATTTTTTATATATCCCCTTCCGTGTTTTTCTTCCACAGGATCATCTGTGCACAGTGATCCGCCCTCGACAGATATCTTATTTCAGCCGGTGCATATAAGTCAGCTCATCCACAGAAGCATCGTCACTGGTCAGCATGGTATGAATATCCTCGATCATAGTTCCCAGTCCTGTTGTCTCCTGGAAAAGATTTTTGCCTGTGCACCAGACATTCCCATTCTTAACTGCCTTGAAATCTGCAAGGAGCTCGCTTTTTTCAAGAAGTTCATCAATCGTCTGAAGCTCTCCGTCGATGGTGCTGTTATAGATAATATAATCCGCATCCTTCGCTTTTGCATAAAATTCTTCCATCTGCATGTTCATGGTAGAAAGCGCATTATCGTTGGCTCCTGTATCCTCCGGAACATATTTGCCACCTGCCAGGGAGATCATCTCGGAAACATAATCTCCGCTCTTTCTTACATTCACAGCACCTGTGGAATTGATGTAAAAGAACGCTACGGTCTTATCCGTCTTGTCCGCTGTGAGGACCTTATCCAACTTGTCTGTCTGTTCCTTGAAAGCTTTTTCTGCAAGGTCTTCTTTTCCAAGGAGAACGGCGTAAAGCTTCATCCACTCTGTTCTTCCAAGTGGATGGCTCTCGTAACTGGAACGCTCCACAAGAACCGGAATTCCGAACTGTTCCAGCTTCTCTTCCACCTCCGGATTGTGATGAATCATGGTTGACTCGATTGCCAGGTCGCAGCCTTCATTAAGGATCAGCTCATAATCCGGCGCGCTATATTTGCCTGCGTAGATCATCTTCTTCTGCTTCATGGCATCTTTGGCTTCCTGGATATACCAGCCATCCTCCTTCGTTCCGGAGAGATGGATGCTGTCGATTCCGTCAATGGCACGAAAAAGATCCATGGCAGAAGTCGCAACCATATAAATATTGCTGATCGGCTGTTTCAGAACTACAATATCCGAAGGCAGGCCTTCCGGTGCTTCTTTTCCTTCCGGAACTACCAGAAACTGTCCTTCCTGATCAATAGTGATCAGTGCGTAACCTCCCTCGTAATAATCCACATTGAATTCCTTTGCATAAGAAAGCTCCATGCTGTGATCAAAAGTAAGATCCTTAATCTCTGTCGGTTTATGTTCTGTCTCTGCGGCCTGCACTCCCACGGTCATTCCCAGAACAAGAAGCATTGTCAGAACCAGATATTTAATTATTTTTTTCATTTTTCTGCCTTTTTCATGGATGTGGAATCAAAGGTCAGCGTGTAGTCGATCTCATGAGGTGTACTCATGGCTACGGTATCTGCTGTCACTTCCATCTCTGCATCAAAAACGGTGACCGGAATCTCAAATGTGGAATTTCCGTCTTTGTTTACCGGTGTGTATTTCTCGCCGTCAACGATCATATAATCATAATTCGGGCTGCTCCAGATGATGGTTGCTGTGGCTTCCTTGTCCTTAATCTCTATTTTTGCAGGAGACTCTACCGTTGCTCTTCCTGAACCGCCGGCAAGTGTTACATCTGTTTCATAAGTTCCGTCCTCAAGCTTCAGGTCTTCCAGCTTCTTACCGTCGGATTTTTCAGCAGATTTCTTGCTGTCTGTGCTCTTGTCTTCCTTCGCATCATCGGATTTTTCTTCTTTTTTATCAGATGCTTCCGTTGTCTCTTCTGCTGCTGTATCATCCTTTTCCGGATTCTTGACGCTGACCTTATGGTCGTACCATTTTCCCTTCTCACCGAGGATTGCCACATCAAACTCCTCGTCAATAGCCGGTACCGGGATGTCAAAGCCATATACCTCTTCTGTATAACCATCGCTGTATTTCACAGTATCAGTGGTCGGCTCAATAATCTCGGCTCCGTCCTTTTCGGCATCCTCTGCTGTTCCCTGGAAAAGATTTACGATCTTTTTGGAAACCAGACTTACGTGAATGGTCATTTTTCCATCCTTTACTGTCAGTGTTCCCTTCTTGTCATTTGCCTCGTTTACATGAAACATACTGCTGTCTGTATCAAATTCTGCCTGGTAGGTACCATCCTCCAGTGTGCTTTCTTTGGCAGTATCTGTCTCCTTCTCGTCCTCTGCCTTGGCATCTTCACTGGATTCTGTCTTTGCGGAATCATCTTTTGCCATTACCGGCACAGATGCAAGCATCATGGCAGATGCACTTACCATTGCAAGAAGCAAATTTACATAACGTTTTTTCATAATTAGTTTCTCCCTTCCTTATGTAAAACATTTTCTTAATATGAAGCATTTTTCTTGTATATACAGCATTTCAGGAAAGCACTCCATAAGCTCCTGTCTCATGCAGTACTCTCCTGAACCGCTGTTTTCAATAGCAATCTGCCCGGAAGACAGTCTTCCTAGTCTTTCCGGGCAGTTACATTCATTTTCTATTTTTATCTGACTGAAGATCAGATATATATTTTTATTCTGCGGAATCCTCAGCGGAATCTGCGGATGCGTCAGACTCTGCAGAAGCATCTGCGTCTGCGGACTCATCGGAGCTTCCAAGAGAATCGATTGCAGCTTTTGTATGATCTACATAGATCTGCTCAACAGCTTCAATTCTTCCAAGACCCTCGATCTGGCAGTCTACCTTGTCGAAGTCTCCGGATGCTGTAAACTGGCTCTTCCAGGAATCCTCCTCATCACCGGCCATATCGTTGTTTGCATGGTCACCGGCAACAACCATCAGCGGACGAAGAACAACGTTCTTGTATCCTGCCTCTTTAACTTTCTCGATAACCTTATCACATGCGGTATCTTCCGGCTTACCCTCTACAGTACCGATGAAAGCGTTCTTGAGTCCAAGGTCTTCCATCTGTGTCTGCATCTGATCATATGTAATATTGGCTGTATGGGAAGTACCATGTCCCATGAATACAAATGCTGTACCAGCCTCTGCTGCTGCATCCATGCTGTCGAAACCAGCTTCCTTGCATGCTGTATCTGTGATAGCCTGTGCAACAGCTTTCTTATCATCGTTGATCACAGTTGTATCGTCACCAACCTCACCAAGCATTGGCTCTGCAATTGCTACAGACTCAAATTTATCTTTATATTCGTTGATTGCTTCTGTCATCTCATCATACTCTGCGCCATGCATCAGATGTGTCGGCTGAACAACCAGATTCTTAACACCATTTGCCACTGCACGGTCAAGTGCCTGCTGCATGTTATCAATATTCTCTCCGTCTCTTGCCTCAACATGGTTGATGATGATCTGTGCTGTGAAAGCTCTTCTTACAGACCAGTCCGGATATGCTTTTGCCAGGGCATCCTCGATTCCTTTGACATCCTCTGCACGGCTGTCGTTGAAGGATGTACCAAAGCTTACTACCAGAAGCTCGTTCTCTCCGATCTCATCCTGGTTACGTGGATCATCCTTGGAAGCATCACCTGTGTCACGTCCGAAGTAGTCCGGATCAGCGTTCTCTCCCTCTACCAGCTCTTTCTGTGCGTCGGTAAGTGCATCCCATGCTTCCTTGGCTGCCTTGCAGTCCTCATCTGTTGTATCAGTTCTCTCCTGAACATAAATCTTATCGATCAGGGAAGCTACGTTGTCTGCTGCTTCTTTATCTGCATCAGAAGTCTCTGTTGTAGTGTCCTCAGCACTCTCCTCTGTTGCGGAGTCATCTGCTGCCATTGCTGTTGTAGCTGCACCCATGGAACATGTCATGGAAACTGCGAGCATCAGAGCTAACATAGTTTTTCTTTTCATTTCTTATCGTCCTCTTTTCATGTATTTTCCAGATCTGCGATACATACAAAAAACGGCTGCTCTCCGCGGCCGCCTGTCTTACATAAAGGATTCTCTTCGCAATACATAAAAAGAAGTTCTGTATTGTTATGGAGAATACAGATTCGTAAACCGCGAATCTAGGATCTCTCAATAAGGCAGTTCTCCTGACTTGGTTCAGCGCTGCTTTTCCTTCCCGGTCTCCCAGTGGTTTCAAAAACAGCTCCCCTTTCACAGTGACGGTATCGTTCCGGATTCCCACCGGATTCTCTTTTACGCATCAGATCTGATGCAACCTTATCGCTATAACATTTGCACATATTCAATTTAATCTGGATGTCTCTTTTTTACCACAAAATTACATAAATGTCAAGCCGACTGTCCGATTATTAGGAGCTTTTACCTTGAATCTGTCAGTTATTATCTGACTATATATTTTATTTATGTGAAAAATATATAGTTGATTTAAAATTATATTTTTTATTTATAGTTTACATTTCCTGTCCTGTTTTCAGAACCAGACCTGCAGTTCATTTCCAAATAGAAAAAGCCCCTTCCCATATATAACTATACATAAGAAGAAGCTCTTTCCTGATTTTATATTCCACTATATTTATTTACCAAAATATTCCTGTTTCAGATATCTGGCCACATAAATTCCGCTGGCAGATGCATGGGAAAGTGAATGGGTCACGCCGCTGCAGTCTCCGATAACGAAAAGTCCCTTGTGACAGGTCTCCAGATTTTCGTCGATTTCAACTTCCATGTTATAGAATTTAACCTCCACACCATAGAGCAGTGTATCGTCGTCTGCTGTACCCGGCGCGATCTTATCCAGCGCATAGATCATCTCGATGATTCCATCCAGGATACGTTTCGGCATTACAAGACTTAAATCTCCCGGTGTTGCGGAAAGTGTCGGTGTCACAAAGCTCTCCTCGATACGGGCTTTTGTGCTTCGTCTTCCACGGATCAGATCTCCGAAACGCTGAACCATAACACCGCCACCAAGCATATTGGAAAGTCTGGCAATACTCTCGCCATATCCGTTACTGTCATGGAACGGCTCTGAGAAATGCTTGGATACAAGAAGTGCAAAGTTGGTGTTGTTGGTATGTTTGGCCGGATCCTCGTAGCTGTGTCCGTTTACTGTGATGATTCCATTGGTATTCTCATTAACGACAACGCCTCGCGGATTCATACAGAAGGTACGTACCATATCCTCGAATTTCTCGGTACGGTAAACGATCTTGCTCTCATAAAGCTCATCAGTCAGGCGGCTGAACACCTCTGCCGGAAGCTCCACACGAACACCAATATCCACACGGTTGGAAAGTGTCGGGATCTTAAGATCTGTACATACGGACTCCATCCACTTACTTCCGCTTCGTCCTGCGGAAATGATACAGTAAGTTCCCTCGTAACGCTGATCATTCACAAGAACTGCGTAACCGTCCTCTGTTTTCTCAACCTTGTCTACAGAAGCATCAAAATAGAAATCTACATGCTCCTTCATCTTCTCATAGAGATTCTGCAGTACCACATAGTTGATATCTGTTCCAAGATGGCGGACAGAAGCATCCAGAAGATGCAGTCCGTTCTGAAGACAGAGCTTACGGATCTCACTGTTTGTTGTGGAATAGAGCTTCGTTCCCTCTCCGCCGTGCATCAGGTTCAGCTTATCTACATACTCCATCAGCTCTGTGGCAGTATCCTTGCCGATATGCTGATACAGAGTTCCGCCAAACTGATTGGTGATGTTATATTTTCCATCGGAAAAAGCACCGGCACCACCAAAGCCTTTCATGATCGCACAGGTCTTGCAGTGGATGCAGGATTTTATTTTTTCACCGTCGATCGGGCATTTTCTTTTTTCCAGAGGATGACCGGCTTCAAATACCGCGATCTTTTTCTCCGGGTCATTATTCATCAGTTCATAGGCTGCAAAAATCCCTCCAGGACCTGCACCTACGATAAGTACATCATATTTCATAAATAAAAAACTCCTTGTCTTGTGTGTGAAGCGGACAGGTTCATCCGCATTCTTGTTTCGTTTTTGCACAAACCCTGACTATTCTACAACAAGTCTGTCCAAAAGTCACTTGTTTTTTTCACGTTTTGGATTATTTTCATAAAGCTGAAGCTTTTTTCCATCTGTCTCCAGTGTGATCGCACCGTTTTTCATGGTATATTCCACCTGGGAGCCACATGCTTCCAGACGTTGTATAGTTTCCGGTGAAGGATGACCATAGGTATTCGTAGACGAACATGAAATAACGGAAATCTCCGGTTTCACAGCAGCAAGAAATGCCTCAGAGGAAGAATACCGCGAGCCATGATGTCCCACTTTCAGACAGTCCACATCCTTAAGTCTGCCTTCGGATAACAGTTTTTTCTCCGTTTCTTCTCCGATATCCCCTGTAAAAAGCATTTCGAAATCGCCATAAATAAGCTCCATTACCATAGCTTCCTCATTGACATCCTTCCCTTCCGCTCCTGCTTCCGGCCACAGAATTGAAAAGCTTATGGACGCCGAGGGGAACTTATCTCCTGCATTTGCAGTCACAACCTTCACACCTGCACGTTCTGCTGCACCGGCCAGTTCCTTCCACGCCTCCGGCTGCTGTTTCCCGCCATTCCAGCCGGGCAGGATCAGATGTCCCACACGGATTATGGTGAGTCCTTTTTCTATGTATTCCAGAAGCTCCTGCACGCCACTGATATGGTCCAGATCTGTATGGGAGATAAAAATCCCGTCCAGATAAGAGATTCCCTGATTTTTCAGTGCAGGAAGCAGGCAGTATCTTCCCAGCTCCTTCTGGCTGCTGCTGCCGCCATCAATAAGATAATGCCGGTTCTCTGGTGTCTGTATCAGAATTCCGTCCCCCTGTCCCACATCCAGACAGATGATCTTTAGATTGCCGGATAGATTAATAAATGCCGGAAGGCTTATTACAAAAAAGCCGCCGCTCAAAAGCAGCACAGCCGCAAGCCGTAATCCCCACTTCCTTCCCCTGTCGTTTTTCTGCTCTTTTTTATCCTGCTTCAGCTGTTTTATATACTGTCCCATAAACAGGACTGTGGCTAATATTCCATAATATATCATGATCTGCCAGCTCTTCGGTTCCCCTCCGATCCAGGTACACCACCGTGAGCTTCCCGCCCAGACACAAATCTTTTCATAAAGAAACAAAAGTGCTCTCGCCGGTGCGACTACCACCCTGGCCACCGGAATACTGACAAATCCCAGAAGCACAGCCGCCACTCCGCCGGCCAGCACTACTCCCACACTTGGGAGTATGAGAAGGTTCAGAACAAGTCCTGCCAGTGATATCTCCCCGAAAAATTTCAGCATCACAGGCAAAGTCACAAGCTGAATCGCAGCAGAAGAAAAAAACGCTCTCGTAAGCTTTCGTTTCGCCCCTGCCAGCGCACAGACCCGGTCTGCCGCCACGCAGATTCCCATCACACACCCAAAGGACAAAAGAAATCCACTATCCCGGATATAGGACGGTGACTCTGCCAGAATCAACATGGCAGTTATAGAAAGCGCACTTGGCAGATCATAAATCCGCCCGGTGATCCTGGCTCCCATGGCGATGAGAAACATGGTAACTGCCCGCATAGCTGAAACACTTCCACCTGTCATCATTTCATACTGCAACATTATAACCAGCGAAAAAATCCCTGCCGGCCAGATTCCAAGTCCCACTCGTTTCAAAAGGTTATAAAGGCCCATTCCCAGAATGCTGATATGCAGGCCGCTGATTGCAAGAATGTGCACGATTCCTGCCATCTGGTAACGCATACGCAGTTCCGGATCCAGACTGGTCTTATCTCCCAGCACCACCGCCTCAAAAACCGGCGCACTCTCTCCGGCAGCCAGTTCCAGCCGCTTTTTACATGCTTCTTTTATATCAGATAGCGTCTGACGGTATCCGGAGTAATTTTTTGTTTTTTTCAGAATTACGCCTTTTTTCATAAAATAGTAAATATGTCTGCAGGCGTAGTATTGTCTGCTGTTAAAACCTCCCGGGTTTGTGGGTGCCTCCACTCTTTTCAGTGTTCCTTTTATAAAAAGGCTCATCCCTGTTTTCAGTTCTTCTTCATTATTCAGAAATACTCTTACGTTATAAATTGGAAATTTTTTTGATTGATAAATAAGATATGTTTTTTTCAGATAAACAGACTGGGAAAATTCTGTGTTTTCGTACCGCTCCACCTCCCCGCAGATTCTGGAAGCGGGATGTGCCTGTATCCATCGCTGCACATTATCAGGAAGGGGATTCCCCGTAGCCAGAGGAATCCCCGTCAGATCTGACATGCCAAGAAACAACATCATCAGAAAACACAGAAGACACAATGGACGTTTTTTCATATGTGTCCTCCCATATTATGATTGTTATTTAATTAAATTTTTGTTCCACTCATAAAATTTGTATAGCTGCATATTTTTCCCGAAAGTCACTTCCTTGTTTCCCTCAATGGAAATCTCCACCTTGTCAGCACCTGTAGCAGCGATCAGGGTGTTTACCACGGAATAAATTGGAATCTGCTCATCTATATTCAAAGCATAGTCCTGAAATACAGAGTTATAATCTACATAGCAGATGCCATTGGCCCTTGTCAGGGAAAGCACTTCGGAATTCTCCGGAATTGTAGGATAATGGCCTTTTTCCAGCGGACCTCTTGCCAGCTGTTCCAGAGCCACAGTCGCCTTGGGAAGGTTTCGCCTGTAACGAACGCTTCGCTGTTCTTCCACTAACCTGTCACCATTTTTATTTGTAAAATATAAAGTAAAGGTATCGTAACTGTAAACATCACTGTCAGAACCGGAAAACTCCACAAACGTGTCACTGTTCATGACACCAACCTCTTCTCCCTTCGTATCGGTAAGCGGTTTTTTCCCCACATAAATCTCCACGTAATCAATTCCGGGAACCTGGATGAATAATTTCACTACTCCATTTCGCACAAGAAGCTCCCTTGTACGCGACATTTTGCTGTAGGCATCGCTGAATTCCAGCCGAAGCACACCATCTTTAATCGAATATGAAGAGATTTTTACGCCTTCGGGAAAAAGAGAAATCCCATCATCACGTGTCTCACGGTTATTCAATCTTTCTGAAAAATCCCGTAGCATCACTTCCGCAGTTTCTTCCTCCGGCTTGTAGGTTTCTTCCTTAAGTTTCGTCTCTTCACTGTTGATATAATAAAAGCTGTATTTCTGCTCTGTGTTCGGATTCTTTCCTGCCAGAGTCAGATATGCCACCAGACCGAGAAGGATACAGGCAGCAGTCAGGCAGATGATCCAGATTGTTTTTTTCATGCTGTACCTCCTAGGATGGGATATAGGAGAGAGGAATCTTCACATTGAATGTGGTTCCCTCGCCTTCTTTACTGGATACCTTGATTGTTCCATGGTGCATCACAATGGAACTTCTGGTAATAGCAAGACCCAGACCGGTTCCGCCGATCTCCCTGGAATGTGATTTATCCACCCGGTAAAAGCGCTCAAAGATCCTGTCTATGGAATCCTCTGGAATTCCCAGTCCGGAATCCGCTACTGTCACATAGAAATATTTATGGTCTGCATCCAGTGTTACACGGACCCATCCCTCATCTACGTTATATTTGATTCCGTTCTCCACAAGGTTACTGATCGCCAGTGTAAATTTCACTTCATCCACATCTGCATTCACCGGCCGGAACGAATCCAGGATCAGATCAATGCTTCTCTGGTCTGCGATGGGACGGAGACGTTTCAGAATGTTCTCCAGCAGGTCATTGATGTTCATGTTGGTGATATTCATATCTGCTGCTTTTTTGTCCATTTTTACCAGGGAAAGAAGATCTGTGATGATCTTGTTCTCACGGTCGATCTCCTCCGTAATATCAGAAAGAAATTCCTGGTAAAGCTCCTCCGGAACGCCCTGCTGCCCCACCAGAGAATCTGCCAGAACCTTCATGGATGTCATCGGAGTCTTCAGCTCATGGGACACATTGGACACAAATTCCTGTCTGGACTCATCCAGTGTCTTCATTCTGGAAAGCATCTTATTGAACGCATCTGTAATCAGTGCTGTTTCCGTATAATCCGGAACCGATATCTCTTCATTCTGATATCCGTCTGTCAGATCCTCAATTGCCTTCGTCACTCTCGCAAAAGGCTTCACAAGTACAGTAGACAGAAGATATCCAAGGAAGATCGCAAGAACTACAATAATTCCGATGATCAGGATTCCCTTCTGTTCCAGCTCGCGGATCGTCGCTGTTACTTCGCTTGATGAAGCCATGATCATCATGGCTCCCTGCACCTGATTCACATCCGGACTTTTGACCGGAACTGCCAGGATCAGCTTCTGACTGTCAGAATCATAACGGTAAGCATCCTCTCCCTTAAAGCAGTTCACTACTTTCTGGGATACAAGAGTTCTGCCCTCATCCACGCCGTAAGTATCCTTGATGATTCTGAAATCCCTGTCTACAATGAGAATTCTTCCGCCATAGATATTAGACAACAACTCCAGCTTGCTGTTTACAGTCTGCGAGCTGGAGTCATTCAGGTAATTCTCTTTGATCAGCAGGTCGCACATGATGTCACAGATATTTTCCATGCTCTGCACACGGTTGGCAATGGCCCGGTCCTCATAATTGGCGATCACCATCTCCGTCACTATGACACTTGGTACGATTCCCAGTATAATCAGAATGATCAGAATACGAAAGCGAAGACTTTTAAAAAATTTTCCGCTTTTTTGAAATTTCATGGGTTACGCCTGGAAATAATATCCGACTCCCCATTTGGTATGTACATATTTCGGCTCACTGGGATTGGCCTCGATCTTTTCTCTTAAGCGTCGGATGTGTACATCCACGGTACGCACATCTCCCGGATATTCGTATCCCCATACGATATTCAGAAGATTCTCTCTGCTGTATACCTTATTCGGATTGAATGCAAGAAGCTCCAACACATCGAATTCCTTGGCAGTGAGATTGATCTCTTTTCCGGAAATGAATACGCGGCGTCCTTCGCAGTCCAGCTTCAGCTCACCTGCTTCAACCGTCTTGGCTTTTTCTTTCTTTTCCTGGCTGCTTCCTGCACGGCGGATGATTGCCTTAATACGTGCCTTAACCTCCAGAATATTAAAAGGCTTGGTCACATAATCATCTGCACCATATTCCAGTCCCAGGATCTTATCCATATCTTCGCCTTTTGCGGTAAGCATGATGATCGGAACATTGGAAAACTCACGAATCTGCTGGCATACCTCAAGACCATCCATCTTAGGCAGCATCAGGTCAAGAAGAATGATATCGTATTCCCCTGCCTTCGCCTTCTCCAGAGCTTCCTCTCCGTCATAGGCACAGTCCACTTCCATTCCATCCTGCTCCAAGCTGAAGCGGAGTCCCTTGACAATCAGTTTCTCATCGTCTACTACCAATACTTTCCTGCTCATTTAACGCTCCTATTCTATTGCTATTTTATCCTTGATCTTCTCATAGGTGCCTTCCTTGATCCCGGGCACATTCATAATGTCCTCGACGGATGTGAAGGGACCGTTCTCCTCCCTGTAGGCAATGATTGCCAGGGCCTTTGATTCCCCTACACCTGTAAGAGTGGTAAGCTGGGATACATCAGCTGTGTTCAGATTGATCCGGGATGCTTCGGAGGTACTCTGGTCGGCGCTTTCCCCGTCGGACGGAACTTGTGTATCTATCATAGTTCCGGATGTCTGGCCATCTGCACCGATACCTTCTGCCTGGCTTCTCTCTCCATTCTGGACATTTCCATCCTGGGTCTGGGGAATCATCCGGCTGTCTACCTCTTCCTGGGTCGGCACATAGATCTGCTGACCATCATTAAGACTTCTGGCACGGTTAAGATAGCTCGCTGCAGCCTCCGGAAGATAGCCTCCGGCTTTCTCAATGGCCTGAAATACACGGCTATCCGGCGAAAGCTCATAGACTCCCGGCTGTGCCACAGCTCCGCAGATGTCCACATAGATAGACTGCGGCACTGTTTCGGCAGGTTCCGGCGTCTGAGAAGCTTCCTGGACTGCCGATTTATCTGAGTCCTTATCTGCACTTTTTTCGGATACCGATATTTTCTCAGTTTCCATGTCTTTATGATCTTCCGGTTCTGCATCCGCATCCACTGTCTCAGAGACTTCTTTCTCCTCCGTCAGCTCCTTTTCCAGAAACTCTGCATTGTCCTTCCCACAGCCTGTCATTCCTGCAGTCATCACAAACATAAACACTGAAAAAATAAACTGAACACTTCTGATCTTTAACTTTTTTCTCATGGTATGATGGTTCACTCCTTTCCGCATATGCGGCGGTAAGTGCTCCCTCACTCATACAAAACCATATCTTATTTTAACGAAATATTACAAATATTACAATACTTATATTCTATTTCCATTTGAAAATCACCACACCGGCAATGCAGATCAGCATTCCCAGCAGCTTTCTCCACTCAAAATCTGCCTTCTCCACACCGAACATTCCCAGAAGCTCTATAAAATACGCAACGGCCAGCTGTGAGATCACAATCAGCATAACTGCACGGGCAGGGCCTAAGCTTCCCATACTCTGGATCACGGTTATGGTAATAAAGGCACCGATCACACCGCCCAGCAGCGTATATTTATTTTCCACCTGCCACAGGGCGCTGATGCTTTCCCGTCCGGTAAATAACCATGCGATCACGCACACCAGAAACGCCGAAAACTGCACCCAGCCTGTAGAAACCCACAGGCTCGTCTGTTTTGTTACATTTGTATTAAATACTCCCTGAATGCTCATCAATGCCCCTGAAATCAGTGCTGACAAAAATCCCCACATAAAAAAATCCCTCCATTTTTTTCTGGTCAGTCGGTCAAAAAGGCGCTGCATGTTCTGCAACGCCCCTTTTTATTTCTTATATTTTATGTGGTTTTCCGGAAATTATACCTATGTTATTACTGCCAGTCCTCTTCCTCTTTATAGTATTTCTGAGCAAGATCACGGAATTCTTCAAACAGTGGATAATAAATTTTTATGATATCCTGAAATTTCTCTGCTGCAAAAGTTCCGTCATAATCGTGTGCAAGGTCTGCATACCTGCTCTTTTCCAGGTTTTTCAGGCTTCTGCAAAAAGTAAGGTATCAATTAATAAATCTGTTTACCATATTTTTTTATCTCCTTAAGATATATCCTTCCGGAAAAAGCAATGTGAGGAAGTTCATGAAATTCTGCGCTTTCGGGGCAGATCGGACGGTACAGGGGATCTGCCAGGATATGCTTTGCTGTTTTCAGTTTTTCTTCCATGGCTTCTTCTCCCTGAACGGCCTCATCTCCCGGACGGAGCAGGCCCGCCGTGATCTCAAGAGGACAGAGAAGCTGAACTCTTTTTTTATATTTTTTTTCGATCATTGCTGCAAGGGAGCCCATGGTGACAGGCTCTCCGATGATCGTAAGCTCCGGGGAAAATTCCGTACCCGTTCTGTATTGTAAATCAGACTGGGCATTCAAATATATTACCTGCTCCGGTGTGACTTGCCATAATGCTTCCGTTCTCCCGTACTTCGCCTGATCCAAATTCACTTTCTGACAGCCCATCTGATTCTGTTGAATCTGTTCTTCCTGATCTCTACTTCTGTTCTCCTTCACAGCATTCCAAAGTGCTGCACAGATTTCCTCCATACAGCCATCCAACGGCGTTCCCACCACAAACGGCGTTCCGAATTTTTCCCGCAGCACATTTGCAGCCGGGATTCCCACTGAAGACACCACAAGATTCACATCCGCTTCTCCTGCCTTTGCAAGTGTCTCCAGTGTATCCCCCATAGCCCAGGTGGAAAGCACCTCAAAGCCAGACTGCTCCAGTCTTTTTTTCATATCATCCACTAACAGTTGCGGACCGAAATCCAGAGGTGTCACTCCAAGGAGATTTACTTTCAGTCTCTGTATCTCTTCCTTGTCGGGCAGCACTTTATCTTTATTTTTCGCTTTCACAAAAAGCCTTGCGATCTCCGCCAGGGCAAGTCCTGCCCCGTATACATAATCATGCATTCCGCTGGTGGGAACAGAAAACGCAGGGATTCCCGTCTCCGCAGTAAGGGCACGGGCAAGCCCTAGAAAATCCGTTCCGTTCATAAAAGGTATCGGCGAGCTTGCCAGGGCAATAAATTTCGGCTGCAGCTCCTCTGCCGCTTCCCGGATATCCGCAAGAAATTTTTCATCGTTTCCCATGATCGCGTCAATGTCCGTTAAACCGGATATAAAGATCAGACTGTCCTGCTCGTACCAGCGGATCTCGTCATGTGTATTGTAGGTAGAATTACAACCGGAGGGATCATGCATCACGGTCATTCCCCCAAGCTCATAAAGTGCGGAGCAGACGCCCGACACATCTGCGGTATAGATCGGTATGATTCGATATGCCTGTCTCATATGCAGCTTTCGCACCCCCATCCCTTGCGTACGATCAGATCCTCCGGATCTTTTTCTGTTTCAAAAGCCTCTGTCATCAGCTGTGCAGTACGACGTATTCCATCGAAGCCATAAAGACCTCCGCCCTGTACCATGTTGACAAAATTCCTGCTGCCCGTAAACCAGGCTGCTTTCTGCCCGATAGCAAGCACCTTTTTCTCCGGATGGCGGGATCTTACACGCATCTCCGGACGTATGGTGGAGATCAGCATAAGCTTCGGATAGTTTTTCTTCAGCCAGAAAAACACCTCTTTTTCCTCCGGACTGATACTGTCCAGAAAAACGGACTCTACCTGGAAACCATGGGTAAGGAGAAGCTTCGCAAGCCCCAGCGGCCTGGGATGAAAAAGATAGTCCAGCGCAATAGGTGTGTCACCGATGATCTCATGTGCATGGGAAAGCGCAGTCTCACAGTCCTGAATCTCACGCATAATATCCAGCCCAGCTGTTTGTTCTGAATCAATACCTGTTTCTACTGCCACGCTCCCTGATGTATCATTCTGTTTCTGCCCGTCTGTTCTGCTACAGTTCATTCGTCTCAAAGCTTCAGTCAGCTGTTTCTCCTGCTCTTCAATTTCCTCATAATCAAAGCTTCCCGGCAGATACAAAAAAGGCCGTTTCCATCGCTCAGCCTGAATAGAAGCTCCGAATTTTCCGGCAGGATAGCTGTCAAGAACCAGACTTCCTTCTCCAAGGCTCTCATATTCTTCCCAGTTTTTACACGCGGCGATTTCCCGAAGCCGGATTCCGTTTTTTTCCAGAATACGCCGGATATCTGCAGTCTCATCCAGTGCAAAATCACTGCCAAGAATCGTCACACTTGCCGGATCTGCCTCCCTCACCGGCACTGCGTCATACATGGCACGGCGCAGCTTCTGATCCGGTGTGGGGCCTGTTTTCTGCATGATCGGGTCCATAAAACACCGCATAAAAAAAATATCCGGAAAGCGCCTTTCCAGTTCCCCATAGATCCGATCCAGATCACTTCCCAGAAAATGATGCAGACACACCGTAAAAAGCAGAACCGCTTTCGGCTTTTTCGTAAGACGGTTCAGAACATCTGTCACTCCCTCGATGGTCACATCCTCCAGGTTTCCTCCAAGGAGATCCTTTTCCTCCACGATCACAAAGGAAAAACGGTCTGCCGCATTCATCTCCGCTGCCGTGAGCACAACACCCCGCATGCAGTTATCTGCACAGACATAGATCTGCTGAGCCTCCGGAACCAGCATCCCGGTATGCACGATATTCCAGTTTCCATGAGCCGGGGAATTAAATTCTAGTCCTGCTGCAAACGGTGCCGGAAAAGCCGCTTCCCCGATGGGTACTTCTGTTTTTTCACGGATTTCTGCACTTCCAACTCTTTTCAGCATAAGGTGTCCTCCCCGCAGACTTTTAAGATCTGTGCTGCCAGCGTCCGATATTCCCTGGCCATCTCACTGTCCGGAAAAGCTTCCAGAACTGTTTTTCCCTGCTCCTCTGCTTCCAGTACAAGTGCACTTCTGGAAAGGGTTCCCACAATATCCGTATGAAAATCCTCCGCCAGTTCCTGCACTTTTTCTTCTTCCCTGGGCACATTCCGTCGGTTCAGGATAATACCTCCAAGAGTTGCATAGCCTCTGTTCCGAAAATTTTCTACTGCCATGGCAATGTTTGCGCCTGCATGGATCGCCATATTTTCTCCGGAGGTGATGATAAATACCTTATCCGCGTAACCACCACGCATGGGCATGGAAAAGCCGCCGCATACAACATCTCCGAGCACATCATAAAAAACAATGTCCGGTTTATAGGACTCATACGCACCTGTCTCCTGAAGTTTTTCCAGTGCTGTGATGATGCCCCGTCCCGCACAGCCAAGTCCCGGCGTGGGGCCGCCGGCTTCCACGCACACCACGCCGCCGTATCCTGTGGTAGTTATATCCTCCAGTTTCAGATCCTGTCGTTTTTCATTATAAAGATCCAGCACTGTGGAGATTTTTTTTCCATGACGAAGCAGGATCGTGGAATCCGCCTTGGGATCACAGCCGATCTGCATCACCTTCATTCCTTTTTCCGCAAGGGCAGCTGCCATATTGGAAACAGTTGTGGATTTTCCGATGCCGCCTTTGCCGTATACTGCGATTCTGATCATTTTCTGTCCTCCGCTTTTGTGATCACATTTGAATAGGCTGTTTTTGCAGACACCCCTTTGAGACGCCCGATCTTTCCGGATAAAGAGCTGATCACATCCTGCGGCGCATCAATGGCAATGCTGATAATGTTGATGCCTTTTTCCCGGTAGGGAATTCCCATTCTCCCGATAATATATTTTCCCGCTTCGTGAAGAAAACGGTTGATGTCATCGATCACGTCGTTGTTTTCCACGATGATCGAGATCAGTGCCACTCTCGTATCCATAAAAACTCCTTTCCGGTCAGACACTTTTATTTACTGTCCCATTTATCGTACATATAAAAATCAGCAGATTCTTGGCAGAAGCTCTCCACCAGGCTGCGGAAGAAGTGCCTGTGTTCCGATCTCAGTCGTCATAACAACCTTTCCCGGCTGGTCAGCTGTGGCCTCACCGATGATCGCTGCGTTTTCGGAATATGGACATTTATGAAGTGCTTCCACGATCTTTTCTGCCTCTTCCCTCGGTGCCATGATCACCATACGGCCTTCACAGGCAAGATAAAGGGGCTCCAGTCCAAGCATGCCGCAAACACCCTTTACCTCCGGTGCCACAGGTACTGCTGCCGCATCCAGACGGATTCCCACATTACTCTGACCTGCAATCTCATAGAGAACCGTTCCCACACCGCCTCTTGTGGCATCACGGATCACGTGAAGCTCATGCGTTGCATTCATCACTTCTTTTACTGTTCCCCATAACGGAGCGCAGTCACTTGTCACATCTGCCTCGATTCCGAAATCCTCTCTTGCCAGAAGAATGGTACATCCATGGCGTCCCACATCACCGGTTACGATAATGGCATCACCGGGCTTCGCAAGCTCGCCACCCACCTGAACGCCTTCCTGGATCTCACCCATTCCTGTAGTTGTGATAAAGACTCCGTCAACCTGTCCTTTTCCTGCCACCTTGGTATCACCGGAAACAATACGCACGCCTGCTTCCTTCGCTGTTTTTTCCATGGCAGAAGCAATCTCCTCCAGTTTTTCCATAGGGAAGCCTTCTTCGATCACAAAGGCACAGGTAAGATACAGAGGCTTCGCCCCCATACAGGCAAGGTCATTGACTGTTCCGCATATGGAAAGCTTTCCGATATTTCCTCCCGGAAAGAATGCCGGTGAAACAATAAAGCCATCGGTGGATACTGCCATTTTTCCCACAGGCGGAGCCAGAACTGCCGCATCATCTGCAGTAAGATCCGGGTTTGCAAAATGTGCTTTAAATACCTGGTCAATAAGTTCTGAGGTCTGACGTCCTCCGGCACCATGTGCCATTGTCACTGTTTTATTTTTATTCTCCATGATCCTCATCTTCTTTCTGTCTTTCATTCATTTCCATACATAAAATATGCAGAACAGGCTCCTTCATTAGATACCATGCAGGCACCTACCGGATGCTGCGGTGTACAGACCTTTCCAAACACCTTACAGTCGGAAGGCCTGCATTTTCCCTGAAGCACATCCCCGCAGCGGCATGCAGGATTCGGTTTTCCCTGGATCGGTGGCACTGCATATTTCTTTCTGGCATCAAAAGCTTCCCATTCTTTCCGGAGCTCCAACCCGGAATCCGGGATCACTCCCAGCCCCCGCCATTCCGAATCGCAGGGCTCCATCAACTCTTCCATCAGTTTCTGTGCCTGCGGGCTTCCTTCGCTTTTTACCACACGCGGGTAGCAGTTTACAAAGAACGGCTTTCCTTCCTGGAATCGCACCAGGGCAACAGCCAGCGCTGTAAGAAGCTCTTTGGCTGTAAAGCCTGCAACAACGCCGCTGATTCCTTCTTCTGCCAACTGCTCACAGAGCGTTGTTCCTGTGATCGCGTTCACATGTCCCGGATAAAGAAAAACATCTGCGCTTCCTTTTAATGCCTGATAAGCCTGTGGCATGGTCTTGTTTGCCACCAGCAGCGAATAGTTGGAAAGCCCGTCCTCCTTCGCTTTTTTCACGGAAAGACATCCCGAGGGCGTGGTCGTCTCAAAGCCTACCGAGAGAAATACCACCTGCTCATCCGGATGTTCTGCGGCGTATTTTTCCGCATCTGCCGGAGAATAGACGATGCGGATCCTGGCTCCCTCTGCCCTGGCGTCTGCAAGACTCTTTTTTGTTCCCGGTACACGGACAAGATCTCCGAACGTACAGATCGTCACCTGCTTTTCCAACGCAAGATAAACAGCCTCATCAATAAAACCTACCGGCGTCACACAGACCGGACAGCCTGGTCCTGAGATCAGCTCCACCTGGGGCGGAAGAATCTTACGTATTCCCAGCCGGAAGATCTCATGTGTATGGGTTCCGCACACCTCCATGATCCGCACTGCAGGTCCACGGTAGTCTTCTATGATCTCTTTTGCGGTTCTTTTCTTCTCTTCCATCACAACAGCTCCTCCATCAGCTGATCCGTTTCCTCTTCATCATCGTCTGTGATCTTTGCGATGGCCACTCCTGCATGAACCATCACATAATCTCCCGGTTCCAGATCCTCAAGAAGCTGTGCACTGACCTCACGTTTTGCTCCGCCTGCATCCACTACTGCAGTACCGTCGCTGATCTTTACTACTTTTGCTGATAATCCTACACACATATCAAATTTCCTCCTTCTCCATGGCGGAACTCACATCCCCTGTCCGCTTTGCATTCAGATAAGCCATACCGTAAGCTGCCTGTCCCAGTGCGATCCCACCGTCATTTGGCGGGATCAGACTATGTTTGAGTACCTGAAAGCCTTTCCTTAAAAGTCCCTCATCTGTCAGCTTGAGAAGCAGCCGGTTCTGAAAAACTCCGCCGCTTAAAGCAGCTTTTCGGATTCCTGTTTCTTTTTCCGCCGCCTCACAGGCTGAGATGATCTGTTCCGCCAGACCTGCATGGAACTCATATGCAAGCTGCCCGGAATCCACACCTTCCAGCCTTTCTTCCACCAGATACCGGACAAGTCTGTCTGTATTTAAAACAAATTTTCTTGTATCTTCTGATTCTGTCAGATCCGATGAATCCGGATTCCATACCATTACTTCGTTCTCTCTGACAGCATTCCGATTCTTTTTTTCCAAAAGCTCCTGTGCTTCTTTTGGATTATTTTTTTCCCATTCTTCGGCTGCAAACTCCAGTGCTGTGGAGGCTTCGCCCTCAAAGGTTGATGCTCTCCGGATTCCCAGGATCGCGCTGACCCCGTCAAAAAGCCGTCCTGCACTGGTAGATGTTACTGCATTGATCTTTCTCTGCGCCATAGCCACCAGCACCTTGCATTCCTTCTCTGTGCAAAGTCCCAGTTTTTGGACTGTAATAAAGGTTTTTTCCTGATCATCATAATTCTGCCCGATCAGGGAAACCGCGATCCGCCATCCTTCCTTTGCAGAAAGATCTCCACCCACCTGCGTAAACGGCTGAATGCTTCCAAGTCTTGTAAATCCTTCATGATCTGCCAGCAGAATCTCTCCGCCCCAGATCGTTCCGTCCGTTCCGTAGCCGGTTCCGTCAAAAGAAACGCCGATCACTTTTTCCTGGCAGTCGTTCTCTGCCATACAGGATAAAATGTGTGCATAATGATGCTGCACCTTCAGAACCGGCAGCCCTGTTTCTTCTGCCACTACTGTGGAATTGTACCGTGGATGCAGATCACATACCACCACCTCCGGCTGAACCTCCAGAAGAGTCTCCAGTCTTCCCATTGTCTCTTTCAGGGCTTTTACTGTGCGGATATCCTCCAGATCTCCCACATACGGGGACGGATAAAAGCGGTTATCCACACCAATGCAGAAAGTATTCTTAAGCTCTCCACCTGCTGCGATCACCTGTCCCCTCCATGGTGTGGAAACCATGAACGGAAGCGGTGCATATCCGCGTGAACGCCGGATCATGTACGGCTCCCCTTTATAAAAATCCATCACTGAGTCATCTGCCCGGATACGTATCTTGCGGTTATGGGAAAGAATACAGTCGCAGAGATGAGAAAGCTCTGCCTCTGCCTCCGCATCATCCCGGCAGATCGGCGCACCGGATGTATTTCCACTGGTCATCACCAGAAGCTTCGGCATTTCGATCCCGTCATCATAGCAAAAAAGAAGAAGCTGCACCGGCGCATAGGGAAGCATCATGCCAACCTTGGGATTCCCCGGGGCAATGCTCTCGCAAAGCTTCTCAGACGCATCGCTGTCTCTCTCCGGAGATGAATCGTATTTATCCAGCAGAAGAATCGGCTTCTGATGTCCGGTAAGGATTTTTTCCTGTTCCTCACTGACCTGGCACACTGCCTTCACCGTCTCCAGATTCTGGGCCATCACTGCAAAGGGCTTCACCGGCCGCCGTTTCCGTTCCCGGAGAAGCTTTACTGCCGTCTCACTGGTTGCATCACAGCAGAGATGAAAACCTCCGATTCCCTTGATCGCCACGATTCCCCCGGAAGCGATCACACGCCTGGTTTCCGTGATCGCAGCACGCCCTTTCTCTTTTCTTCCAAGAAGATAAACCTCCGGTCCACAGTCATTGCAACAGACAGGCTGGGCATCGTACCGTCTTGTGTCCGGATCATTATACTCGTCCGCACAGGACGGACACATGGGAAATTCTTTCATGCTGGTCCGCTCCCTGTCATAAGGAAGAGAATCCAGGATCGTCAGCCGCGGCCCGCAGCAGGTGCAGTTAATAAACGGATGCAGATACCGCCTGTTTTTCGGATCAAACATTTCTTCTTTACATTCATCACAGATCGCGATATCCGGTGAAACAAAGATCTCGCCCTTTGTCTTTTCACTCTCGATAATATCAAACTGTGTAAATTCCGGTGCATCCTCCACCGGTTCTGAAAGAAGCTTCAGGATTGCGGCACGTTTCGGTGGTCTGTTTTCAATATCTCCGATAAACTTCTCCACCGCTTTAGCTTCTCCCTGGGCAAAAATCTCCACATAAGGACCTTTATTGGACACACTTCCCCCGATTCCCCTGGCTGCCGCATGCCTGCTCACAGTGGGACGAAAACCCACACCCTGTACGATCCCGTAAACGCGGATCATTTTTGTAATTTCATGCTCCATATCGTTCTCCGTTCCCTGTAAAAACTGCCTTTTATCTGCACTTTCCGGATACTGCAAAATGCACCGCATCCACAAACTCTCCCTGAAATCCCGGTGTCATCCGCTTCATACAGGGATCTGCAAAGATCACATCATATCCCCCGTTTTCCACAAGAGAAATGTAATCCTCCTCATCGCGAAGTGCCACATCTCCCTCTTCAAGGAGCTCTTTTTCCATGGAAAACCAGCTGGCCACGGTGATCTCTGTTTTCCCTCCACGCTGCCTTATCACATCACGCATGGAGTTCGCGATCACCTGCTGCTGAACAATAAGAGCCTTTTTTCCGGAATAATCCATATCCGGCACCAGCTCCTCTGCCAGCGGATATCCCACCTCGTAAGGTGTGCCAAAAGTTTTCTCAAGATATTTCGCACATTCCAGTGCCGCCGGTGAAACTACGATATTTTTTTCCGCAGAAGAAGCTTTTTTCACCTGGGTAAGCCCGGATCCCATTCCATAGCACACAGCTTCCAGCCCCTGTGCGTGGAATTTTTCCCGGATCTTATCCGCAGTGCCCGGATCACTGACATCCTGCGGTGTCATTCCCAGGATCCCAATCCTGCCGGATTCTGTCGGAAACTTCTCCCCGGCAAAGGTTCGGAACAGCTCCAGATATGCTTTTCGCTCCCCTGCATCATAAAGTTCCATTCCGTCTGTATCTATGGCCAGGATGGGAAGCTCTGTCTTTTTTTCGCACATGCGTCTGAGTGCCCGGTAGTCTGTTCCGATCACAGCAGGCACCGGTGTTCCGATCACCGCCGCAAAACCTGCATCGATTTTTTCCGCTGCATCCACAAGCTTGGCGACCAGTCGATCATCCCGCCCCAGGATCGCATCCATATCCCGGAGCCCTGCACTGAATACCGCACTTTTTTTCCCGAACCATCTGGGCTCATCAAAGCCGCATACATTTCCTGTGCATCCGCCGGCATCACAGATCACAAGGATTCCGCCGAATTCATACAAAACAGACACTGCCCCGGACTGATCCGGCGCAAAAGGTGTCAGATATTTCCGAAGTCCTCTCATGGCTTTTCCTCCCTCTGTTCCATCACAGCTTCCGCAAGTGCCTCAAACAGCCGCCGTACACCTGCATATCCGTAAGGCTGCCGATCCTGGTTCCAGACCACCCCCGGCTGCTCCGGGTGATAATACAGCGCATCTTTTCCTATGGTCAGATTGACTCCGCTCTCAGATGGGTCATAGTACAGCATGGTCGGTTCCATATTGGAAAAAATCTTCGTCTTCGGGCTTAACTCTGCCAGCTTTCGTATGTATACAAAATTCTCTGCTGTAATGGTTCCGTAGATTTCCCGCACCGCAAAACCATATCGCACCAGTGCCAGTGCCAGCTCAAAGGGATCACCGTTCATACACTCTCCCACTGCAAAAGCAGCATCCGGACAGACTTCCCGGAAATGTTCCACCGCAGCTTCCGCCTCTGCCCTGTATTTTTCCTGGTCAAAGGAAACGCCCAGAACCTGTCCCAGTGCCTGGTACTGGTTCCCGATCTTATCCATCTGATAAAGTCTCTTCAGTTCAATAAACGGGATCTTCAGACGGTTATGAAAATCCTCCGCTGCAAAACGTGCCTCCGGGTGCAGCACCAGATTAAAATTCGCCTCAGCCATAGTCTGATATTCTGCATAATCTTTGCATCCGGAAATCTCATGGATCGTCCTGACTCCTGCCTGATGCAGCAGATCATAGAGTTCACAGTCATCCACAAGCGGAGAAAAAAATCCCAGCAGATTGACCACGTTTCCTTTTTTCTTCCGGTGCTCCAGAAGGGAATACAACGACTGCCGCACATGTACCATAGGCGGCTTTCTTCCCTCACGGGTCAGCGCATACATATAGCAGGGACGCACCGGAATATTCACCTTCTCCTCTGCCTTCCTGCAGACACGTTCCATATCCGTTCCAAGAAGTGCATCCACACAGGTGATGCAGATCATTACCACAGAAGGCTTCTTCTCGCAGAAGTCGCAGATTTCCTTCACTGCCTTCGGGATTTTTTTCAGATGGCGCCCTGTGACAATATCCGTCTCATCCATCATCAGATAAAAAAAGCGGTCATTGTACTCCGGCATGGAACTGATGAGAGATGTATTTCTTCCGCAACAGCCTGGTGCCACGATCAGCATAATGGAATCCGGCACTGCAAGTCCTGCACGCTTCACACCGAAGCCCTCTGCTCCCGGAGAATTAAAAGCCAGTGTAGCCGGTGAGCTGTAGATCAGATGCTTTCCGGAGATCATCTGCGGCGGAATCTTATCTGGCCCAAGCTGTTCCAGTTCTTCTGCTGTTGCAAAATATGCTTCCTGCTTCATACGTCCTCCTTTTCAGCCACATCCGCAGCACCTGACTCCGTAATTTCATCTGCATCAGCCTCGGCTGCATCATTTTCCAGTAATTTCCTTGCCAGTGCAAAAAATCTTCCGCTGATCTCAGACTTCTCATCTCCTTCGATCACCGTTTTTCCCTGATCCTCCCAGCGGATGATCTCATCACTACGCGGAATCTCCCCAACAATGGGAATGTTGCTTTTCTCTGCAAAAGCCTTCACCTTCTCTGTCTCATTCTCCACATTTCTGTGGTTCAGCACGATACCGAAGATCCTGGCGTAGCTTCGGTCCTCAAAATTCCGCACAGCCCTTGAAATATTGTCAGCTGCATAAAGTGCCATCTTCTCACCGGATGTAACGATGAGGACTTTTTCCGCATAGCCCTCACGGATCGGTGCCGCAAAACCGCCGCACACCACATCTCCAAGCACATCATAGAGCACCACATCCGGCTTCCAGGTTTCAAAAAGCTTCAGATCCTCCAGAAGCTGAAAGGTTGCGATAATTCCCCTTCCTGCACAGCCAAGCCCCGGTGTAGGGCCTCCTGTCTCGATACATAAGACGCCGCCAAATCCTTCTTTCGAGATATCGGTCAGTTTCTCCGGTTCCTCATCCTCTTCTCTCATATAATTCATTACCGGGCGCAGCGGTTCCCCTCCCAGAAGATTGATCGTGGAATCCGCCTTCGGGTCACATCCGATCTGGATCACTCTTTTTCCCATGGCTGCAAAAGCTGCCGCCAGATTGGAGGTCACTGTGGACTTCCCGATACCGCCCTTTCCGTAAACTGCTACTTTCAGCATAAGCTCCTCCCATAATAGCCGTGTCTGTCACCACAGATATTTTCAATAAAAAAACTCCTTCACGCACAAGGTGAAAGAGTCCGGTATCCTGCACGCAAGGCCTGAAAGCCCTGCCCCATGAACATCAATTCCCGCTCGGATATTCCTTGCCGTCAAAGTTCCTCTTCTGTCCTGCCAGAACATCGGAGGCTGTTCTTCTATATATTTTTTCCTGTCAGCTCATCCGGATAAAAAGAATATTTGTTCATTCCGTCTGATTTTTTCTGTTTTTATTATACAATGCCGTATATTAGTGAGTCAATTGCAACTCTGGCTTTTTACACAAAAAAACGGTTTCTCATCGAAATATTTTTAAACATTTCGACGAGAAACCGTTCTCTGATCTGCCGGAACAAAATCCTCCGGTATTTTTTTACTGAATAGAGACTACATGGTATCCTCTGTCCTCTACGACTCTCTTAAGTTCTTCTTCTGAGATCTCTCTGTCATAGGAAACCACTGCCTCACCTTTTTTGAGGTTTACTTTTGCTGCCGCACCATCAATACGGTTGATCGCTCTTGTGACACTGGCCACACAGTTCTCACAGTGCATGCCTGTGATCTTCATAGTCTTCTCACCAAGCTTCGTTCCGTCCAGCTTTTTCTTCGGAATGTCCGGCTTTCCGGCTCCACCGCCACAGCAGGCGCCTTCGCCTTTCAGATGTTTGTATGCGCCTTTTCCGGCAAACACCATAATGATAAGAACGATAATGACGACAATTGCATTTGCCATTTTCTTATGCCTCCTGTTTTTATCTGTGTACTCCACTGCAGCCGGAGCATCCGGAACAATGGCCGGAGCATCCGCCGCCGCAGCCACTGGTACGTGTATTTCCGGCACAGCCTACACAGCTTAAGCCCTGTTTTTTTCTTGAATAAAGATAATGGATCACAAATACTCCATATGCGATCACAAGTGCCAGTACAATAATATCCGCTATCATACTCATATCTTTCATCCTTTCTATGTCTCAGCCGACAGGTATTCGACCGTCAGCTGCATTTACGGTTTCTCACAAAAATCTTTTTTTCAGGAATCATTATATCACAGAAGGCCAGGTATTTACATACCCGGCCCTCTTACGTGCTTATCATTTCCACTGCTTTGGGCAGCTTCATTTCCAAGCTTATATACCGGATCTTTACTGTACCACCGGTATTCGATTATTCTGCTGCCTGTACAGATCTTCTTGTAACATCATTCTGGTTCTTATACGGATCCGGTCTGAACAGCAGGAAGAGCAGGATCGCCACGAGGATCAGTGCTACAACTGTTCCAACTCCGAAAGCACCGGTGCCTGTGACAACCAGACCGATCTGGTATACACAAAGTGTTACAACATAAGCAAATACGTTCTGGAAGATGATCGCAAACCAGAACCATTTTCTGGACTGCATCTCATGTGCCATTGTAGAGATTGCTGCAAGACACGGAGAATCAAGCAGGTTGAACAGCAGGAAGGAGAATGCTGCTACTGCACTCGGGAACCATGCTTTGATGGCTGCTCCAACGATCATAGTATCCTCAGCATCATCACCAGCTACGTTTGCAAGTACACCCATGGTACTTACGATAGACTCTTTTGCGGAGAATCCGGAGATGGAGGCTGCAACCGGCTGCCATTTACCAAATCCGAGAGGGGCAAAGATCGGAGCAAGGATACCGCCAAGGATAGCCATGATACTGTCGTTGCTGTCCTCAACAAATCCGATTCCGCTTCCTGTATTTCCGATGCTGGAAAGGATCCACATGATAACTGTTGCAAGGAAAAGAATTGTACCGGCTTTGATGATGAAGCCTTTCAGTCTCTCCCAAACATGAAGCAGAACTGTCTTTACAGACGGAATATGGTACTGCGGAAGCTCCATTACGAACGGAGCAGGTTTACCGGAGAACGGTTTTGTTTTCTTCAGGATGATAGCAGATACAAGAACTGCTACAACACCGATGAAGTACATCAGTGGTGTGATGAAACCAGCTGCTACATAATCACCAGTTACATAAGCTGTCATGATACCACCCATAAGAGCGATAACAGGAAGCTTAGCGCCACAAGGAATAAAGGTAGCAGTCATGATCGTCAGACGACGGTCATTGTCAGCCTCGATAGTCTTGGAAGCCATGATTCCAGGGATTCCGCAACCAGAGGAAATAAGGAGCGGGATGAAGCTCTTTCCGGAAAGTCCGAAATGACGGAATACACGGTCCATGACGAATGCGATACGAACCATATAACCACAGTCCTCAAGGATGGAAAGGAACAGGAACAGGATCGCCATCTGTGGAACGAATCCAAGTACTGCACCAAGGCCACCGATAACACCGTCAGATACAAGGCTTACCAGCCAGTCAGCAACACCAACGCCACTAAGTGCACCGGATACGACTTCCTGAATGGTTCCAACGAAGCTGTCGTTGGTCCAGTCTGTTACCATGGTACCTACTGTTGTTACAGATACATAATAAACAATGAACATTGTCAGGATGAAGATCGGAAGACCGAGGATACGGTTTGTTACGATACGGTCGATCTTATCAGAAACTGTCATCTTATTTCCGCTTCTCTTGACATTTGCGGAAACTACCTTCTGTATGTACTGATATCTTCCGTCTGTCACGATACTCTCTGTATCATCATCTTCTGTCTGCTCAAGCTTAGAGGCGATTTCCTCAATTCTGGACTGTGCAGAAACCGGAAGACTCAGGCCTTCTTTTACCTTGCTGTCTCTCTCGAGAAGCTTTACTGCATACCATCTTCTGTTCTCTTTGGCGATCGTTTCCGGAACAAACTCCTCGATCTCATTGACTGCCTTCTCAACAGCCTTCGGGAATTCCATCTGTTTAGATGGTACTCTATGCTGGTTCGCACATTTGATTGCCTCATCAACAACCTCCTTAAGACCTGTTCCTTTAAGAGCAGATGTCTCAACGATCGGGCATCCAAGTGCGGAGCTTAAGCCTTTTACATTGATGTTGATATTGTTCTTCTTAAGAAGGTCCACCATGTTAAGTGCGATAACAACCGGGATACCGATCTCAAGAAGCTGTGTGGCAAGGTACAGGTTTCTCTCGATGTTTGTTGCATCAACAAGATCGATGATCACATCCGGTTTTTCTTTCAGAAGGTAATCACGGCTGACAACCTCCTCAAGTGTATACGGGGAAAGTGAATAGATACCCGGAAGGTCTGTTACTGTTACATCCTTCTGGTTTTTCAGTTTTCCCTCTTTTTTTTCTACAGTAACGCCTGGCCAGTTACCAACATACTGGTTAGCACCTGTAAGCGCATTGAACATTGTAGTCTTACCACAGTTCGGGTTTCCGGCAAGAGCTATTGTTACAGACATTTTGCATCCTCCTTTTTGTTCAGATCAGAGCCTGCCGCTCTGTCATTTTTCGAAGTTTATTTCTGCTTTACTTCCACACATGCGGCGTCATGCTTACGCAGGGAAAGCTCATAACCTCTGATGGTGATCTCAACCGGATCTCCAAGAGGAGCTACCTTGCGGATATAAACCTCGCTGCCTTTTGTGATTCCCATGTCCATGATACGACGCTTATAAGCCGGGTCACCGGTGATCTTGGACACAACTACTGTAGAACCTACTGCTGCATCACGTAAAGTCATTTCTCATTTCCTCCCTGTTTATATTCTATATAATGAATTTCATCATCACACCATAATGTGTCTTGCCATTTCCTTATTGACTGCCACTCTGGAATCCTTGATGTTCACGATCAGGTTACCGTCAAACTGGGAAACGACTGTTACTTCTGCATTCTCCACAAATCCAAGTCCTGCAAGAAATCTTCTTGTATCCTCTGCTCCGGAAATACGTTTGATCGTGCCGGTATCGCCTGACTGTAAAAATAAAATCGGCTGCATAGAAGTCCCTCCGTTTCTTCCTATTAATTAACTTCATCTAATTAGTTAATTCTAACTCAAAGGTTAGTTTATACTAAGTTTTTTCAAATGTCAATCCCTTAAATGAAAAAAGTTAATCAAAATTAATTTTTTATAAAAAATATATAAAAAGAGCTCCTGCATTTTCGTATACGTTCTGTCACTCTGACAGTTGTATATTTCTTTACAGGAACTCTTTTTTGATTGATAGTATTTTCTGTTGCTGTATTAGTGGATCTGGTCATCCAGAAGCTTCAGGATCAGATTCTCTGTCTCCTGGATTCCATAGCTTGCACTGTTGATGCAAAGATCATAATTCTCCGGTTTGCCCCAGTGTGCGCCGCCGTAGAAATTATAATACTTTTTGTGCTGGGCATCCATTTTTTTCAGAAAACGCACAGCTTTTTTCATATCCATCTTCCGCACATCCATGACATGCTGTACACGTATGGCAAAAGGTGCCGTGATGAACAGGCTGATATGTGGAATGTGATTGTTCTTAAGGATCGCATCCGCACATCGTCCCATAATGATACAGTCTTCTTTTGATGCAAGGTCACAGATCAGGTCACTCATATTGAAGAATACCGCATCCTGCTTCGGAAGTCCGTGATAACGGTTGAATTCACGGAACCATCCTTTCAGGTCAAAACGTTTCTTCGTTTCATACTTATTGAAATCTGCGAAATATTCAGCATCATTGACTGCACCTTTTTCCGCCTCGAGGCGTCTTAAAACCTGGTCAAAGATCTCCACATCATAATAATTGATACGAAGCTTATCTGCCAGACCGAAACCGATATCATTACCGGCACTTCCCTGCGTACGGCTGATACAGATGACCAGATGATCATCGCCGGAGATTTTTTCCCTGTGCTTGATCATGTGATTGAGCTGTACACGCTCCTTGTCCATGATGTCTGTTGCAACAAAGGTTTCCGGCAGTGTGAGGATCTCCTGAAAGATCTCATCATACTTCTTCATCAGGCGGCTTTTTTCTTCCTTGTCCTTGATGGTTCTGGCCATGTTGCTGATCAGCGCCATCTCGCTCCGGAGAAGATGTCCGTCCGGCTTGGTGTACATCAGGGCACTTAAGTTCCGGATAGTACTCTCCTCATCACCGGTGAAGGTACGTCCAAGGGAAGATCCTACGCTCTCATAAACCTCGCCGTCCAGCTCATAAAGTCTGGTGGCAAGCTCTCTGCATTTTTCACGAATGTTGTTCTCCTGCATATTGATCCTCCTCCCTTATAAAAAGAATACCAGCATATCGATGATGAACACCGGTACCAGGAAACAAATGGACCAGCCGAGATATCCAAAGAAGGACGGCATATTGATACCATTTTCGTCAGAAAGTGTCTTGACCATAAAGTTCGGTGCATTACCGATATATGTATTGGCTCCCATAAATACAGCACCACAGGAAATCGCGGAAAGCAGCTTCACCGGAACAGTTCCAAGAGAAGTAACGATTCCGTTTGTGAATCCCAGTGTTCCCGCAGTTGTAAGGAATACCAGATAGGTCGGTGTATTATCCAGGAAGCTTGAAAGTGCTCCTGTTGCCCAGAACATCTCAAACGGCTTGGTAATTCCAAGGTTCGGTCCCACAGCCTTGAGAAGCATCAGAGCCGGCTGCATGGTAATAAAGATACCGATGAAAAGTACTGCAACCTCTTTGATCGCACCCCAGGTAAAATGGTTCCGGATACGGATCTTCTTGTCGGTTGTCTTAAAGGACAGAAATGCAGCTACAAGAATCAGAACGATCTCGATGATCGCCGGGAAAGTCAGTGTCACTTCTCCGAAAATATGAAGACCTCTTACATTTCCTGCAGCATCCTGGAATGCAGGAACACTTGGCAGCACACCACTTAAGATAACTCCTGCAACGATCATCACAAGGAAAATGATGTTGTGAAGACCTTCGATCTTAAACTCGGTACCAGGCTTGCTGATGTCCGGTTTACGTCCGTCAGCGATATCCCTCTTATAGGAACGCATGTCCAGATGATAGAACACAAACAGAAGGATCACCATATTGAAGATCAGTACCGGAAAAAGATGCAGGCTCCAGAAGAACGGAACTCCTCGCATGAAGCCCATAAGAAGCGGCGGATCACCGATCGGTGTCAGGCATCCACCCATGTTGGATACCATGAAGATAAAGAAGATCATAATGTGACCTTTTCTTTTTCTCCAGGAATTCATCTTGATCACCGGACGAACCATAAGCATACTGGCACCGGTAGTTCCGATGCAGCTTGAAAGTAAGGTTCCCAGTGCCAGAAGACCTACATTTACACGTGGCGAACCCGCAAAATCGCCTTCAACTGTAATGTTACCGGATACGCAGAATAATCCGAATAACAGAATGATAAATGTAAGATAGTCATTGATTACGCACTCAAGTACTGTTTCTGTTGCTTTTCCAGCGCCGTAAACAACAGCAAACGGAACGACCATGAGAATGATCCAGAATGCAACCACGATCGGCTGATGAGCTTCCCACCACTCACCTTTTACAAGTGGCATCACTGCGATACACAGAAGAAGCCCCGCAAAAGGAATACAAAGCCACAGTGGCACGGTTGCTGTTTTCTCACTGTTTCCCGCTGCCCATACACCCACAGGGCATGCCAGAAATACTGTCAGAAAAGTACACATGATGGTTAATAATTTTTTCAAAATTTTCACCCCTCACATAAATTTTTTAACCAGAGCAATTATATCATATGCGGTCGCAAAATCAACTGTGTGAATGTGCAATTTGCGGTCAGTATTTCGTATTTTTTTGTGCAACTTGTCGATGTCTGTTGTCTGTTTTTGTTCATTTTTTAACACACGATATGATTTTGGGAAGCATTATGATATGGATATTATATATTTTATATATATTTAGTGGTAGTGTGTTCACCATGCGGAGACGTTTGTCCGTGGGAAGATGGAGACATTAAAAGAAGTCCTGTCTGAAGAACTTTGTTATTTCAGGGATGGAGCATTATGGAGTAATTTTCCATAAATAACAAAAGCAGCACTTTCCCTGGCCTGACTGCCTTTGTGAAAAGTACTGCTTGTATTTGTATCTATTATTTACATTTTATTTTATAACATTATGCCATGCCGGATCCCGCCATAAAAATACACCTGTAAGCCCGAATTCCGGGCAGTTACAGCCTTTATGATTCCGGACTTATTCCATGCACTTGCCCAGGATCTCTGTCATCTTGTCGATGTCATCCTTTGTGATGATAAGCGGTGGAACGAGACGAAGAACATCGCTTCCTGCTGAAATCACAAGAAGACCCTTGGAAAGGGCTTTCTTCACTACATCGCCCACCGGACGTCCTTTGATCACGATCCCCTGCATGAAGCCTCTTCCTCTTCTGGTCTCTGCACAGTCGTATTTCTCAACCAGCTCATCCAGTTTTGCCTCCAGGTAAGGAGTCAGCCCCTGTACATGAGTAAGGATCTGGTCTTTTTCAAAAATCTCAAATACCTTGCTGACTGCCGCACATACGAACGGGTTTCCGCCGTAGGTTGTTCCGTGATCGCCCGGCTCGAGGGATGCTGCTGCTGCTTTTTTGTTCAGCACAAAAGCACCTACCGGAACACCACAGCCAAGTGCTTTCGCACAGGTCATGATATCCGGCTGAACACCGTAAGCCTGCCATGCAAAATAATGTCCGGTACGTCCCATACCGCACTGGATCTCATCCAGGATCAGGATGATATCCTTCTCATCACAGAGCTTTCTGAGACCTTCAAGAAACTCTTTTGTTGCCGGGTAGATACCACCTTCACCCTGTACGGTCTCTGCAATGATGGCGCAGGTTTTGTCTGTGACCTGAGCCTTTACGCTCTCAAGATCATTGAAATCAGCAAATTTCACACCACCCATCAGCGGCTCAAACGGCTCTCTGTAATGTGCAGTTCCTGTTACGGAAAGAGCACCGATGCTGCGGCCGTGGAAAGAATGGTTCATGGCAATGATCTCATGATCTGCATGTCCGTCCCTTGCATAGGCATATTTTTTGGCAGCCTTCAGAGCACCTTCAATCGCCTCAGTACCACTGTTTGTAAAAAATGCTTTTTCCATATGGCTTGCCTGTACAAGCTTGGCTCCTGCCTCAATGATCGGCTCATTGTAGTACAGATTGGAAATGTGCATCAGCTTGTCGATCTGCTCCTTCAGAGCATCGTCATATCCCGGATAATGATAACCCAGAGCATTTACAGCGATACCTGCTGCAAAATCCAGATACTCCTTACCCTCGGAATCATAAAGGTGACAACCCTCACCTTTTTCAAAAACTACCGGAAAACGGTTATATGTATGAAGAATACTAGCCTCGGATTCTTCCATCTGATCATGCATGTTCATTGTAATATTTCTCCCCATCGTCTTTTAAGATTGCGGTACCAATACCTTTGTTTGTAAAAATCTCAAGCAGTAAGCTGTGCGGAATTCTTCCGTCCAGGATATGCACCCGGTTTACACCATGCTCGATCGCATCGATGCAGTTTTTAAGTTTCGGGATCATGCCGCCGCCAACTGTACCATCTGTGATCAGCTGCTCTGCCTCATCCACGCCAAGCTCAGAAATCAGAGTGGACGGATCAGAAGCATCCCTGTAAACACCTTCAATATCCGAAAGAAAAGCAAGCTTCTCTGCATTGACAGCCTCAGCGATGGCACATGCCGCATCGTCTGCATTGATATTGTAGGAATCGAAATTCTCGTCAAAACCGATCGGGAACACGATAGGAAGGAAATCTCTTTCCAGAAGATCCTGGAGGATCTTAGGATTCACCTTTGTAATCTCGCCTACATAGCCGATGTCCTCACCCTTGGAAAGCTTCTTCTTGCACTGCAGTAATCCGCCATCCTTACCGCTGACACCAACAGCCTGCACACCAAGAGATTCAACCAGAGTTACCAGCTCTTTGTTAACTTTGGCAAGAACCATCTCTGCGATCTCCATGGTATCCTTATCCGTTACACGCAGACCGTTCACAAACCGAGGCTCCATGCCAACCTTACCAACCCAGCGGCTGATCTCCTTACCACCGCCATGAACAATGATCGGTTTGAAACCAACCAGCTTCAGAAGGACAGCGTCCTTGATAACATTACGCTTCAGCTCCTCATCAAGCATTGCGCTGCCGCCATACTTGATAACAACAATCTTGCGGTTAAACCGCTGGATATATGGCAGAGCTTCTATAAGAACCTCCGCTTTGTCAAGATATTTCTGATTCACCATATGTGATAACTCCTTTTTTTGAAAAATGTTATAGATTGAAAAAGTTTTTTTGTTTGGTTCACAGCTGATAGCTGTGGGGGATTTGCGAGGAGGGGAGGCACTCGAAGTTGCGAAGGCCGTTTCCCCTCCTCGCGCTCCTCCCCTCTGG